>CAZFOT010000073.1:0-14541 GCA_964520365.1 uncultured Hydrogenophaga sp.
CGCCAACGACGTGCGCTGGCTCGCCAGCGGCCCGCGCAGCGGCATTGGCGAGATCGGCATCCCCGAGAACGAACCCGGCTCGTCCATCATGCCGGGCAAGGTCAACCCCACGCAGAGCGAGGCCGTGACCATGCTGGCCGCCCAGGTGTTCGGCAACGACGTGGCGATCAACTTCGGCGGGGCGTCCGGCAACTTCGAGCTGAACGTGTTCCGCCCCATGGTGGCGCACAACTTCCTGCAAAGCGTGCGCCTGCTGGCCGATGGCATGGTCAGCTTCAACGACCATTGCGCGGTCGGCATCGAGCCCAACCGCGAGCGCATCACCGAACTGGTGGAGCGCTCGCTGATGCTGGTGACCGCGCTGAACACGCACATCGGCTACGACAAGGCCGCCTTCATCGCCAAGAAGGCGCACAAGGAAGGCACCAGCCTGCGCGAGGCGGCCATCGCTTCGGGCCACCTCACGGCCGAGCAGTTCGACCAGTGGGTGGTGCCGGAAAACATGGTCGGCCGCTGAGCCGGGGAGGGCGGTCGTGGCTTCCGATGCCATCCAGTCACCGCTGCTGGCGAGCTTTCGCGCCAGCTACGCGGACCTGTTGAGATACCTGACGCGCCGTGCCGGCTGTGTGGACGAGGCGCACGACCTGGCCCATGACACCTGGCTGCGCGTGGCCGACATGGCGCGCCAGGGGCGCGAACCCGCACTGGGCTCCGACGGTGAGGCTCGGGCCTACCTGTTCACCATGGCCCGCAATCTGCTCATCGACCAGCACCGGCGCAACGGCGTGGTCCAGCGCCATGCCGACGGGTTGGGCGCGGGCGCCGGTCTGCCGGCGCCCGTGTCGGCCCAGACGCCCGATGCGGCCGAATCGGCCATGTACGGCCAGGCCGTGCGGGCGGTGGAGGCGGCACTGGCCGGCCTGCCGGAGCGGGTCCGCCAGGTGTTCCTGCGCCATCGCGTGCACGGCGAAGACCAGGCCACGCTGGCGGCCGCGTTTGGCGTTTCGCGCAACATGATCGAGCGCGACATGATGCAGGCCATGGACCGTGTGCAGGTTGCGCTGGAGCGCTGGCATGCGGGCGCTAAGGCCGATGCGCCGGCACCGCACCGTACCGGCCGCCGCCGTTCGCTCACCGCGCTGTTGGGCATGGCCGGCCTGGCCCTGGGGAGCGCGGGTGGCTGGCGCTGGTGGCGCATGGCCATGCCGCAATGGCAGCAGATGGCAGCCACTGGCCATGGCCAGACGCTGCGGCGGTCGCTGCCCGACGGCGGCATGGTGACGCTCGATGCCCAGACCCGCGTGGAAATGGCTTTCTACGCCGGCTGGCGCAGCGTGCGTCTGCTGGCCGGGTCCGCGTTTTTCGAGGTGGCGGCTGATGCGCAGCGGCCTTTCGTGGTGGATGTGCCTGCCGGTGCATCCTCCGTCGCGGGCCATGTGCGCATCACGGTGCTGGGCACCCGCTTCGGCGTGGACCGCTCGCCCAGCGGCGGAGTGCAGGTGCAAGTCGCGTCCGGCCGCGTGCGTGTGGACACGCCAGGCATTGAAGGGCGAGCCGCCACCTCCAACGAACTCGCCCCGGGCATGGCGCTGCACTGGATGCCCGGCGCACAGGCCGATGCGATGGGCGTGCAGATCGGCCGTCTGCCGGCATCGGGGGCCGTGGCGGGCTGGCGCCATGGCGTCGTCGCGTTCGACGACGCGCCCCTGGGCGAGGCCATCGAGCGCCTGCGGCGCTACCTGCCGCGCCCCGTCGCGGTGGCGCCCGAGGTGGCCGGCCTGCGGCTGTCGGGCCAGGTGCGCATTGCGCAGGCCGAGGACTTCGTGCGCGCCTTGCCGGGCATCCTGCCCGTGCGCGCGCGTCTGGAGACGGGTCGCTGGCAGGTTCAGATGCGCTGAAAACGGGCTGCGCGCCACCGGCCGGCGCACCGTGAAGCGATGGACCATTCAGGATCGGCAGAGGCTGGTTCGTTGTGGCAGGGAGGGCACTTCCCCTCATTCCTTCGCACATCCATCATGAAACAACGAACCCTGACCCGTCTTGCCCTGCGGCCCATCGCCGTGGCAGCCCTGGCCGCCGCCTGTCTGCACGTGGCCGCGCAAACCGCCAGCTTCGACATTCCCGCCCAGCCCCTGGCCGATGCGCTGCGCCAGTTCGCCGCCCAGTCGGGCGTGCAACTGGTCTTCGCGCCCACGCTGGGCACCGGCAAGACCAGCCGTTCCGTGCGCGGCGAGCTCGACGCGGAGGCCGCCTTGCACCAACTGCTGCAAGGCTCGGGCCTGGAACTGCGCCGCGATGGCGCGACGTGGACGGTGGCGCCTGCCGCGCAGACGGGCGGCACGCTGGGTGAAGTGGTCGTGACGGCGACGGCCGATCGGGAAACCGCCACCGGCCCGGTGCGCGGTCTGGTTGCGCGGCGCAGCGCCACGGCCACCAAGACCGATACGCCCATCCTCGAAACGCCGCAGTCCATCACCGTGGTCACGGCAGAGCAGATGCGCACGCTGCGCACGACCAGCCTGGAGCAGGCCTTCGACTACTCGGCCGGCGTGCGGCCCGTGTCGGGCTACAGCGGCTCGTACGACGCGATCTACAGCCGTGGCTTCTGGGCCGACGCGGGCAATGGCAGCCTGTTCGCGGACGGGCTCAAGGTGTCCGACAATTCCTGGGCCTCGGGCAAGCAGGAGCCCTACGGGCTGGAGCGCGTCGAGCTCGTCAAGGGCGCGGCCTCGGTGCTCTACGGCATGTCGGCCCCGGGCGGCGTGCTCGCCACCGTCACCAAGCGCCCCACGGCCGATCCGGTGCGCGAAGTGGTGCTGGAAGCGGGCAGCCATGCACACAGGCAACTGGGGCTCGATCTGGGCGGTGCCGCGGCGCCGGGCAGCGACTGGACCTGGCGTTTCACGGCGCTCGCGCGCGGCAGCGACAAGCCCGTGCGCCCGCTGCAGGACGACGTCCTCTACATCGCGCCCGCGCTGCAATGGCAGCCCTCGGCCGCCACATCGCTCACGCTGCTGCTGCAGCACCAGAAGCGGCGCCTGGGTTATGAGTTTCCGCTGCCCATGGCGGGCACGCTGCTGCCGGGGCCGGACGGAGCATCGATCGAGCGCTTTCGCTTCGTGGGCGAACCCGGCTTCGACCGGCAGGACGTGGAGCAGACCAGCCTGACCGCCCTGTTCGAGCATTCGGCGAACGAGAACGCCACGCTGCGCCACAGCCTGAGGTTGTTCGACTCGGGCGCCGACGTGTTCTTCACCAACGCAGGCACCGTGGACCTGGATGATCCGCGCCGCTACCGCCGCACCGCGTACGACGAATACGAGCGCGTGCGCGGCTTCTCGGCCGACACGAGCTGGCAGCAGCGCTGGCGCAGCGGCGCCGCCGAGCACACGCTGATCGCGGGGCTCGACTACACGCGCTACCGCTCCGAGTCGGAGTGGTATTCGCGCCCCATCGCGCCGATCGACCTCTACAACCCCGCCTATGGCGCGGTGGTCG
The DNA here is from genome assembly GCA_964520365.1 of uncultured Hydrogenophaga sp. GTDB lineage: Bacteria > Pseudomonadota > Gammaproteobacteria > Burkholderiales > Burkholderiaceae_C > Hydrogenophaga. Next base: position 3,499 of record CAZFOT010000073.1, read on the forward strand.
CAGCGGGCCAGCCCGTGGCCTTCTCCTCGCACTCGGAGCGCTGGCAGGCTGGCCTGTACGTGCAGGACCAGGTCAAGATCGGCGAGCGCTGGGTGCTGCTCGCGGGTCTGCGCCACGACTGGAGCGACTACCGCTCCCGGCCCTTCTTCACCACGGCGCCGTGGTCGGCGGAGCGCGCCGACGCCTTGACGGGCCGCGCGGGCGTGGTTTACCTCGCGTCCGGCGGCTGGGCACCGTTCGCGGGGTACAGCCAGTCGTTCCAGCCGCAAGGCGGCACCAATGCGCAAGGCGAGCGCTTCAAGCCAACCGAGGGCGAGCAGGTCGAGGTGGGTGTGCGCTGGCAGCCGCCCGGCAACGACGATCTGCTGCTGTCGGCCAGCGTGTACGACCTGCGGCGCAACAACGTGCTCACGCCCGACCCGGACAACCCGCAGTTCAGCGTGCAGACCGGCCAGGCGCGCTCGCAGGGCGCGGAGCTCGAGATCCGCGGCCAGGTATCGCGCCATCTCGAACTGGTGGGCGCCTATGCCTACACAGACCGCCGCATCACGCAGAGCAACCGCCCCGAGGAGGTGGGCCGCCGCGCGGCCGAGGTGCCCTACCACCAGGCGTCGCTCTGGGGCAACTACCAGCTCGCGGCATGGGGACTGCCTGGCTGGACGTTGGGCATGGGCTTGCGCCACACGGGCGACACGGTGGATGGGCGCGGCGGCCCGTACCGCATTCCGGGTTATGGTCTCGTCGATGCCATGCTGGCCTGGCAGGGCGGTCCCTGGCGCGTGGCGCTCAATGCGCGCAACCTGTTCGACAAGGAATTCCTGACCTGCAGCGGCGCGTACTGTCGCCACGGCAGCCCGCGCACCGTGACCCTGTCCGCCGCTTACCGCTGGTAAAGCGATGCCGGCTTGTGGCCGGCGCACAGCCAAGGCGTGCCGGCTCCATGAACCGGGCCCTTGGCGTGGGACGGACCTATTTGGCGGCGGCCAGCGCCTGCTGGATCCAGCCGTCGAAGGCCTTCTGGTGTGCCTTGATCCAGGCGTCGGTGTGGCGATCCACGTCCTGCGGCTTGTTTTCGCCGTCGCGCATGCGCAGGTTCTGGGCGTTGATGTCGGCCACCGGCAGCGCCATCACCTCGAACAGCCTGGCCGCCGCCGGGTTCTGCTCGGCAAACTGCTTGTTGGCCACGATGCGCTGCGTGTTGAGCACGAAGCCGTAGTTCTGGCCGTTGGGCAACTTGGTGTCGAGCTTGGCCTGTTCGCCCGGCAGCGAGGAGAACGGCACCTGCAGCCACACCACCTCCTGGCCAGGGCGCAGCACGCCGCTGACCCAGTAGGGCGTCCATGTGTAATACAGGATGGGCTGGCCCTGCTTGAGGCGCGTGATGGTGTCGGCGATCAGCGCGGCGTAGCTGCCCTGCACGTGCGTGACCGTGTCGCGCAGCTTGTAGGCATCGAGGTGGTGTTCGATCACCGCCTCGCAGCCCCAGCCGGGGTTGCAGCCGGTCAGGTCGGCCTTGCCGTCGCCGTTGTTGTCGAACAGCTTGGCGATGGCCGGGTCCTTCAACTGATCGACGTGCGTGATCTTGTGGGCATCGGCGGTCTTCTTGTCGATGAGATAACCCTGGGCCGCGCCGGGCGAGTACGCGCCCTGGCGGTAGAGCTTGGCGTCGCCGCCGGCGTTCTTGTAGAAGTCCGCGTGCAGCGGGTCCCAGTGGTCGGCCATGAAGGTGGCGTCGCCATTGGCAATGGCCACGTGGGCGGTGGGGTACTCGACTTCCTTGATGGGCTGCACGTCGTAGCCCAGCCTGGCCAGCGCGCGCGACACCAGCAGGGTCTGGAAGGTCTCTTCGGCGATGGAGCTTTGCAGCGGCTGCACCTTGATGCCTTGACCGGGCAGGCCCTGCGCGGTGGCGGGGCCGTTCAGGGCGAGGGCCATGAGGCCGCCGCCGAGCAGGGTGCGCCACAGAGGGGTGGGCTGGTGGAATGTCATCGGTTTCCTTTCGATGGTGGATGGAAGAGCCTGGGCGCGAACGCTCAGGAGGTGGAATGCGAGGTGCCGGGCACCGCGGCCTGGGCCGTCGAGCGGGCAGGGGCGGGGCGGATCAGGCGCGCGATCAGGCCCGCGGGGCCCTGCTGCCACCAGTGGCGCGCACCGCGGCCGGGCCGGCCCATGGCCTGGGTGATGCGGTCCAGCGCGATGGCCAGCAGCACGATGCCCAGGCCACCGACGGTGGCCATGCCCATGTCGAGGCGGCCGATGCCGCGCAGCACCATCTGGCCCAGACCGCCGACGGCGATCATCGATGCGATGACCACCATGGACAGCGAGAGCATCAGCGCCTGGTTGATGCCCGCCATGATGGAGGGCATGGCCAGGGGCAATTGCACCTTGGCCAGCATCTGCCAGCGCGAGGCGCCGTAGGCGCGCGCGGCTTCGATCAGGTCGGGCCGCACCTGGCGGATGCCCAGGTCGGTCAGGCGCACCAGCGGCGGCAGCGCGAACACGATGGTGACGATGACGCCCGGCACGTTGCCGATGCCGAACAGCATCACCACCGGCACGAGATAGACAAAGGCCGGCGTGGTCTGCATCGCGTCCAGCAGCGGGCGCATCAGGCGCTGCGTGCGATCGCTGCTCGCCAGAAGAATGCCCAGCGGCAGGCCGATGACGATGCAGAACACCAGCGAGGTCAGCACCAGCGAAAGCGTGACCATGGCCTCCGACCAGATGCCGAGCATGCCCACGAGCAACAGCGAGACCACGGTGCCGGCCGCGATGGCGCGGCCGGCGAACTGCCAGGCCAGCAGGCCCATCAGCGCGACCATGGCCGGCAGCGGCACGCTCAGCAGCAGTTGCTCCACGCCGGTGAGCGTGGTGTCGATGGGCGCGCGCACGGTCTGGAAGAACGGGCGGAAGTGGCTCACTGTCCAGCTCAGGGCGTCGTTGATCCAGCGCTCGACGGGCAGCGAGCCGTCCCACAGCTGGCTGAGGCGAAAGCCTTCGTCGGCCGTGGCGAGGGCGGCATCGGTGCTGGCGGTGGTGTCGAGCCAGCTGTCGCTGCTGGCCGCGACGGGGCTGCCCCAGGCATCGGTGGCCGGTTCCGTGCCTGCGGCGGGGGTGGTGTCGGTATCGTTCATGGGGGGGCCTGTCTTTCCAGTCGGTGCGGTGGACGGGGCGTCAGCCCGCTGCCCGGTCGAGGAACTTCAGCAGCGTGTTCTTGCTGATCGCGCCGCGGTAGCGGCCATCGCCGTCCACCACCGGGAGCGGGTAGGGCGCCTGCGCGGCCTGGCCGAAGAGGTCGGCCACGAGATGGGATGCATCGACCACCTGCACGTCGGGCAGGTAGGCCCGCGACAGGCCCAGCGGGCCGTCGTGGTCCTGCAGTGCGCCGCGCAGCGAGTCCGCCGACACCAGCCCCAGGTAGCGTTGATCGGGGCTGACGACGTAGGCCCAGTCGCGGTCCTTCTCTTCGAGCAGCTTGAGCGCCGCGCGCGCGCCCTTGTTGGGGTGTTCGGCGACCACCACCTGCGTCTGGCGGGCGATGTCGCCAGCCTTGAACACCGCGGCGGCATCGACGCCGCGCACGAAGTTGCGCACGTAGTCGTTGGCCGGCTGGCGCAGGATGTCCTCGGGCGTGCCGACCTGCACCACCTGGCCGTCCTTCATGATGGCGATGCGGTCGCCGATGCGCATGGCTTCGTCGAGGTCGTGCGAGATGAAGACGATGGTGCGGCGCTTGACCTGCTGCAGGCGCACCAGCTCGCTCTGCATCTCGGTGCGGATGATCGGGTCCAGCGCCGAGAACGCCTCGTCCATCAACAGGATGGAAGGGTCCGATGCCAGCGCACGCGCCAGGCCCACGCGCTGCTGCATGCCGCCGGATAGCTCGTCCGGATAGCTGTCGCCCCAGCCCGCCAGGCCCACCTGCTCCAGCGCCTGGTCGGCCAGCGCCAGCCGCTGCGCGGGCTTGACGCCGGCGAGTTCCAGGCCGAATGCGGTGTTGTCCCGCACCGTCATGTGCGGCATCAGCGCGAACGACTGGAACACCATGCTGATGTCCTTGCGCCTGAGCGCGCGCAGGCCGGCTTCCGAGAGGTCGTTGATGTTCTGCCCGTCGATCAGGATGCGCCCTGCCGTGGGCTCGATCAACCGGTTGAGCAGGCGCACCAGGGTCGATTTGCCCGAACCGGACAGGCCCATGATCACGAAAATCTCGCCCGCCTCGATGTCCATGTGGGCATCGAACACGCCGATCGACTGGCCGGTCTCGGCCAGGATTTCCTGCTTGCTCCGGCCTTCCCGGACCCGCTTCAAGGCAGCCTCGGGTTGATCGCCGAACACCTTGAAGACGTGTTCGATGCGGATTTGCTTGGCCATGTGCGTGCTGCCTCCTGTGCAAATTGACAAGGCACCGCAGACGGCCATGCAGAAGAACGGGGGCACGCGCGCGCCTCACCGGGTCAACAGGACCGCAGGCAGACACTGACAGCGACGAATCGGCAAACCCAGCGCCTGTCACCACGCCAGCCTGGCCAGCAGGCCCGGTCTAGGGGGGCTGGCACGTTGCTGGCGCGACGCGGCGTCGAGGCCGGAAGACCGGCCATTGAAATCTCTGTGCCGCGACGGGATGCAGAACGATCCGCGAGTAGCACATGAGCGCTACCGGTCATAGCGCCGGTAACTGAGGGCTGGATTATAACTTTTGCGCATGGATGTTTCCCCGTCGGCCCGAATTCGCCTGGTCAAAGGAAAAATGGGAATGAGAATTGTTCATATTTGGCGGTATGCTTGCGCAACGGCGCGCGGCAGCTTCCGGCGGCCGGCAGGTTTTCTCGATCGCCCAGTCATGACCATCCCCTCATCCGCCAGCTATCCCGGTTCCTCGCTGGAAGGCAGCTTCCAGCGCAGCTACCAGCAATTGCTCCGGTTCCTGGCGCGCAAGACCGGCTGCGCCGAGGACGCGCGCGACCTGGCACAAGACCTCTGGCTGCAGTTGCAGACACGGCAGAGCCCCGCGGCGGACGATCCGCAGGCGTATCTGTTCGCCATGGCGCGCAACCTGGCGATCGACCATCTGCGCCGGCGCCGGCTGGCCGACGAGCATGCCGAGTCGTGGCTGGCCTTGCATCCGCAGGAGCAGGCCTGCATCGACACACCGCAGCTCCTGGCGCAGCGCAAGGTGCTCGAAGCCGTTAGCGCCACCCTGGCCGCGCTGCCCGAGCGCACGCGCGAGGTGTTCCTGCAGTTCCGCGTGCACGGCGTGGGGCAGGACGAACTCGCCAGCCGCCATGGCGTGACCCGCAGCACCATCGAGCGCGACGTGATGCGCGCCGGCCGCGCGGTGGAGGGCGTGCTGGCGCACTGGCACGGCTCGGCCGGGCCGCAAGCGCTGGACGGCCGGCGCCGGCGCCAGCTCATCGGCTCTCTGCTGGGTGCGGCGGGCATGGCCGGCAGCGGCGCGCTGGTCTGGTCCTGGTGGCGTGAGCACGTCGCGCAGTGGCAGGCGGTGCTGGCCAGTGCCGTGGGCCGGACGGGCACGCACGAACTGCCCGACGGTTCGCGGGTCATGCTGGACGCGGCCAGCCGGCTCGGCGTGGCCTATTACGCTGCGCGGCGCCATGCGCGCCTGGAGGCCGGTTCGGCGTTCTTCGACGTGGCGCACGCGCCGCAGCGGCCGTTCACGGTGGAAGCCGGCGGCGCGCGCATCACGGTGCTGGGCACGTGCTTCTCGGTCGATCTGCGCCCGGGCGGCGATGGCGGCGTGGTGGACGTGGCCGTGGAGTCGGGCCGGGTGCGCGTGGAGCCGCTGGCGGCCGGGGTGTCCTGGGCGCCCAGGGAGCTGGCGGCGGGCGAGACCTGGCGGCTCGTACCGGGGCAGGCCGCGCAGGCTTCCCCGGTTTTGTCCGGAGAGGCGGTGGCGCAGTGGCGCGACGGCTGGCTGGGTTTCCGTGACGCGCCACTGGGCGAGGTGGTGGAGCGCCTGCGCCGCTACACCGGCGCGGACATCGCGATCACCGAGGGTGCCGCCCGGCTGCCGGTCACGGCGCAGATCCGCATCGCCCGGGCCGGCACCTGGCTGCGCATGCTGCCCGATGCCATGCCGGTCCGCGTGCAGGCCCGCGACGGGGGTGGCCGGATCGACATTTCGGAACGCATGTGAGCGCATAAAGCCGAATCGGTCTCCTGCGGAACAGGGGCCTCCGATCCGGCGCCGGGCCGCCCCAAGCCGGATCAGCCCCCTCGGGGGGCAGCGACCCGCGCAGCGGCGGAGCGTGGGGGAGTCAACGAATCCGGCGCCGGGCCGCCCCAAGCCGGATCAGCCTCCTCGGGGGGCAGCGACCCGCGCAGCGGCGGAGCGTGGGGGCTCTATAAAAAAAGCTGCGGGATTTTGTCTTCTGCTTCGTCTTGTGGATGAAGGGTCTGGCGATCAGTCCTTTGTCCACAACAACCAGCCGGTCGCTCAGACCAGAAAGACGAATACCGTGAAGCATCCATCGCGCCTGTTTCCCCGGCGTTTCCCCATCAGCAGCGCCATTTCCGCCGCCGCGCTGTACGCCGCCATGGCTCCGGTGGCCGTGCTGGCCCAGGCCCTGAGCTTCGACATTGCGGCGCAGTCGCTCGACGCCACGCTGTCGCAGATCGCCCGCCAGGCAGGCGTACAGCTCATCCTGCAGTCCGATCTGGTGAGAGGCCGGCAGGCGCCCGCGGTGCAGGGCGCGCTGGACCTCGATGCCGCCCTGGCTCGAGCCCTGGCCGGCAGCGGCCTGGAAGCGGTGCGCCGGGAGGGCGCCGTGGTGGTGAGGCGCGCGCAGACCGATGGCGCCACGCTGGCCGAGGTGCGCGTGACGGCACAGGCCCAGCGGCCTGGAGATCTGCCCGAAGCCTATGCGGGCGGGCAGGTGGCGCGCGGCGGCCAGGTCGGGGTGCTGGGCAACAGGGACTTCATGGAGACGCCGCTCACCCAGAGCAGCTACACGGCGGCGCTGATGGAAGATCAGCAGATACACCACATCGCCGATGTGCTGAACAACGATCCGACGGCGCGCGCCACCAACTCCGCGTCCACGGGGCTGGACGGCTTCAGCGTGCGCGGATTCGACGTCAGCAACGCGGATCTGTTGTTCAATGGCATGTCCGGCGTGGCACCTACCTTCTACAACTCCGTCATGGCCGAGGCCATCGAACGCGTCGAGGTGTTGAAGGGGCCGAATGCAATGCTCAACGGCGCGGCGCTGTTCGGCAGCGTGGGCGGCGCCATCAACCTGATTCCGAAGCGCGCCGGTGATGAACCGCTGACCCGGTTCACGCTGGGCCATGTTTCGGACACCCAGTTGGGCGGGCATCTGGACCTGGGCCGGCGCTTCGGCGCGGACAAGCAGTTCGGCGTGCGTTTCAACGGCGTCCATCGTGACGGCGATACCGCAATTCACAACCAATCGCGCAAGTCCGGCCTGTTCGCCCTGGGCCTCGACTACCGGGGAGAGCGTCTGCGCCTGTCGTCCGACCTCGGCCATCAGGACCAAGACATGCGGGGTACCCGCCGCTTTGCTCGCGTTGCCGCCGGCGTGCCCGTGCCCAAGGCGCCCGATAACCACAGCAATTTCTACGATCCTCACGAGTTCAACGACACCCAGGCGCTCTACGGCACCGTGCGCGCCGAGTACGATCTGAGCGACCAATGGACGGCATACGCCGGCTTTGGCGGCAACCAGCGCCGGCGGCACGGCATTGGAACCAATCGCACCATCGTTAACGCGCAGGGCGAAATGAACGGCGACGCCAACCCGTCCCGCCTGGGGGCCGACAGGTTTTCCTCGCAAACGCTCGAAGCCGGTGTGCATGGGCGCTTTGCCAGCGGTGCCGTGCAACACCAGATGAGCTTGAGCTATTCGGTGTCCGATATGAAATGGAGGCGAGTCTCCGGTCCTCCTGCAGGTCCGGGGTTCCCAGCTTCCAATATCTACAACCCCATCTACGCAGCCAGCCCGGATTTTTCCCTGCAGCCCGATCCGGACGATGCGAAGAAATCGTGGCATCCGGAGAATTCCAGCGTCACACTTGCAGATACGCTGTCCATGTTGAACGAGCGGGTACAACTGACCCTGGGTGTCCGACGTCAGAACATCAGGTCCACCAGTTTTGACACGGCAACCGGCGCTTTGTCGGGCACGCCCTACGATGAAAACGCCACCACGCCGATGGTTGGGCTGTTGGTCAAACCCTGGCGGTACGTCTCCCTCTATGGGAGCTATGTTGAAGGCTTGAAGCAGGGCGTGCTGGTGGGCGAGAGCTTCAGCAACGAGGGAGAAGTCTTTCCGCCTTTCAAGACCAAGCAGCGGGAAGCCGGCGCCAAGTTCGATTTCGGAAGCACGGCCATCACCGTCAGCGTGTATCAGATTGCCCAGCCCAGCACCATCCAGGTCGACAGCCCGACGCCTGGAGAAAAACCCGCGCTGCGCCTGGCCGGCGAGCAAAGGCACCGCGGGCTGGATTTCAACGGTTTCGGTGAGGTGGCGAAGGGGGTGCGGCTGCTGGGCGGCGCGGCCTACATCGACTCCAGGCTGACCCGGACCCAGGGTGGTGCCAACGACGGCAACACAGGCGTCGCTGCACCCGAGTGGCGCGTGGTGGCAGGCACCGAATGGGACGCGCCGTTTCTTGCAGGCCTGACGCTGAGCGGCCGGATCGTGCACACGGGTTCGCAGTACCTGGATCAGGCCAACACACAGAGGATTCCTGCGTGGACACGCCTGGACATCGGCGTCCGGTATCGCATCAAGCGTGCCGGCGGCAAGGCTGTCATGCTGCGTGCCAATCTGGCCAATGCGCTCGGCAAGAGCCATTGGGACTCGGACCCGTTCGGCCAACTCGTCCTCAGCGATCCGCGCACCCTCTCGCTTTCGGCCACGTTCGATTTCTGATCGCCTTGCGCGCACCCGCACGCCGCCGCATAGCCGTGGTGCGCGGGTGGGTGGCTTCGGGGAAGCGGCTCACTTCGCCTTCGGCACCCGCCCCATCAGGTAGAACTCGGGGTTGGGTTCCATGCCGCTGAAACTGGCCATGCGGTTGGACAGGCCGAAGAACGCGGTGATGGCGGCGATGTCCCAGGCGTCCTCGTCGCTGAAGCCGTGGGCGTGCAGGGCCTCGAAGTCAGCGTCCTCGATCTCGTGCGAGCGCAGGCAGACCTTCATCGCGAAGTCCAGCATGGCACGCTGGCGCGGCGTGATGTCGGCCTTGCGGTAGTTGACGGCCACTTGGTCGGCGACCAGCGGCTTCTTCTCGTAGATGCGCAGGATCGCGCCGTGCGCCACCACGCAGTACAGGCAGTTGTTGGCCGCGCTGGTGGTGGTGACGATCATCTCGCGGTCGCCCTTGCTCAGTCCGGAGTCCTCCTTGAGCATGAGCGCATCGTGGTAGGCGAAGAAGGCACGCCATTCGGCGGGCCGGCGCGCCAGCGCCAGGAACACGTTGGGCACGAAGCCGGCCTTTTCCTGCACTTCGAGCACCTTGGCCTGGATGTCTTCGGGCAGGGCATTGAGGTCGGGCAGGGGAAAGCGGGGGGTGCTCATGGCGTGTCTCCGTCGGTTGTGATGGGTGTGCGACAAAGTTTATCCTCGAAGCTTCCCAGAACACCCGGAGCACACATGCAGGACGAGCAATACCGGCGGGGCCTTGCCACCCGCCGAGAGGTCATGGGCGACGATTTCGTCGACCGCGCACTGGGCGGTGCCACCCCCTTCACCCAGCCGATCCAGGACCACATCTCGCGCGCGGCGTGGGGCGACGTGTGGCAGCGCGAGGGGCTGGATCGCAAGACCCGCAGCCTGATCACCGTGGCCATGCTCACGGCGCTGGGCAAGCAGCACGAGCTCAAGGGCCACCTGCGCGGCGCGCTGAACAATGGGGCCACGCCCGAGGAACTGCAGGAAGTGCTGCTGCATGCGGCGGTGTACTGCGGCATTCCCACCGCAGTGGAGGCGTTCCGGACCGCCGCCGAGGTGGTGACCTGAGCCGGGTGCGATTCTTGCTGAATATCCGCTTTTCATTCCATCGACAGGAGCTTTCCATGCCCATTTCGAGACGATTCCTGCTGAGCCGAGCGCTGCAGGCGGCCATGGTCCTGGGTTTTGCGCTCGGCGCAGGACACGCGGCGGCCCAGACACCCACCAAGATCCTCGTGGGCTTTCCGGCCGGCGGGGGCACGGATGCGATCGCCCGCATCCTGGCCGAGCGCATGAAGGACGAACTCGGCGCGCCGGTGGTGGTGGAGAACCGGGCCGGCGCCGGTGGCCAGATCGCCGCGCAGGCGCTCAAGGCGGCCGCGCCCGACGGGCACACCCTGTTCCTCAGCCACGACCACACCATCACCATCCTGCCGCTGGTCATGAAGAACCCCGGCTACGACTCGGCGAAGGATTTCGTGCCGGTGGCCGGGTTCGCCACGTTCGTGAACGCGTTCGCGCTCTCGTCCGGCACGCCCGCCACGGCCCTGGGCGGCTACGTGGACTGGGTGCGCCAGCAGGGCGGAGGCAAGGGGGCGGTCGGCATTCCCGCGCCCGCCTCGGTGCCGCAGTTCCTGGTGCAGGAGATCGCCCGCAAACACCAGCTCGACCTCGTGACCGCGCCCTACCGGGGCAGCGCGCCCATGATGGGCGACATGCTGGGCAACCAGATCGCCGCGGGCGTGGCGTCGATCCCCGATTTCATCGAGAACCACAAGGCGGGCAAGCTGCGTGTGGTGGCGGTGATGGGCACGCAGCGCCAGGCCGCCATGCCCGAGGTGCCGACCTTTGCCGAGCTTGGCTTGAAGGGTTTCGAGGACGTGCCGTACTACGGCCTGTTCGCGCCGGCGGGCACGCCGCCGGCCGCGCTGGAGCGCGTCGCCGCCGCGGTGCAGAAAGCCATTGCCCAGCCCGACGTGCGCGATCGCCTGAGCGCCATGGGGCTGACGGTGGGCTTCATGTCGGGCGAGGAACTGGCCCAGCGCGAGCGCAGCTACGCCGCCGTCTGGAGCCGGATCATCAAGGAGAGCGGCTTCCAGCC
>CAZFOT010000074.1:0-14478 GCA_964520365.1 uncultured Hydrogenophaga sp.
CGGCCGAGCCCGAGCCTATGGTGGTGTAGATGGATTTGACGTGGGGCACCGCCGCCACCAGCTGGCGCGCGCGCTCCGAGGTGTCCACCGTCTGCGCCAGCGTGGCGCCCGGCGGCAGCTCCAGGTAGACCTGCGTCTGCGAGTTGTCGTCGGCCGGGATGAAACCCTGTGGCAGCAGCGGGATCAGCGCCAGCGAACCGACGAAGAACAGGCCCGCGCCGACCATGGTGATCCAGCGGTGGCGTATGCACCACGCGGCCCAGCCCTGGTAACGGTTCAGCCAGGCGGGTTCTTCCTGGTTGTGCATCCAGTTCCAGATGCCGCCCAGCAGCCGGTTGCTGCGGGCCCAGCGTGGCCTGTCCTGTGCCATCACCACGGGCCGCAGCAGGTAGGCCGCCATCATGGGCGTGAGCGCGCGCGCCACCACCAGCGAGGCGAACACCGCGAACGAGGCCGTCCAGCCGAACTGCTTGAAGAACTTGCCCGGTATGCCGGCCATGAAAGCCGTGGGCAGGAACACCGCGATCAGCGTGAAGGTGGTGGCGATCACCGCGAGGCCGATCTCGTCGGCCGCTTCCATCGCGGCCTGGTACGGCGTCTTGCCCATGCGCATGTGGCGCACGATGTTCTCCACCTCCACGATGGCGTCGTCCACCAGGATGCCGACCACCAGCGACATGGCCAGCAGCGTCACCACGTTGATGGTGAAACCCATGTAGTACATGCCGATGAAGGCGGGAATGGCCGACAGCGGCAGCGCCACGGCCGAGACGACGGTGGCGCGGAAGTCGCGCAGGAACAGCCAGACCACCAGCACCGCGAGCATGGCGCCCTCATAGAGCAGGGTCATCGAGGCATCGAATTCCTCCTTCACCGGCGTGACGAAGTCGAACGACTCGGTGATCCGCAGGTCGGGTCGCTCGTCCTGCAGCGTCTTGAGCTCGGCGCGCACGCCGTCGCCGACCTCGATTTCACTCGCACCGCGGCTGCGCGCCACCTCGAAGCCCACCACCGGCTTGCCGTCGAGGAAGGCCGCGGCCGTGGGCTCGGCCACCGTGTCCTTCACCTCCGCGATCTGGTCCAGGCGGATGCGCCGGCCGTCCGAGAGGGAGAGTTCCAGCCGGGCCAGTTCTTCGGCCGAGCGCAGCGAGGACAGCGTGCGCAGCGGCTGCTGGCTGCCGCCGAGGTCCACCCGGCCGCCCGCGCTCTCGATCTGCACCTTGGCCAGTTGGCGGGAAATGTCCGCGGCCGTGGCGCCCAGCGCCTGCAGCTTGAGCGGGTCCAGCAGCACCTGCACCTCGCGGTCCACGCCGCCCACACGGTTGACCGCGCCCACGCCGGGCACCGAGAGCAGCCGCTTGGCGATGTCGTTCTCCACGAACCAGGAGGCGGCCTCGGCGTCCATCTTGTCGGACGCCACGGTGTAGGCCAGCACCGCGCCGCCGGCCAGTTCGATCTTGTTGACGATGGGCTCCTGCAGGTCCGTCGGCAGGTTGCCGCGCACCTTGGCCACGGCCGAGCGCACGTCGTCCAGCGCCTCCTGCGTGTCCTTCTCGATGCGGAACTCGGCGGTGATGGACACCGCGCCGTCCTGCACCTTGGTGTAGATGTGCTTGAGGCCCTGCAGCGAGGCGAGGCTGTTCTCAAGGATGCGCGCGACGTCGTTCTCGAGCTGGTTGGGCGAGGCGCCGGGCAGCGTGGCCAGCACGGTGATGGTGGGCAGGTCCAGGTCGGGGAAGTTCTGCACCTTCATCTGCTGGAAGGAAAACAGCCCGGCCAGCGTGAGCATGACGAACAGCATCGCCGCCGGAATGGGGTTGCGGATAGACCAGGCGGAGACGTTCATGCCGGCGTCCTCACTGCACGACCTTGACCAGGTCGGCTTCGTTCAGGAAGCCCGCGCCCTGCACCGCCACCGATTCGTCCGGCCGCAGCCCTTCGAGCACCTCGACCCGCTCGTCCATCCGGCGCCCGGTCCGCACCTTGCGCTGGCTGGCGATGTTCTGGCCGTCGATCACGAACACGTAGGGACTGCCGTCGCGCACCACGATGGATTCGCTGGGCACGGTGAGCGCCTCGCTCTGGCCAAGGTCGAAGAATCCCTTGGCAAAGGTACCGGCCTTCAGATCGGCGTGCCGCGGCAGGTCCACGAACACCAGGATGTTGCGGGTTTGGGGGTCGGCGCCGGGCGCGATCGCGCGCACCTGGCCCGCGATCTGCGCACCGGTGGCCGCGGTCACCTGCACCGCCTGGCCAACGCGGATGCGGCCGACTTCACTGGGCGTGACCTCGGCCCGCCACTCCAGGCGGCCCTGGCGCACCAGCCGGAACAGCTCCTGCCCCGCGCCCACCACCGCGCCCACGGTGGCCGCGCGCGCGGAGATCACGCCGTCGTCCGGCGCCAGCACGCGGGTGTTGCCCAGCCGCACCTCGGTGGCGCCGTATGCGGCCTGGGCCGCTTCCCACTGCGCCCGGGCCACCTTTTCCTGTGTCAGGTACTGCGCCACCTGGGACTGGGACAGCGCGCCGGTGTCCTGGATCGAGCGCGCCCGCTCGGCGTCGGCGCGGGCGTTCTCGAAGCTGGCCTCGGCCTGCATCAGGGCGGCCCGGCTCTGCAGGCTGTCGGCTCGCGTGGTCTCGCTGGCGAACACGGCCAGCACCTGGCCCTTGCGCACCACGTCGCCCACGTTCACGTCCACCGACGCCAGCCGCAGGCCGTTGACCTCGGCGCCGACGCTGGCTTCCTGCCAGGCGCTGATGTCGCCGTTGGCCTGCAGGCTGATGGGCAGGCTGCCGTTCACGGGCCTGGCCACGGTGACCGTCATGGACGGGCGGGTTTCGGTGTGCGCTTCGGGCACGGCCGACTCGGCCGACGGCTTTTTCAAGGCCACGCCGAAAACCAGCAACAGGACCAGCGCCAGCCCGATGGCCAGCCAGAGCCAGCGCTTGCGCTGGGGAGTGTGCGGAGATGCGGCGTTCATGAAGGGTCTTTGAGAGCGTTGGGGTTGTCCATGGGGTCGAAGCCGCCTCCCAGGGCGACATAGAGCCCGATCCAGGCGCTGATGCGCTCCTGCTGGAGCGCCACCGCGCCGCTGTCGGCGTTGAGCTTGAGGCGCCGGGCCTCCTCCAGCTCGTTCAGGTTGGCCAGGCCCACGCGGTAGCGCGCCTCGGTCGCACCGAGCGATTGCTCGTAGCCGGCCACGGCGGTGCCGGTGGACGCCACCCGCTCGCTCAGTGTGGACAGCGTCACCAGCGATTGCTCGACCTCTGCCACGGCCTGGCGCAGCGTGGCGGCATAGGCCACGGCCGCGGCCTCGTAGCGGGCCTGCGCGCCATCGACGCCGGCGCGCAGGGCGGCGCGCCCGGTCAACGGCAGGTTCAGCGTCAGCGGGCCGATCGACCAGGTGCTGAAGCTGCCTTCCATGCCGCCGCCGGAGAACCGGTTGCGCAGCAGGCTGCCGGAGAACGTGAGGCCGGGCAGCAAGGCCGCGCGCGCCACGCCCACGGCCTCGCTGGCGGCCACCAGTTCGCGCTGCGCGCGGTACACGTCGGGCCGCTGGCGGATCACCTCGGCCGGCACCGCGCTCACGGAGAGCATGGCGTCGAGCCGGCCGGACGCCAGCAGCGACGGCAGGTCGGGCGCGCTGGCGAGCTGCTGGCGCAGTTCGGGCTCGGGCAGGCCGGTGAGCGCCGTGAGCGATTTCACCTGCCGCTCGCACAGCGCCTCCTGCTGTCGATGGCGCGCGACGCTCTCGGCGCTGCTGGCGCGGGCCAGCGCGGCCACCGCCGGCGCCGTGAGACCGGCTCGCTCGGTCGTGGCGCTGGCTTCAGCGGTCACGGCACGGGAGTCGCGGTCGCGCTCGGCCACCGCCAGCTGCTCGCGGCACAGCCGCTGCGCGAAATAGAGCTCGGCCGTTTCGGACGCCACCAGCACGCGGGCCTCGTGCCAGCCGGCGCCCGCCGCGTCTTCCTCGGCTTGCGCCGCGCCGCGCCGGGCCTGGTTCTCGCCCCAGAGCGCGACAGCCCAGGACACCTGGGCGCCAGCGCTCAGCGTCGTGCCCGTGGGCAGGGTGGGGTCGGTGCGGCCGCGACTGGCGCTGGCCGTCAACGCGACCTGCGGGGCCGTCCCGGCCTCCACGCCCAGGCGGGCCGAGCGGGCGGCGAACACCTGCGCCCGCGCCGCGGCCACGCTGGGGCTTTGCGTCTGCGCGCGGCGGAGCCAGTCGGTGAGCACCGGATCCTCGAAGCGGTCCCACCACGCCGCCAGCCGCGACGTGCTGCCCTGATGGGCCAAAGGAGGTGCGTACCAGGCGGCCGGCAGATCCACCGCCACATCGGCCGGCGGCCTGGTCACGCTGCAGGCACCCAGCAAGGCAGCGCTGGCCGCCACGGCAAGCATTCGCTTCATGGAATGAGAATCCCTGTTCGGTTGTTTTTCGGGGCTTGACTCTAGTCGATTTTCCGCCCCGAATATTTCAATAGTTTTCAACGGCGCGGCGGTTTGTAACAGCGGCGGCCGCAGGCAGTCTAGTGGGCTTTGCGCGGGCCGTCTTGTGGATTTTTGACCGCCGCCCGACCCCGAAACTGCGGCGGCCGCGGGCCGGCGACCGGCCGGATCGCCTGGGCTCTGTTACACTCGCGGCCGTCATTGGGGAGTAGCCGCTCTTCCTCGCGCAGAGGCTGACGTCAACACACTTGGCCCACCGGCCATGGCGTCCGCAGTTCCCGAACCTGGCAAGACCTTTGACCACGACGCCTCCGCAACGGCCGGGGATGCGCCGTGGTCATTCGTCTGTGAACCGGCCCGAGAACAACTCCCCCATGGAAGCCCTCCTCGTCTCCACCGGCGTCGTCGCCCTCGCGGAAATCGGCGACAAGACCCAGTTGCTCGCCTTCATCCTGGCGGCACGCTTCAAGAAACCCGTCCCCATCATTGCCGGCATCCTGGTGGCCACCCTGGTCAACCACGGCCTGGCCGGCGCGCTCGGCGTGTGGATCACCACCGTGCTCGCGCCCGAGGTGCTGCGCTGGGTGCTGGGCGCATCGTTCCTGGCGATGGCGGCGTGGACGCTGATCCCCGACAGGATCGAGGAAGGCGAAACCCGCGTGGCCGCGCGCTTCGGCGTGTTCGGCGCCACGCTCATCACCTTCTTCCTGGCCGAGATGGGCGACAAGACCCAGATCGCCACCGTGGCCATGGCCGCGCACTACGCGGCCCCCCTGGTGGTGGTGGCAGGCACGGCGCTGGGCATGCTGATCGCCGACGTGCCCGCGGTGTTCCTGGGCAACAGCCTGGCCGGGCGCATTCCCATGAAGCTGGTGCACGGCGTGGCGGCGGCGATCTTTGCCGCGCTGGGCATCGCGACCCTCTGGGGCGCGGGTTCGCGGCTGGGGCTTTGACCGCCGACTAGGGCCTGTTCACACTATTTTTCCAAGTGCGAACGGGGTGAAAACAGCGCCAATCTAGGCGCGCGACGACGGCCAGACCGGGCGTCTGGCCTAGGAGTGCAACGACGAGTGGCGCTGTTTTCACCCCGTTCCCTTCGGGTTGCGGCCAAAAAGGCCATGCGCCGCGTTGCGAAGCCTCGCCGGGCCACCGGCCCGTCTGCGTTTCGCGCCTTGCGCATGGCCTTTTTGATCCGCAACGCATCTTGGAAAAATAGGGTGAACAGGCCCTAGCTCTCAGGCCGCCGCCATCTGACCGAAGCGGCCGCTGTTGAAGTCGGCGATGGCCTGATGGATCTCGACCACGCTGTTCATCACGAACGGGCCGTGGCCCACCACCGGCTCGTCGATGGGCTCGCCCGAGAGCCAGAGCACGGTGGCCTCGCCATTGGCCTCGATCGCCACGTCGGTGCCCGCGCGTTCCAGGTGCACCAGTTGCCCCTCGCGCGCGACCTCGCCCCCATTGACCTGCACCGTGCCCTTGAGCACCACCAGCGCCAGGGTGTGGCCGTCCTGCGCCTTGAAGCGTGCCGTGCCGCCCGGCTGGATGCGCACGTCCCACACGTCCATCGGCGTGAAGGTGCGCGCCGGACCCCGCTGCCCATCGAACGCACCGGCGATCACCCGCACCCGACCGGCTCCGTCGGGCAGGTCCACCGAAGGGATCTGCGCGTCCAGCAGGGTCTGGTAGCCCGGCGCGGCCATTTTGTCCTTGGCCGGCAGGTTGACCCAGAGCTGCACCATCTCGATGGTGCCGCCGCGTTCGGTGAAGGCGCGCGAGTGGAACTCCTCGTGCAGGATGCCGCCGGCGGCGGTCATCCACTGCACGTCGCCCGGGCCGATCAGGCCACCGGCACCGGTGGAGTCCCGGTGCTCCAGTTCTCCCTGGTAGACGATGGTCACGGTCTCGAAACCGCGGTGCGGGTGCTGCCCCACGCCGCGCGGACGTGCCGCCGGCTCGAAGTGGGTCGGCGCGGCATGGTCGAGCATCAGGAACGGGCTGAGCCGCAGGCCCAGGCCGTTGTAGCTGAACAGCGAGCGCACCGGGAAACCGTCGCCCACCCAGTGGGGACGCGGGGCACTGTGGACGCCAAGCACTTTTTTCATGGGGACTTCCTTTCTGAACACCAGAACAGCAAGGGTTCTGGCCGATGGATAGAGAATATGGCGAGAACGACAAATGCGGTAGATGGCAATTCTTGCCATCAGCGTTCCATCTGAAGAACGATGAAGCACGGCCCATGAGAGATTTGAACGACCTGTACTACTACGTGGAAGTGGTGGACCACGGCGGCTTCGCGCCGGCGGGGCGCGCATTGGGCATGCCCAAATCCAGGCTGAGCCGGCGCATCGCGTTGCTGGAGGAACGGCTCGGCGCACGGCTGATCCAGCGCTCCACCCGGCGCTTCGCCGTCACCGAGATCGGCCAGACCTATTACGCGCACTGCAAGGCCATGCTGGTGGAGGCCGAGGCCGCGGACGAAGCCATCGCCCGGAACCAGGCCGAGCCGCGTGGCGTGGTGCGGCTGACCTGTCCGGTCGCCCTGCTCGACATGCACGTCGCCGACATGGTCGCGGCCTTCATGGTCGACAACCCTCGTGTGGAAGTCCACCTGGAGGAAACCAACCGGCGCGTGGACGTGGTTGGCGAGGGAATCGACGTGGCCCTTCGCGTGCGGCCGCCCCCGCTGGAAGACAGCGATCTGGTGATGCGCAGGCTCGCCGAGCGGGCACAGTGCCTCGTGGCCCGGCCGCAGGTGCTGCGCCTGGGCGTCCCCAAGCAACCTGCCGACCTCAAGGGGCTGCCCAGCATGGCCCTCGGCCAGCCACGGCAGGAACATGCCTGGCAGCTGATCGGCCCGGATGATGCCCGCGCGGCCATTCCCCTGCAGCCGCGCCTCGTGACCCGCAGCATGCCCGCCTTGCTGGCCGCCGCGCTGGCCGGCGTGGGCGTGGCGCAACTGCCCTCGATGATGGTGCGCGAGCACATCCGGCGCGGCGAGCTGGTTCATGTGATCCCGGGCTGGGCACCGCAGCGCGAGATCATCCACGCGGTGTACGCTTCGCGCCGCGGCCTGCTGCCATCGGTGCGCGCGCTGGTGGATTGCCTGGCCCGGCGGTTTCAGGCGCTGGCGGAAGACTGACGCGCTCCCCGGTGCGTACACTTGCCGGAACAATCCGGTATCCATGACTCCCCAAGACTACGTCCAGCAAAAAGCCGCCGCATCCGGCAGCAGCTTCTACTACGCCTTTTTGTTCCTGCCGCCCGAGCGCCGCGCGGCCATCACCGCCTTTTATGCGTTCTGCCGCGAAGTGGACGATGTGGTGGACGAGGTCAGGGACCCGGACGTGGCCCAGACGAAGCTGGCATGGTGGCGGCGCGAGGTGGCGCAAGCCTACGCCGGCGAGCGCAACCACCCCGTGATGCAGGCGCTGATGCCGCACACCGCGGTCTTTGGCATCGAGGCACGCCACCTGCTCGCCGTGATCGATGGCTGCCAGATGGACCTGGAGCAGAACCGCTACCTGGACTTCGCCAACCTGCAGCAGTATTGCCACCTGGTCGCGGGCGTGGTGGGCGAAGTCGCCGCGCGCATCTTCGGACAGACCCAGGAGCAGACCACCGCCTATGCCCACCGGCTCGGCCTGGCGTTCCAGCTCACCAACATCGTGCGCGACGTGGGCGAGGACGCCGCGCGCGGGCGCATCTACCTGCCGGTCAACGAGCTGCAGCGGTTCGACGTGAAGGCGCACGAACTGCTCAAGCGCGGCCCGGCACCCGGCACCGACGCCGCCGACTTCCAGCGCCGCTTCACCGCGCTGATGCGCTTCCAGTGCGAACGCGCCCTGCAGATCTACGGCGAAGCCCTGGCGCTGCTGCCCGAGGCGGACCGCCGCCCCCAGAAACCCGGCCTGATGATGGCCAGCATCTACCGGACCCTGCTGCAGGAAATCGCCGGCGAGCCCCTGCTGGTGCTGACGCAGCGGGTCGGCCTGACACCGCTGCGCAAATTCTGGCTGGCCTGGAAGGTGCAGGCGCTGGGCCGCTTGTGACGCCGACCGGCGCTCACGGCCGCGGCAGCCAGGGCGGCGCGGCATGACGAAGGTCGCCGTCGTCGGCGCCGGCTGGGCGGGCATGTCCGCAGCGGTTGCCGCCGCGCAGCGCGGCGCCCGGGTTTCGGTGTTCGAGGCCAGTCGCACCCTCGGCGGCCGCGCCCGGTCGCTGGTGCTGCACCGGCCCGACGGCCTGCCGCTCACGCTCGACAACGGCCAGCACATCCTGATCGGCGCCTACACCGCCACGCTGTCCATGATGGAGCGCGTCGGCGTGGACCTGGGCACCGCCCTGCTGAGCCTCCCCCTGGGGCTGCCCCATCCCGACGGCTCGGGGCTGCAGACACCGCGCTGGGCGGCGAACTGGCCGGCACCCCTGGACGCGGTGGCGGCGATCGCCACGGCCCGCGGCTGGCAGTGGGCCGAGCGCCTGGCGCTGGTGCGGGCTTCGCTGGGCTGGCAGGCGGCGCGCTTCCAGTGCCCGCCGTCGCGGACAGTGGCCGAACTCTGCGCGACCCTCCCCGCGCGGGTGATGGACGAGCTGATCGACCCGCTGTGCGTGTCCGCGCTGAACACACCATCCCGGCAGGCCAGCGCCCAGGTGTTTCTGCGCGTCATGCGCGATGCCCTGTTCGGCAAGGGGTATCGGCGCATGGGTGCCTCGAACCTGCTGCTGCCGAAGATCGACCTGTCGGCGGCTTTTCCGGAGGCGGCCGAGCGCTGGCTGAAGACCAGCCATCCGCAATCGGCGCAGGTGCACCCCGGCACGCGGGTGACGGCGCTGCGTCCAGCCGCGCCAGGCTGGACGCTGCAGATCGAGCGGCAAGGTTCGCTGGAGGAAGCACATTTCGATCAGGTCGTCTGGGCCACCGCGGCCGCGCCAGCGGCCCAGGCCATGCACAAGGCCGCCCAGGAGGCGGCCGGCCGGCTCGAACCGGAAATGGCCCACGGCCTGCGGGCCTGGGCCGACAGCGCGGGCGCGCTGGCATTCACCGCCATCACCACGGTCTATGCCTGGTCCGACGGCGCATCGCTGTGCGCCCCCATGCTGGCCTTGCGCGCCCTGCCTGACGCGCAGGCCGCCCCGGCCCAGTTCGTGTTCGACCGGGGCCAGCTCCATCCGCAGGACGCCGCCGCCCAGGGCGTGCTGGCCTTCGTCGTCAGCACCAGCGTGGGCGAACGGGACGATCTGCAGGCGCGCGTGCTGCGGCAGGCGGCCCGCCAGTTGGACCTGCACGCCCTGCAGCCGATCCGGACCGTGGTCGAGAAACGGGCCACCTTCGCCTGCACGCCCGGCCTGCACCGGCCCCACCAAGCCATCGCGCCGGGCCTTTGGGCCGCCGGCGACTATCTCGACGGCCCCTACCCCGCCACGCTGGAGGGCGCGGTGCGCAGCGGACTGTCCGCAGCAAACCTGTTGAGGTGAAACGTCCCTGTGCGCAACGGTATCGCGACAAGGCTGCTGCCACAATGTGCTGGCGGCCCGGGAACCTCTGGACGTCCCCGGTTTCCCATACGTGTCAAATCTTTCAATTCTGGAACAAGGAGTTCTTACGCATGCCTGGAGCACCCACCGCACGCCATTTCGTGATCGCCGCCGGCCTCTGCCTGGCCACCCTCTCGACCGCCATGGCGCAGAGCATGGTCAGCGTCAAGGGCAACACGCTGAACATGCGCTCGGGTCCGGGCACGCACACGGAAGTGCTGTGGGAGCTGAAGAAAGGCTACCCCCTGCAGGTGATCAAGCGCCAGAACGATTGGCTGCAGGTCAGGGACTTCGAGGGCGACACCGGCTGGGTCGCCCGCTCGCTCACCGGCAGCACGCCGCACCACATCGTGAACAAGCCCACCGCGAACGTGCGCAGCGGCCCCGGCACGCAGCACCGCATTGTCGGCAAGGCGAACTACGGCGACGTGCTGCGCACCCGCGAGAAGCGCGGCAGCTGGGTCCGCGTGGAGCGCGCCGGAGCGCCCAACGGATGGATCGCCAAGAGCCTGCTCTGGGGTTGGTAGCCGCCATCGATCGGCCCGGAATGCACGAGGTACCTCCGTCCAGGGGCACCGAAGGTCCGGCTCTGCCGGCCCGATGGTGCCGTCCCCCCTCCAAGCGCCCGAAGGGCGCGCAAGGGAGGGGGGAAGCCGCAAAGCGGCGCAGAGGGGTGTTTCATTCCAGCGCGCGGCACAGCGACATCAGGTCTCCCACGGTGAGATGGGGCTGCAAGGGCGCGTGCGGCCATGCCTGACCCTCGCGGTTGAGCCAGGCCAGCTGCATGCCCGCCTGCAGCGCGCCCACGCCATCCAGATGCGCGTCATCCCCGACGTGCAGCACCTCGGCCGCTTCGACGCCGGCGGCCTGCGCGGCCGCATGAAAAATCCGAGGATCGGGTTTCCCCACGCCGAAGTCGCGCGCGCTGAAGGCCGCACGGAAGTGGGCGCCCAACCCGACCCGGCTCACATCCGCGTTGCCATTGGAGACGGCCACCACCGGGAAGCGCTCGCTCAGCCACTCCAGCGCGGGCAGCGCGTCCTCGAACAAGTCCACCCGCTGGCGCTCGGCGAAGAACACCTCGAACGCGGCCTCGGCCAGCGCGGGGTCGTCGCCCCCGCAGCGCAGCGCCAGGCGGATGGATTCGAGCCTCAGGGCGCTCATGTCGTGGGCCAGGTCGGGCCGCGCCATGTGCATGTGGTTCCGGACGCCGCGCAGCGCGCCGGGTGCGGCGCACCAGGCGGCGGTGGCGGGCGCATGGGATGACAGCCACTCCTGCAGGGCCGCCTCGGCGCGCTCGATGGTGGGCCAGATCGGCCACAGCGTGTCGTCGAGGTCGAGTGTGATGGCGCGCACGCGCGAGACGTCCAGGCCTGTGTCTCTGGGCAACGGGGTGGCAGCGGGTTCGGAGGTCTTCATGACTCGGCGAGAATAGCGCATGCCCTTTCAGCCTGAACCACCCTTCTCCCATGGCCAGGCGGCCCGCACGGCGATCGTGCTGTGCAACCTGGGCACGCCCGACGAGCCGTCCGCCCCGGCCTTGCGCCGGTACCTGGGAGAGTTCCTGGGCGATCACCGCGTGGTCGAGATCCCCAAGGCGATCTGGTGGTTCATCCTGCACGGCATCATCCTGCGTTCGCGGCCACGCAAGTCGGCGGAGAAATACGCCAGCATCTGGACCCCCGGGGGCTCGCCCCTGAAGGTCTGGACCGACCGGCAGGCCACCCTGCTGCACGGCTACCTCGGTGAACGGGGCCACCAGGTCACGGTGCGCCATGCCATGCGCTATGGCAAGCCCTCGATCCCCGCCGTGCTGGACGAACTCATGGCCGCCGGCACGGCGCGCGTGCTGATCCTGCCGGCCTACCCGCAGTACAGTGGCACCACCACCGCCAGCGTGTTCGATGCCGCCGCGCAATGGGGCCTGAAAATCCGGCGGTTGCCGGAATTCCGGTTCATCAACCGCTATCACGACGACCGGGGCTACATCGACGCGCTGGCCAGGCGGGTGCGCGCGCACTGGATGCACCACGGTCAGGCCGAACAGCTGGTGATGAGTTTTCACGGCGTGCCCGAGCGCACGCTGCGCCTGGGCGACCCCTACCACTGCGAATGCCGCAAGACCGCTCGCCTGCTGGCCGCGCAACTGGGCTTGGCGCAGGACCGCTACCAGGTCACCTTCCAGTCGCGTTTCGGCAAGGCCAAATGGCTCGAACCCTACACCGAGCCCACGCTGGTCGCCCTGGCACAAGGGGGCATGAAGAGCGTGGACGTGATCTGCCCCGGCTTCACCAGCGACTGCCTGGAAACGCTGGAGGAGATCGACATGGAAGCACGCCAGGCCTTCCTGCGCGCCGGCGGCGAAAGCTTCCGCTACATCCCCTGCCTCAACGACCAGCCGGAATGGATCCGCGCCCTGGCCGACCTGGCAGAGCGCCACTTGCAGGGCTGGCCCACCAAGGCGGCCGATGATCCGATGGAACTGCGGGAAAGCCGCGAACGCGCTGTCGCCATGGGCGCGAAGGACTGACGCGCTTCAGTTCAGGAAACGCTGCACGAGATCGAACTGCTCCGGCACATTCAGCGCCGGCGCATGCCCGCAGCCGGCGATGGTCACCACCAGGGCGCGCGGCCCGCGGTCGCGCATGGCTTCGGCGGTGTCGGCCAGCAGCAAGTCGGACTCCGCGCCGCGCAGGCACAGCACCGGCACGTCGATGCGGTCGTAGCAGTCCCACAGGTCGTAGTCGGCCGGGTGGTGGGTGAACTGCTGCACCATCGCCGGGTCGTAGTGCGGCGTCACGCGCCCGTCCGGCAGGCGCCGGGTGGAGCTTTCGGTGAGCAGCGTCCACTGCGCGTCGGGCAGATGGCCGTAGGGCTTGTACACCGTTCGGAAATACTGCTGCAGTTCGCCCACGGTGTCGAATGCCGCCGGGCTGCCGGCGTAGCTCCGGATGCGCTCCACCGCCGCATCGGCCAGCTTGGGGCCGATGTCGTTGAGCACCAGGCGTTCGATGCGCCCGCGCAGCGGGCCGGCGGCGCACACCATGCCGATGGCGCCGCCCATGGAGGTGCCGACCCAGTGGAAGCGCTTGAGAGCGAGCTGGTCCACCAGGGCGGCGGCGATGCGGGCATAGAAGTCCAGGCAGTACTCGGTCTCGGGCTTCGGGCTCCACTGCGACAACCCGCGGCCGATGGTGTCGGGGCAGATCACGCGCCAGCCCTGCGCGCTCAGGTGCGCGGCCAGCGGGTCCATGTCGCGCCCGGTGCGCGCCAGGCCGTGCCAGGCGATCACCACCGGGCCGGCCGGCTGCTCGGGCGCCCAGTCCATGAAGTGGATTTCGCGGTTTTCGCACACGAGGTAGCGCGAGCGCGGCGTGACGGCTTGGGTGTTCATGGGGTGCCTTTCATCCGCGCGCGCACGGCGCGCTCACGCAGCTTGCCCACGATGCCGGTGGGAAAGTAATACACCGAGAGCACGAACAGCACGCCCAGCCACAGCAGCCAGCGGTCCGGCGTGAGCAGCGCGGGCAGCAGCGGGATGCCTTCGGTGGCGTTGCCCGCAGCGCGCAGCAGATCCTGCAGGTAGCTTTGCGCCAGCACGAACAGCACACTGCCCACCACCGCGCCGTACAGGGTCCCCATGCCGCCGATCACGACGATGAGCAGCACGTCGAGCATGATCTCGAACGACAGCGAGGTGTCCGGCCCGTTGTAGCGCAGCCAGATGGCCAGCAGGCAGCCCGCCAGGGTGGCGAAGCTGGCCGAGAGCACGTTGGAGAGCGTGCGGTACACCACCGTGCGATAACCCAGCGCCTCGGCGCGGAAGTCGTTCTCGCGGATGGCCTGGAGCACCCGGCCGAACGGCGAATTCACGATGCGCAGCAGCGTGAGGAAGATGGCGACCACCGCGCCGAAGATCAGGTAGTAGGTGATGAAGCGGCCGTTGAGGTCCACCTCGCCCAGCGGCGTGGCCAGCGGCTCCTCGGTCAGCGAGAAGCCGGGCTGCAGCAGCTCGGGCACGCGGAAGGTCAGGCCGTCCTCGCCGCCAGTGAACTCCGACAGTTGCGAAGCCAGCGTGAGGAAGGCCGTGGCCACCGCCAGCGTGATCATGGCGAAGAAGATCGCCTTGACCCGCAAGGAGAACAGGCCGACCACCAGCGACAGCACCAGGGAAACCGCCAGCGCCGCCAGCATGCCGGTGAGCAGCGCGATCCAACTGGGCGACTCCGCAGCGTTGAGCGCGATCGCCACGCCATAGGCGCCGATGCCGAAGAACATGGTGTGCGCGAAGCTCACGATGCCGGTGTAGCCCAGCAGCAGGTCGAAGCTGGCGACGAGTGCGATGAAGATCAGCACCTTGGCCGCGACGTTGAGCGCCTTGACGCCCGGCGCGAGGAAAGGCGCGAAGGCCAGACCCAGCACGAGGACGATGAGCAGGGCCGCGAGCACGCGGCTGCGCGGCAGGTCGTTGGAAAGAAGGCGTTGGAACATGG
>CAZFOT010000075.1:0-14451 GCA_964520365.1 uncultured Hydrogenophaga sp.
GCCGGCAAAGCCGGACCCTTGATGCCCCTGGACGAAGACACTTCACGCGGTACGGGTCTTGCCCCCTCTCCCGCTTGCGGGAGAGGGCTGGGGTGAGGGCTGGTGCAACCGAGCCCTTGATGCTCCTGGATGGGGGATCTCTTCTACGTTGCGGGTGGTTTCAACAAAGGCTCAAGTCCGCCTTGCACCGGACGAAATAGATACCAACAGCGTATTCCCGACTGTTCGAAACGAACCTTCGAAGGTGCAGCATGCAGATCGAAAAGCTCCTCAGGCAGCCCAATGCGCTGCCATCGGCTCCCAAGGTGGTGCGCAAGCTGATCGAGACCTTCGAGCAGGAGGAGGTCGACATCATGGAGGCGGCGATGCACATCGAGTCGGACCCGGTGCTCACCGCCAAGCTGCTCAAGCTGGCCAACTCCGCGTTCTTCGGCCTGCACCGTTCGGTCGCCACGGCCCGGGATGCCATCAGCGTGATGGGACTGATCAAGGTGCGCGCGCTGGTGATCGGCGCCTCGCTCGGCGACTGCTTCCACATGGTCGGCGGCGTCAACCTCAACCAGTTCTGGCGCTACAGCCTGAACTCGGCCAACCTCTCGCGCTATCTGGCGTTGCCCATCAAGATCGACGAGAACACCGCCTTCACCGCCGGCCTGATCCATGCCATCGGCGAACTGGTGATGCACGTGGGCATGCCCGAGGCCATGATCGATCTCGACCGCAGCGTGCCCATGCTCGACCTCAAGCGCGCCAGGGCCGAGCGCGGCCTGTTCGGCTACGGCTACGCCGACGTGGGCGCGGCGCTGGCGCGGGACTGGCGTTTCCCCAGGAAGATGATCGACGCCATCGAGCACCAGAACGCGCCGTTCGACAACGAGGTCTACGAACCCATCGCCGGCGTGATCCACATCGCCTCCTGGCGCGCGCGCGCCGAGGAGCTCGATTTTCGCAGCGACAACCTGATCAGCACCTACCCCGATCCGGTCGGACTGGCGCTGGGCATCGACCCCGACGTCGTGGTGGGCGAGGAAATCCCCGCGCTCACCCGCGTGGACAAGGAAAGCGAGACGGCGTGATCGCCGCGGCTGCGTGACAATCGCAGCCCATGCAAGCGCTACGACTCTACGCGGGCCGCTCGGCCCGCCGACGCATTGAACGGGAAGGCGGCCTGCGCGCGCGGGACGTCGGCATCGTGCCCGCCGCCGCCGGCGGCCCCAAGGGACTCATCCTCGGTCCGCTGGACCGCTTCATCTTCGGCGACTGGCTGGCGCAGGACACGCAGCCGGTGGACCTGGTGGGCGCCTCGATCGGGGCCTGGCGCATGGCCACCGCCTGCCTGGACGACCCGCTCGCGGCGCTGGAACGCCTCGAGCGCGACTACATCGCCCAGCGCCACGACCCTCCGCCCGGCCGCCGCCGTCCCACCGCCCAGCAGCTCAGCGAGCGTTTCGCCGGCAACCTGCGTCTCTTCTACGGCGCACGTGTCGGCGAGGTGCTCGACCATCCCCGCTACCGGCTGCACGTCGTGGCTTCGCGGGGCCGGCACGTGCTGGCGCGCGACGGCCGCCTGCGCACGCCCCTGGGCTATCTGGGCGCCTATGCCAGCAACGCGCTGCATCGCAAGGCGCTGGGCGCCTGGCTGGACCGGGTGGTGTTCTCCAGCGGCCCGGCGCAGGCGCTGCCCTTCGGCACGCGCGATTTCCGCACCCACCAGGTCCCGCTGCGCGAGGACAACTTCATGCAGGCGCTGCAGGCCAGTTGCTCCATTCCCTTCATGCTGCAACCCGTGCACGGCATCGCGCACGCCCCACCGGGCAGCTACTGGGACGGCGGCATCACCGACTACCATCTGCACCTCCACTACCAGCCGCCCGAGGCATCGCCCATCGTGCTGTACCCGCACTTCCAGAAGGCGGTGGTGCCTGGCTGGCTCGACAAGGCCTGGAAGCGCCGCCACCGCGCCAGCCCGGCGCTCGACGGCATGCTGGTGCTCGCGCCCGATCCGGCCTGGGTGAAGACCCTGCCCGGCGCGCGCCTGCCCGACCGCGGCGACTTCATCCGCTACGAGCACGACGTGCCCGCCCGGATCAAGGCCTGGTCGGCCGCCGCCTCGGCCGCGCGGCAACTGGCCGACGAATTCGCGCAGTGGTTGCGGCACCCCGATCCCGGGCGGCTGGAGGCGCTGTGAGGATGGGGCCGCCCGGGGGCTGAGGAGGATAATTCCGGCCATGGACGCCGCAACCCCTTCCGATTCCACCACCCCCGCGCCGGCACGGCGCTACCTCACCGCCGCCCTCTACAAGTTCGTCGACCTGCCCGACTTCGCGCAACTGCGCGAACCCTTGCTGGCCTGCTGCGAGGCCCATGGCGTCAAGGGCACGCTGCTGCTGGCGCGCGAAGGCATCAACGGCACCATCGCCGGGCCCGAAGCGGGCGTGCTCTCGGTGCTGGCCCATCTGCGCGCCGACCCGCGCCTGGCCAGCCTCGCGCACAAGGCGTCGTGGAGCGAAAAGCCGCCGTTCCTGCGCATGAAGGTGCGGCTGAAGAAGGAAATCGTGACGCTGCGCGTGCCCGAACTGGACCCGAACAAGACCGTGGGCCAGTACGTGAAGCCGCAGGACTGGAACCAGTTGCTGGCCGATCCGGATGTGGTGCTGATCGACACCCGCAACGACTATGAAGTGGCCATCGGCACCTTCGAGGGCGCCATCAACCCGAACATCAGGACTTTCACCGAACTGCCTGCCTGGCTCGATGCCCAGCCCACGCTGCAGGGCGCGCGCAAGCCCAAGGTGGCCATGTTCTGCACCGGCGGCATCCGCTGCGAGAAGTCCACCGCGCTCATGAAAATGCGCGGCTTCGACGAGGTCTACCACCTCGAAGGCGGCATCCTCAAGTACCTGGAAGAAATCCCTCCGGAGCAAAGCACGTGGCAGGGCGAGTGCTTCGTGTTCGACGAGCGCGTGAGCGTGGGCCACGGCCTGCGGCCCGGCCCGCACGCCTTGTGCCGTTCCTGCCGCTGGCCGCTGAGCGAAGCCGACATGGCCTCGCCGCACTACGTCAAGGGCGTGAGCTGCCCCCATTGCCACGACCAGCGCACGCCGGAAGAAAAGGCCCGCCTGGCCGAGCGGCAGCGCCAGGTGGAACTGGCCGAGGCACACGGTCAAGTACATGTAGGCGCGAGGTGAAGCGCCTCGTTCTGGCTACCCCCCGCCGGCCAGGACCCACCCCGCCAGCCCGCAGCCGATCACCACCGCCCAGGGCGGCAGCTTCCATTGCATCAAGGCCGCCAGGGCCAGCATGGCCAGGCCCAGGTCGGCCACGCTCAGGATGGCGCTGGTCCATACCGGGTCGTAGAGCGCGGCCAGCAGCAGGCCCACCACACCCGCGTTCACACCCATGATGGCGGCCTGCGCCTTCGGCAATATCCGAAGCCGCTCCCAGAACGGCATGGCGCCGGCGATCAGCAGGAACGAGGGCGCGAACACGGCCACCAGGGTGATCCCGCCGCCGGCCCAGCCGCTGGGCGCCGTGGTCATGGCCGCGCCCAGGAAGGCCGCGAAGGTGAACAGCGGTCCCGGCACCGCCTGCGTGGCGCCGTAGCCGGCGAGGAAGGTGTCGCTGTCGACCCAGCCGTTGGGCACGACCTCGGCCTGCAGCATGGGCAGCGCCACGTGGCCGCCGCCGAACACCAGCGAACCCGCGCGGTAGAAGGCGTCGATGCGCGCCAGCGTGGGGCTGGGCAGCGTTTGCGCCAGCAACGGCAGACCGATCAGCAGCGCCGCAAACACCAGCAGGCACAGCACGCCGGCGCGCGGGCTCACCCCCATCGGCAGGGGATCGTGGGCAGCGGCCGCCGGTGGGTGGAACAGGCGCCACCCGGCCACGGCCGCCAGCGCGATCACCCCGACCTGCGTCCAGGCGCCGGGCAGCAGCACGACCGCCGCCGCCGCGACCAGCATGAAAGCGATGCGCGGCGCATCCGAGCACAGGCTGCGCGCCATGCCCCATACCGCCTGCGCCACCACGGCCACGGCCACCACCTTCAGGCCGTGCAGGGCGCCGGCGGGGATGGTCTCGCCGTGGCTGTTCATGCCGAGCGCGAACAGGATCAGCGCGATGGCCGAAGGCAGGGTGAACCCGGCCCAGGCGGCGAACGCGCCGCGATAGCCGGCCTGGATGAGGCCAATGGCCATGCCGACCTGGCTGCTCGCCGGCCCGGGCAGGAACTGGGCCAGCGCCACGATGTCGGCGTACGCGCGTTCGCTCAGCCAGCGCCGGCGCTCGACGAATTCGGTGCGGAAATACCCCAGGTGCGCCACCGGCCCGCCGAACGATGTCAGGCCCAGGCGCAGGAACACCAGAAAGACCGTCCAGGCGCCGCGGCCCTGCGGTTCGGGTGGGGAATCGGTCATGGCGGCGGTGGCCTTCAGCCGGGGGGCGTGTGGCGCTCCATGAAGCCGCGGTCGATGCGGTCCTTCCAGGCCCACGCCCAGCCGCCCTCGGCGTGCAGCGGACCGTAGCTGGCAATGGCATGGCCCGCGCCGCACGACAGGAAATCGAGCGTGCGCGCCGGTGGCGCATGGGGTTTGAGCGGCTGCCCCCCGTGGGCCGCGAGCAGGCTGGCCAGCAAGGGCGGGCCGGCGTGCGCGGCTTCGTCGCCCACGGCGAACACCTCGGGGTGGCTGGTGCTTTGCTGGAAGGCGTTGACTTGCGCCTGCCCGTGCTCGCACAGCGCCAGGCCGCTGTCCTGCAGCCAGACGGGCGCGTGCGCCTGGCCGGCGAGCAAGGGCGCATCGCAGGCCAGCGTGGCGCCATTGCCCAGATGCACCACGCCGTCGCCAATGCCGGTGCAGGCCTCGCGCAGCACCGTGATGCCTCGGCGCTTGAGCTGGCGCAGCACGCGGTGGCGCACGCCGTCGGAATGGCCAGGTGCGACCTCGGGGCCGCCCGTGACCAGCGTGAAGCGCGAGCCGGGCAGGGCGTGGTGGCGGATCGCCTGCTCGGCGGCGAACAGCAGCTCGATGCCGAGCGCGCCGGCGCCGATCATGGCCAGCGACACCGGACGCGACTGGGCCAGCGCCAGCACCTGCGGCCACAGCCGCATGAACCCCTCGATCGGCCGCAGGTTCAGAGCGTGGGTGGCGGCACCCGGCATCTCGGCTTCCAGGCGCGCGCGGTCGGTGGTGGCGCCGGTGTCGATCGACAGCAGGTCGTAGGCCAGCACGTCGGGCGCGCGCTCGGCGGCGCCATGGGCCGCGACCGCGACCTGGCGCGATCCGGCGTCCAGTCCGGCGCAACGCCCCTGCACCCAGCGCGCGCCGGCCGCGCGCACCAGCGGCGCCAATGCGATCTGGCAGTCGCTTTCGCCGTAGTGTCCTGCGACGAAGCCGGGCACCATGCCGCCGCAGGCATGATGGCCGAACGGCGCGAGCAGGATCACGTCCAGGTCGGCGGGGCGGTGTCGGGCGAGCTGGGCCAGCACATGCACGTGGGCACGACCGGCACCGAGCAGCAGGAGTTTCTTGATGCCATGGTGCATGGGGGCCGATGTTAGCCGGCGGCGGCTCGGGAGGGCCTCCCTACCTCTCGGCCGCGCTCCAGTCGAGGCCGGCTATCCAGGCCGTGCTGCGGCTGGCGGTGTCGTCGCTGTCGGCGCCGACGGCCACCGCGATCACCGGCGGCACGGCGTCCCTCGGGGTGGCCTTGCCCTCGGGCAGTTCGTCGGCGAACAGGGTGACGAAGTCCTGCGCCACGTCGCGCGATTCGCTCACCCATTGACCGAGCGGCGCGCCTTTGCCTTGTACGCTGAAGAAGCGCACGCGGCGGGTGTGGGGGTTGGTGCCCTGCAGCGTGGCCGGCCGGCCGCTGTCCCACACGTAGCACACGGTGGCGGTGGGCAGGCGCTCGCCGCTCACGGCGCGCGCAATGCGCAACGCGGCGCGGTCCAGGAAAGGCAGTTGTTCGATCGGATGGTCGAACATGACACAGACCCTGAGCGCCACGTCGTTGCCGGACCTGAGCGTCAGGTCCGGCGGGGCGCCGCCGGCGAGGGGCTGGTCGAGCCGCCACGACCATTGCAGGCGCCCGGGCGCCCGTCCCTGCCAGACATGCACCAGCGCGCCGTAGGAGGCGTCGGTCTCGACGCGCACCGCCGGCTGGCCATCGATCTCGCCGGCCTCGAAGCGCGTGACGGGGGTGCGGGCGCGCCTCTGCGGGAAACCCGTGACGCGCCAGTCGGGGCCGATGTCCTGCCCATCGGCGGACAGCAGCACGGGCAGGCGCGGCGGCTCGGCCTGCGCCAGCGCGGCGGCGCAGCCGCACAGGAAGAAAGCGAGCAAGGCGAGCGTCCTCCAGCCGTGCCTGTCCATGCGGCGAACAATGGGGAGAACAAAGGGGCGAAGTGCCCGGCTGTGGCGGTAGTGGGCGTTCATGCGAAGGCGTTCGACCGGGGGGCGCGCCGATCGGTTCATCCGCGTTTCCAGTCAGGGGATT
Source organism: uncultured Hydrogenophaga sp. (assembly GCA_964520365.1). Lineage (GTDB taxonomy): Bacteria > Pseudomonadota > Gammaproteobacteria > Burkholderiales > Burkholderiaceae_C > Hydrogenophaga. Next base: position 6,496 of record CAZFOT010000075.1, read on the forward strand.
TCTTTACCCATTCCAACAGTTGTTGCAGCGCGAACCGATGCTTCAGCGGCGCGGGCGCGAAGGAAAAAAGGCCAGCCCGCCCAGTGCCAGCAGGCCCACCGTCAGGCCCAGCGCCAGCGGCAGCGTGCGGCTGAGCAGGGCGGCGGTCAGGGCGTCGGCCGCGCCCACGCCCTGGGTGTGCAGCAGCAGCACCATGGCCGCCTCGGTGGCGCCCACGCCGCCGGGAATGAACGAGGCGACGCCCGCGAGCAGGCCCAGCGCGAAGATGGCCACCGCGTCGGCTGCCGCCACGTCGTGTCCGAGCGCGCGCAGCACCGCATGCATCAGCAGGCCCTGCGCGGTCCAGGCCACGGCGCTCAACGGCAGCGCCCATGCCACCTGCCGGCCCGAGAGCAGATGCGAGATGGCGGCCAGGCCGTCGGCGGTGTGGCGCCCGAGCGCGCCGGCCTTCAGGCGGCGCGCCAGCCACTCCAGCCCGTGCGATCGGAACACCCACACCACCGCCACGCAGCCGGCCACCGCCAGCCAGGCCCAGCCGCGGTGGCCTGGCAGCCAGCCGATGGCCAGCGTGGCCAGGAGTCCCACGGTGAGCAGGTCCAGCAGGCGCTCGGCCACGAAGGCGGCCACGCTGTGCCCGTAGCCCACGCCGAGCGGGCGCAGGTAGAGCGAGCGCAGCGTCTCGCCCGCCTTGCCGGGGGTCACCGCCATGGCGAAGCCAGCCAGATAGATGTGCAACTGGCGCCCCAGGGGCACGCGGTGCCCCAGAGCGCCCAGGAAGCGGTGCCAGCGCGTGAAGCGGACCGCGTAGCTCGCCAGCGTCAGACCCAGCCATTGCAGCCACAGCGCCCCGGGCAGCCCCTGCATTTGCCGCGCCAGGTCCGCCAGTGCCACGGGCCGCTCGATGGCGAGCCAGGCCACCACGGCCAGCACCAGCGCGGCCGATACCGCGCGCAGCACGCCCGCGGCGGGCCCGCGCCCGGGCGGCGGTGGGGATGCAGGAGGCTGCGGCATCACGCCAGCAAGGCCTGGGCAAACTCGCGCGCGTTGAAGGTTTCCAGGTCTTCGAGCTTTTCGCCCACGCCGATGAAGTACACCGGCACCGGCTTTTCGCGCGCGATGGCGCAGATCACACCGCCCTTAGCCGTGCCGTCGAGCTTGGTGATGACCAGGCCGGTGAGGCCCAGCGCTTCGTCGAAGGCCTTGACCTGCGCCAGCGCGTTCTGCCCGGTGTTGCCGTCGATCACCAGCAGCACCTCGTGCGGCGCCGTGGCATCGGCCTTCTGGACCACGCGCCTGATCTTGCGCAGTTCCTCCATCAGGTGCAGTTGCGTCGGCAGGCGCCCGGCGGTGTCGACCAGCACCACATCCCGGCCGCGCGCCTTGCCCGCGGTGACGGCATCGAAACTCACGGCGGCCGGATCGCCGCCCTGCTGGGTGATGATCTCCACGGTATTGCGGTCGGCCCACACGGCCAGTTGTTCGCGCGCGGCGGCGCGGAACGTGTCGGCCGCGGCCAGCAGCACGGTGGCGCCGCTGTCGGCCAGGTGCCGGGTGAGCTTGCCGATGGACGTGGTCTTGCCCGCGCCGTTGACGCCGGCCACCATGACCACGGTGGGTTTATGCTCGCCGATCACCAGCGGCTTCTGAAGCGGTGCCAGCAGATCGGCAATCGCCTCGGCCAGCAGGTCCTTGACGGCGGCGGGATCGGTGGCCCGGCTCTCCTTGACGCGGCGCTTCAGATCCGAGAGCAGGAACTCGGTGGCCTTGACGCCGCTGTCAGCCATCAGCAGCGCGGTCTCCAGATCCTCGTACAGTGCGTCATCGATCTGTGTCCCGGTGAACACGGTGGCCAGGCTGGAGCCTGTCTTGCGCAGGCCGAGCTTGAGCTTGTCCAGCCAACCCTTTCGGGGCGCCTGTGCTGGCGCTGCGGGCGCCGGCTCGGACGGGTCGGGTTCGTGGATCTGCGGAGCGTCCAGGCGCTCCGGTGGAGCCAATGCGGGCTTGGCGGGTTCGGGGGCAGGGGGCTTTTTGCGAAAGAACGAGAACATTTTTCCATCTCTAGAGTCCATCGCATTCTATGAAACGCTCCTCGCTCGCGCTTGACGCGCTGTTGGCGGCCACGCTGGCCGTTCTGCCTGCCCTCCCGGCCTTCTCGGCCACCCCGTCTTCCTCCTCTTCATCGCCCGCCATGGCGGCCACGCCGGCCGCGCAGCAGTTCACGCTGGCCAACGGCATGACGCTGATCGTGCGGGCCGACCACCGGGCACCCACCGTGGCCCACATGCTGTGGGTGCGGGTGGGCTCCATGGACGAAGTGGACGGCACGTCGGGCGTGGCGCACGCGCTGGAGCACATGATGTTCAAGGGCACGCCCGACCTGCAACCCGGCGAGTTCTCGCGTCGCGTGGCGGCGCTGGGCGGGCGCGACAACGCCTTCACCAGCCTCGATGCCACCGCCTACCACCAGCAGGTGCCGGCGCACCAGCTCGAAGCCATGATGCGCCTGGAAGCCGACCGCTTCGCGCGCAACCAGTGGGCCGACGAGGAGTTCGCGCGCGAGATCGAAGTCATCAAGGAAGAGCGCCGGCAGCGCACCGAGGAATCGCCCCGGGCGCGCCTGTTCGAGGCGCTCAACGCCATGATCTACCAGGCCAGTCCCTACCGCCGGCCCATCGTCGGCTGGATGAGCGACCTCGACGCCATGACGCCCGACGACGTGCGCGACTTCTACCGCCGCTGGTACAGCCCGGGCAACGCGGCCGTGGTCATCGCCGGCGACGTCGATGTCGCTCAGGCGCGGGCGCTGGCCGAGAAAATCTACGGCGGCATTCCCGCGCGCGCCTTGCCGGCGCGCAAGCCGCGCGAGGAGCCCCCGCAGGCCGGCCCGCGCCGGCTCGAATTCCGCGCCGTGGCCGATCAGGCCGTGGTCGCGCTGGCCTGGAAGGTGCCGCGCTGGACCGGGGAAGGCGATCCCGGCGACGGTTCCCAGCAGGACGCGCTCGCGCTCACGGTGCTCTCGGCCGTGCTCGATGGCTACAGCGGCGCCCGGCTCGAACGCGCGCTGGTGCAAGGCTCGGGCGCGGGCGGCAAGCGCGTGGCCGACAGCGCGGGCGCCTCTTACGGCCTGATGGGTCGGGGCCCGCAACTGTTCCTGCTCAGCGCGGTGCCCGCGCAAGGCATCGCGCCAGAGGCGGCGGCCGCGGCGCTCAGGGCCGAGGTCGAGCGCGTGGCGAGCGAAGGCATCAGCGACGCCGAACTGCGCCGCGTCAAGACCCAATGGACCGCCGGCGAGATCTACAAGCTCGATTCCGTGTTCAACCAGGCGCGCGAACTGGGCAGCTACTGGATCAACGGCATGCCCGTGGACACCGGCGAGCGCCTCATGGGTCTCCTGCAGGGCGTGACGGCGGCGCAGGTGCAGTCGGTGGCCCAGCGCTATTTCGGCGACGGACAGCTCACCACCGGCGTGCTGGTGCCCGATCCCGGCCGGCGCGAGGCCGCCGCGCCGGCCCCGGGTGGGGCCCGTCCTGCCCTGCGCCACTGAAGCGCTTTCATGCTGTCTGGAAATCACATGCTCCGCAATCTTTCGCTCTCCTCTGCGTTCAAGGCATGGCTGTGCGGCATCGGCGCCTGCCTCGGGTTGGCGAACGCGCAAGCCGCCATCCCGATCGAACACTGGACCCACGCCAGTGGCGCGCGCGTCTATCTGGTGGCCAGCCCATCCCTGCCCATGCTCGACGTGCAGGTCAACTTCGACGGCGGCAGCCGCCGCGATCCGGCGGCCAAGGCCGGCCTGGCCAGCGCTGCGGCGGGACTGCTCTCGGGCGGCGTGCTGGCACAGGGCGCCGAGCCCGCGCTAGACGAGAACCGCCTGAGCGAGGCCTGGGTCGATCTGGGGGCCCAGTTCGGCGCCCAGGCCTCCACCGACCGCTTCAGCATTTCCCTTCGCACGCTCACCGAGCCCGCCTTGCTGGAGCGGGCCGTGGCGCTGGCCGCGCGGCAACTGGCCGCGCCGGCCTGGCCCGACGCCGTGTGGCAGCGCGATCGCGAGCGCACGCTGGCGGCGCTCAGGGAAGCCGAGAACCGGCCCGCCACGCATGCCGGGCGGGCGTTTTCGCGCGCGGTGTACGGCACCCACCCCTACGGCTTCGAGGCCACGGCCGACACGCTGGGCGCCATCACCGTGGCCGACATGCGCGGCTTCTACCGCCGCCACGTGGCAGCCTGCCGCGCCCAGATCAGCCTGGTCGGCGCCATCGACCGCGCGCAGAGCGACCGCATCGTCGGCCGGCTCATGGCGGCGGTGCAACCGCACGGCTGCGAACCCTTGTCCGAACTCGGCCCGGTGCGGCCATTGGAGCGGGCGGCCGAGGAGCGCATCCCCTTCCAGGCGGCGCAGGCGCAGGTGCTCATGGGGCAGCCGGGCGTGCCCCGCAACGACCCTGATTTCTTCCCGCTGTTCGTCGGCAACTACATCCTGGGCGGCGGCGGGTTCGTCTCGCGCCTGACCACCGAAGTGCGCGAGAAGCGCGGCCTGAGCTACAGCGTGTACAGCTATTTCTCGCCCGGCCTGCATGCCGGCGCGTTCCAGATCGGCCTGACCACCCGCCCCGACCAGGCGGACCAGGCCGTGGCCGTGGTGCGCGACGTGTTGCGGGCCTTCGTGGCCGAGGGGCCCACCGAGGGCGAGCTGAAGGCGGCCCAGGAGTACCTCGTCAACAGCTTTGCCCTGCGCATCGACAGCAACCGCAAGCTGCTCGACAACGTGGCCAACATCGCCTGGAACCGCCTGCCGCTGGACTACCTCGACACCTGGACGAAACAGGTGGAGCGGGTCACCCTGGCCGACATCCGCCGCGCCTTCACCCGGGTGCTGCAACCGGACCGCATGGCGACCGTGGTGGTGGGTGGACGATGAGACACCCCCCTGCGCCGTTTTGCGGCTCGGTGCCGCCGCCAGAGGCGGCGGCTCTTCGGGCACGTCCAAGCCTGTGCAGGCAGGCTTGGAGCCGCGGCCCTCAGCCCCCTCCCTGGCGCGCCGCTGCGCGGCGCTTGGAGGGGGGACGGCATCTCGGGCCGGCGGAGCCGGACCCTCGATGCCCCTGGACTGGGCATCTCTTCGCTCGTTGCGGGTCTTGCTCCCTCTCCCGCTCGCGGGAGAGGGTTGAGGTGAGGGTGGCGCTGGCATGAAAAAACCTTCCAACAAACAGCCTGGCATCCGCCTGGCCAAGGCCCCGCAGGAAGTCCGCATCATCGGCGGGCAATGGAAGCGCACCAGGCTCACCGTGACCGATGCGCCCGGCCTGCGCCCCACGCCCGCGCGCGTGCGCGAAACCCTGTTCAACTGGCTGGGGCAGGATCTCGGCGGCTGGCGCTGCCTCGATGCCTTTGCCGGCACCGGCGCGTTGGGGTTGGAAGCCGCTTCCCGCGGCGCCTCCGAGGTCGTTCTGGTCGAGCACGACAACGAACTGCTGACCCGGCTCAGCCGCATGAAGACCCAGCTCAAGGCCGACGCCGTGCGGGTCGAACGGGGCGATGCCGTGGCCGCCTTGCGGCAGCGCGCGGGCCAGAACCTGGACGTGGTGTTCCTCGATCCGCCCTTTGGCGACGGCGGCAACGAGGCGCTCTTCGTGTCCGCGCTCACCGCCGCGCGGCAGGCCATCGGGCCGCAGGGTTTCATTTACCTGGAAGCGCCGCGCCCCTGGAACGAAGACGAACTCGCCTCGATCGGTCTGCAGTTGCACCGCCAGGGGCGGGCGGGCGCCGTGGCCTTTCACCTGTTGCGGACTTTGGCCGCGCAGTGATCCTGGCGAATATCCGTCGCGCATAATGCCCCGGATGAAGACCGAGCATGCCTCCTCCGCTCCCGGTGCACGCATCGCGGTGTACAGCGGGACGTTCGATCCGTTGACGCTGGGTCATGAGGACGTGGTGCGCCGCGCCGCGCAGTTGTTTGACGAAGTGGTGCTGGCCGTGGCCATCGCCCACCACAAGAAAACCCGGTTCAGTCTGAACGAGCGCCTTGAAATGGCCGCCGAGGCCACGGGCAACGTGCCGGGGCGCGTGCGGGTGCTGCCGTTCGACGGGCTGATCATGGATTTCTGCCGGCAGCAGGGGGCGGTGGCGGTGGTGCGCGGCATCCGCAACCTCACCGACTTCGACTACGAAGCCCAGATGGCGGCGATGAACCGCAAGCTGCATCCCGGCGTGGAAACGGTGTTCCTGCTGCCGCAGGCCGAGCTGCAATGCATCTCCAGCACCCTGGTGCGCGAGATATCGACGCTGGGCGGCGATGTCTCCGGCATGGTGAGTCCTCCCGTGGCCAGGCGCCTTGCGCCCAGACCCCTGCAGGCCTGAACCAGGAAGGGACCGGGCCATGGCACTCATGATCACCGACGAATGCATCAATTGCGATGTCTGCGAGCCCGAGTGCCCCAACCAGGCGATCTCCATGGGCCGGGATTTCTACGAAATCGACCCGGCCAAGTGCACCGAATGCGTCGGCCACTTCGACGAGCCGCAATGCGTGCAGGTGTGCCCGGTGAGCTGCATTCCGATCCATCCCCAGCACGTCGAGGACCGGGAGACGCTCTGGCAGAAGTACCAGCGCCTGCAGAAGCAGGGTCAGGCGCCTTCCGGCGCGGGCGGCGCTGCGCTGCTGGCCAGCACGGCGTCGGGCGAGGCCTGATCGTTCTTCTTCTCGGGCCGGGGCGGTTTCGGCCGAGGCGGCTTGCTGGTATGGATCAGCGCCGTGGCCTTGTTCATGTCCCCCGCCATCAGATGGGGCAAGGCCTTGAGGCTGCGATCCAGCGCCTGGGCGATGGCGATGCGGTCGTCGGGTGACGGCTTCTTCAGCACCCAGTTCGCCACCTCGTTGCGGTTGCCCGGGTGGCCGATGCCCACCCGCAGCCGCCAGTAGTCGGCGCTTCCCAACTGGGCGTGGATGTCGCGCAGGCCGTTGTGGCCCGCATGGCCGCCGCCCTTCTTGAGCTTGGCCTCGCCGGGCGGCAGATCCAGTTCGTCGTGCACCACCAGGATCTCCTCGGGCGCGATCTTGAAGAAGCGCGCCAGCGAGGCCACGGACCGGCCGGAGAGGTTCATGAAGGTCTGCGGCTCGATCAGCCAGACGGTCCGACCGTCGATGCTGGCGCGCGCCGCCAGGCCCTGGTGGCCCCGTTCCATCTGGAGCGAGACCTTGAGCAGGCGGGCGGCTTCATCCACCCACCAGAAGCCGGCGTTGTGGCGCGTGTGTTCGTATTCGGGACCCGGATTGCCCAAGCCGGCGATGAGCTTGATCATGACGCTGGATTATCCAGAAATGCAAAGGCCCGCAAAGCGGGCCTTTCGATGGGTACAACGGCGCAGCGCCGGGGGCCACATCACTTTTTCTTCTTGCCCTTCTTGTCATCGGTGGCAGCGGCGGCCACGGGGGCGGCCACCACTTCCTCGACCGGTTCGACCACGGTCGCCACCGCCAGGTTGGTGCGGCCGTGCGTGACCAGTTTGACGCCCTTTTCCAGCTTGATGTCGCCGGTGTGGATGGTGCTGCCCTTGGTCACTTCGCTCAGGTCGACCACGATGTGCTCGGGCAACTGGGTGGCCAGGCACTCGATTTCGATCTCGGTCATCACGTGGTTGACCAGGCACTTGTCGGTCTTCACGGCAGGCGAGTTCTCGGCACCCTCGAAGTGCAGCGGCACCTTCTTGCGCAGGCGGGTCTTTTCGTCCACGCGCTGGAAGTCCACGTGCAACACCTGGGGCTTGTAGGGGTGGTACTGCACGTCGCGCAGCAGCACCTTCTGCACCGCGCCGCCGATTTCCATGTCCAGGATGGCCGCGTGGAACGCTTCCTTCTTCAGGGCATGCCACAGGGCGTTGTGATCGAGTTCGATCGTGGTGGCCGGCTTGTCGCCACCAAAGACGATACCGGGCGCGCAACACCGGTCGCGCGCCCGG
>CAZFOT010000076.1:0-14395 GCA_964520365.1 uncultured Hydrogenophaga sp.
CTCCAAGCGCCCGAAGGGCGCGCCAGAGAGGGGGGAAGCCGCGTCAGCGGCGCAGGGGGGTGTTCGATGTCAATGCGCGCGCACTCTGGAAGCGGGCAGCACCATCATGAAGCGCGAGCCCTGGCCCACGGTGCTCTGGACTGCGATCTGGCCGCCGTGGCGCTGCGCCACGTGCTTGACGATCGCCAGGCCCAGGCCGGTGCCGCCGGTTTCGCGCGACCGGCTGCGGTCCACGCGGTAGAAGCGCTCGGTCAGGCGCGGCAGGTGCTCCTCGGCGATACCGGGGCCGGTGTCGGTCACGCAGAACTCGATGCTGCCGTCGGGGCGCAACTGCCAGCCGGCACGCACGGTTCCGCCGCCTGGCGTGTAGCGCACCGCGTTGCTCAGCAGGTTGGACATGGCGCTGAGCAGTTCGGTCTTGGCCCCGGCCACCCACAGCGTCGGGCCGCTGGATGCCGGCTCGATGGCGTGCACCGGCTGGGCGATCGCTTCCGACAGGCCGCGCGCCTCCTGAATCACGTGCTGCAGCAGTTCGTCGCTGTCGATCCACTCGCCCTGTCCCGGCGCAGGACTGCCTTCCAGGCGCGAGAGCGTGAGCAGATCGCTCACCAGCGTCTGCATGCGCTGCGCCTGCTGGCTCATGAGGCTGAGGTAGCGGCTGCGCTCGGCTTCCTCCAGCTCCAGCGTCTGCATGGTTTCCACGAAGCCGCTGAGCACGGTCAGCGGGGTGCGGATCTCGTGCGACACATTGGCCACGAAGTCACGCCGCATGGCTTCGGCCAGTTGAACCGCCGTCACGTCGCGCGAGAGCAGCAGCTTGCGCTTTTTTCCATAAGGGTGCACCTGCACCAGGATCCTGGTGGGTTGCGACGGCCGCGGGCCGGGGCCGTCGATCTGAATCTCGTTCTGGAAATCGCCGGCGGCCATGTAGGCCGTGAAGGCGGGATTGCGCACCATGTTGCGCACGTACTGGCCGAGGTCGCGCTGGGGATCGAAGCCGAGCTGGTTCGCCGCCGTCAGGTTGGACCACTCGATGCGTCCTGCCGCATCGAGCAGCACCACCCCGTTGGGCGAGGCCTGGATCGCGGCCAGGAAATCCTCCAGGCGGGCATCGCTGTTGCTCACCTTCTTCTCGAGCTTGCGGATGAGCTTGCGGGTCCGCTCCACCACCTCGCCCCATGTGCCATGAAGACGGCGCGGGGCTCGGGACACTTCACCCTTGTTCAGCCAATGCAGCACGCGCCGGGCGCGCAGCCCGTCGAGCACGCTCCAGGCCAGGGCGCCGAGCAAGGCACCGCCAAAGGTCCAGCCCTCGGTGCCGCGAATCCAACCGGCCACCGCTCCCAGCGCCACCAGGAGCAGCAGTTCGATCGTCCGACGGGTCATGTGCCCTGGCTGGAAGCCGCCTGCGTGGCGCGGCCCGTGTTGTTCAAGGCGGTCAGTCGGTACCCGGCACCCCGCACGGTCTCCACCATGCCCGCAGCCTCGCCGAGCGATTCCCTCAAACGCTTCACGTGCACATCCACGGTACGCTCCTCGATGAAAACATGATCTCCCCAGATCTTGTCGAGCAGGGTACCACGGGTGTGCACCCGTTCCGCATGCTTCATGAGGTAGTGCAGGAGCTTGAATTCGGTCGGGCCGACCTTGAGTTCGGCGCCCCTGAAGGTGACGCGGTAGGTGCCCGCGTCCAGCCCGAGCTCGCCGACCTGCACCGAATCGTTCACGATCTCGGGCGCGCGCCGGCGCAGCACGGCCCGGATGCGGGCCAGCAGTTCCTGCGTCGAGAACGGCTTGGTGATGTAGTCGTCGGCGCCGGCGTCGAGCCCCTGCACTTTGTCGGATTCGTCGCTGCGCGCCGTCAGCATGAGAATGGGCACGGTCTTGGTGCGCTCGTTCTTGCGCCAGTGCCGCGCCAGTGCCGCGCCGCTTTCACCGGGCAGCATCCAGTCGAGCAGGATGACGTCGGGCAGGACGGCATCCACCTCGCGTTGCGCCGCCGCGCCATCGAACACCACCGTGGGCGCGAAGCCGTTGTGGCGCAGGTTGACCGCGATCAGCTCGGCGATGGACGGTTCGTCCTCGACCACCAGGACGCGAGGAAGCTTTCTCATGCGCGAGTCCCCTCTTTGCACGCTTCCCTCATCGCACCACGGATTCCACGTTTTCCATCGAGGTGTGGCGCACGTCCTCGCCCATGACGATGAAGATGATCTGCTCGGCGATGTTCTTGGCATGGTCGCCGACCCGCTCGATCGATTTGGCCAGGAACAGCAGGTCCAGGCTGGGCGAAATGGTGCGAGCGTCCTCCATCATGTAGGTGATGAGCTTGCGCAGGAAGCCGTTGTATTCGTCATCGATTTCGTTGTCCTGCTTGATGATGGCCACTGCCATGGCGGTGTCGAGCCGGGCGAAGGAATCCAGCGATTTTCTCATCAGGGCCGAGGCGAGGTCGGCCGCCAGGCGCAACTCCGAAATGGGCAGGTTGCGCGGCGTTCCGTTCTCGATGATGGACTTGACCATGCGCGCGATGCGGGCCACTTCGTCGCCGGCGCGCTCCAGGTTCTGCGTGGTGCGCGAGATCGCCATCAGGAAGCGCAGGTCGCGCGCGGTGGGCTGGCGCCGGCCGATGGTGGAGATGATCTCGTGGTCGATGTGCAGCTCCATCTGGTTGATGCGCTCCTCGTTGGCGATGACCTGCTCGGCCGACTCCAGGCTCATGTTCACCAGCGCATAGACGGCCTGGTGCAGTTGGGATTCGACCAGTCCGCCCATTTCGAGCACGTTGGTCGAGATGGAGTTGAGTTCGACGTCGAACTGGCTGGAGATGTGTTTGTCGCTCATGTGCAGGTCTTCCCTTGGCAAGTGTGTTCGAGACGCCCGGTCAGCCGAAGCGGCCGGTGATGTAGTCCTCGGTTTCGGTCCGGCTGGGCTTGAAGAAGATCTGTTCGGTGGCGCCGAACTCGATCAGCTCGCCCAGGTACATGTAGGCCGTGAAATCGCTGCAGCGCGCGGCCTGCTGCATGTTGTGGGTCACGATGGCGATCGTGTAGTCGGCCTTGAGCTCGTGCACCAGTTCCTCCACCTTGCCGGTGGAGATCGGGTCCAGCGCCGAGGTGGGCTCGTCCAGCAGCAACACCGAGGGCTTGACCGCGACGCTGCGGGCGATGCAAAGGCGCTGCTGCTGGCCGCCCGAGAGCGAGAGCCCGTTCTGGCCCAGCTTGTCCTTCACTTCGTTCCACAGCGCGGCCTTGGACAGCGCCCACTCCACCCGGTCGTCCATGTCGCTCTTGTTGAGATTCTCGTACAGGCGCACCCCGAAGGCGATGTTGTCGTAGATCGTCATGGGAAACGGCGTGGGCTTCTGGAACACCATGCCGATGCGGGCGCGCAGCAGGTTCAGGTCCTGGCCCTTGTCGAGGATGTTCTGCCCGTAGAAGTTGATCTGGCCTTCGGCGCGCTGGCCCGGGTACAGGCTGTACATGCGGTTGAGCGTGCGCAGCAGGGTGGACTTGCCGCAGCCGGAGGGGCCGATGAACGCGGTGACCTTGCGTTCGGCGATGTTCATGTTCACGTTCTTCAGGCCCTGGAACTTGCCGTAGTAGAAATCCAGGTTGCGCACTTCGAGAGCGCTCTTGAGTTCGGCGGCGGTCGCGTTGGAGGTTTCAGGCATTTGGGAATCTCGTGTGCTTGAGGTGTTGAATGGGCAGGCGGTTCGCGGGCATTGCAAGAGGGTCGCGGTCAGGCGCGCACCTTCTCCCGGAAGAACACCCGCGCCAGGATGTTGAGCACCAGCACCGCCATGGTGATGAGCAGCGCGCCCGCCCAGGCCAGGCGGATCCAGTTGTCGTAGGGGCTCAGCGCGAACTGGAAGATCACCACCGGCAGGTTGGCCATGGGCGAACCCATGTCGGTGCTGAAGAACTGGTTGTTCAGCGCGGTGAACAGCAGCGGCGCGGTCTCGCCGCTGATGCGGGCGATGGCCAGCAGCAGGCCGGTGATGACACCGCTCCTGGCCGCGCGCAGGGTCACCATGGTGGTCACCTTCCAGCGCGGCGCGCCCAGGGCGAAAGCCGCTTCGCGCAGGCTGCCGGGCACCAGGCGCATCATGTTCTCGGTGGTGCGCATGACCACCGGCACCGCGATCAGCGACAGCGCGAGGCTGCCCGCGTAACCCGAGAAGTTGCCCACAGTGGCCACCGCGATGGCGTAGACGAACAGGCCCAGGACGATGGAGGGGGCCGACAGCATGATGTCGGTCACGAAGCGGGTCATGGCGGCGGTCTTGCTCTGGTCGCCGTACTCGGTGAGGTAGATGCCCGCGAGGATGCCGACCGGGGTGGAGACCAGCACGGCCAGGCCCACCATCATCAGGCTGCCCACGATCGCGTTGCGCAGGCCACCGCCTTCGGAGCCGGGTGCCGGCGTGTCCTGGGTGAACAGGTTGAAATCGATGGCGGCCAGGCCGTTGGAGAACAGCACGAACAGGATCCACAGCAGCACGGCCAGCCCGAGGGCCATGGCCGTCATGGACAGCGTCAGGCCGATCAGATTCGAGGCGCGGCGCTTCTGGTAGAGGTTTTGATTGATTTCCATGGTGTGTGGTCCGTTGGATCAGGAACCCTTGGCCTTCTCGGCGCGGATGATCATCAGCTTGGCCAGCGACAGCACCACGAAGGTGATGACGAACAGCAGGAAGCCGAGCGCGAACAGCGTGTTGAAGTGCAGGCCCTCGGCTTCCCCGAACTCGTTGGCCAGCAAGGAGGCGATCGAGGTGCCCGGGGAGAACAGCGACGAGGGCATGCGGTTGGCGTTGCCGATCACGAAGGTGACGGCCATGGTCTCGCCCAGTGCGCGCCCCAGGCCCAGCATCACGCCGCCGATCACGCCCTTCTGCGTGTAGGGCAGCACCACCTTGCGCACCACTTCCCAGGTGGTGCAGCCCAGCCCGTAGGCCGATTCGCGCAGGATGGGGGGAGTGATCTCGAACACATCGCGCATCACGGCGGCGATGAACGGCAGCACCATGAAGGCCAGGATGATGCCGGCGGCCATGATGCCCAGGCCGTTGGTGGCGCCGCCGAACAGGCCGCCCACGATGGGCATGCCCCCCATCACCTGCTGCAGCGGCACCTGCATGTGGTCGGCGAAGATGGGCGCGAACACGAACAGGCCGAACATGCCGTAGATGATCGACGGCACGGCGGCCAGCAACTCGATGGCGGTGCCCAGCGGGCGGCGCAGCCAGACCGGGCAGGTTTCGGTGAGGAAGACCGCGATGCCGAAGGCCAGCGGCACGGCGACCACCATGGCGATGGTGGCGCTGGCCAGGGTGCCGACGATCGCGATCGCGGCGCCGAACTCCTCGTTGACGACGTCCCATTCCACGTACCACAGGAAATGCGCGCCGAACCTGGCGAACGTGGGCCAGGCGTTGATGAGCAGGGACACCAGAATGCCCACCAGCGCCACCAGCACCAGCAGCGAGAAGCTCTGGGTGAGCCGGTGGAAGACGATGTCCTGGATGCGCTGCCTGCGGGCCACGGCGACCATGGAGGCCGTGGGCGCATCGGTGTTGGATGGGGATGTTTTCATGGTCGCTGCGACTGACATGCGGGCTCCCTGCATTCGGGCACGTTCGGGAAAGGCGCCCCCGGCGGCCCGAACGGCCGCCGGGGGCGGGCCATGATCAGTTCTTGACCTGCGACCAGACCTTGGAGCGGATGTCCACGGTCAGGCTGTCGGGCAATGCCACGTAGTCCAGCTCGGACGCCATGCCCTTGCCGCTCTTGAAGGCCCAGTCGAAGAACTTGAGCACTTCGGCCGATTGCGCCTTGTCCGCCGGGTCCTTGTACATCAGGATGAACGAAGCGGTGCTGACGGGCCAGGCCTTGGCGCCCTTGGCGTCCACCATGGACACGCCCATGCCGGGCACGCTGAACCAGTCCACGCCGGCGGCGGCTTCGGCAAAGGCCTCTTCGGTCGGGTCCACGAAGTTGCCGTCCTTGTTCTGCAGCTTCATGTGGGGAATCTTGTTGCGCTTGGCGTAGGCGTATTCGACATAGCCCAGCGCGCCGCGGGTGCGCGAGACGTTGGCGGCGACGCCTTCGTTGCCGCGGCCGCCCACGGAGGTGGCCGCGGGCCACTTGACGGCCGCGCCCTTGCCCACCGCGTCGGCCCAGGGCTTGCTGACCGTGCTCAGGTAGTCGGTCCAGTTGAAGGTCGTGCCCGAGCCGTCGGCGCGGTGCACCACGGTGATCGTCTGGTCGGGCAGGGTCTTGCCGGGGTTCAGGGCCACCAGCTTGGGGTCGTTCCACTTGCTGATGGTGCCCAGGAACATCTCGGCCAGCACGGGGCCGGTCACGCGCAGGTCGCCCGGGTTGAAGCCTTCGAGGTTGAACACGGGCACGGTGCCGCCGATGATGGCCGGGAACTGCACCATGCCGTCCTTGTCGAGATCCTCGCCCTTGACCGGCGCGTCGGTGGCGCCGAAGGCCACGGTCTTGGCCTTGATCTGGCGGATGCCGCCGGAAGAGCCGATGGACTGGTAGTTCAGGCCGGTGCCGGTCTCCTTCTTGTAGGCCTCGGCCCACTTGGCGTAGATGGGAAACGGGAACGAGGCGCCGGCGCCGGTGATGTCGGCGGCGATGGCCGAACCCATGGCCAGGCTGGCCAGGGCGGCTGCGACAACGGTCTTGAGCAGGGTGCGTTTGGTGTTCATGGAAGGTCCTCTCGGGGTTGTGGAAACGTCTGGGAGGAACTCTAGGGACCCAATGTGACATCCGTGTGACATGCGCGGACCTGTCATGGGCCCGATGCGGCGGCGCGGCCATGCTCGCGAGGCTCGGCGCCAATGCGTCACAATCCCGGCAATCCAACAGATTCACGACTTCCGGGAGGCTTTTTGCCGGCCGCCTGGCGCACGCATGCAAAACGGAACCCTTCTGGCCGCCATCGACCTCGGCTCCAACAGCTTCCGGCTGGAGATTGGCCGCTACCACTCGGGCCACATCGAGCGGATCGAATACCTCAAGGAAACCGTTCGCCAGGGCAGCGGGCTGGACGAGAACAAGAACCTGAGCCAGGCCGCCATGGAGCGCGGCTGGGAATGCCTGGCCCGCTTCGCCGAGCGCCTGCACGGCTTCAAGAAACAGCAGGTGCGGGCGGTGGCGACCCAGACCCTGCGGGAAGCCCGCAACCGGGAAGAATTCCTGCGGCAGGCGCAGTCGATCCTGGGTTTCGCCATCGAGGTGGTTTCCGGCCAGGAAGAGGCGCGGCTGATCTACCAGGGCGTCTCGCGCCTGCTGCCCCAGTCGGACGAGAAGCGGCTGGTGTTCGACATCGGCGGGCGCTCCACCGAGATGATCCTGGGCGAAGGCTACAAGGCGCACCGCATGGAGTCCTACCGGCTGGGCAGCGTGGCCTGGTCGAACAAATACTTCGCCCGGGGCGCCTTCACCGCCAGCGCGTTCAAGACCGCCGAAGTGGCCGCCAAGGCGGTGCTCGACGAGGCGCTGGACAGCTTTCCCCCGTCCGAGTGGAGCGCCGCCTACGGTTCGTCCGGCACGGTCGGCGCGGTGGCCGACATGCTGGCGGCCAACGGCTGGGCTTCCGGCGTCATCACCCGCTCCGGACTGAACTGGCTGGTGGACCGGTTCGTGAAGGCCGGCAGCGTCGATCAGATCCGCCTCGACGGCCTCAAGGACGACCGCCGGCCGGTGATCGCCGGCGGCCTGAGCGTGCTCTGCGCCATTTTCGACCTGTTCGACATCCAGCAATTGCAGCCGGCGCAGGGCGCCCTGCGCCAGGGCGCGCTGTACGACCTGATCGACCGCGAAACCGATGGCGGCGACGTGCGCGAGCGCACCGTGCGCTGGCTGGCCGAGCGCTTCTCCATCGACGAGGCCCAGGCCCAGCGGGTCAGCACCGTGAGCACGGCGCTGTTCACCCAGGTCGCGGCGGTCGATGCGCAGAACGAGCGCTATTCGCAGAAGCTGGCCTGGGCGGCGCGTCTGCACGAGATCGGCACGCACATCTCGCACGACCGCTCCTACCACCACGGCGCCTACATCCTGGACAACGTGGATGCGCCGGGTTTTTCCTTTCCCGAGCTGCACCGCATGAGCCAGTTGGTGCTGGGCCAGCGCGGCAAGCTGCGCAAGCTGGAGGCGTCGCTGGGGGACGAACTGTTCGCCAAGCAGTTGATGTGCCTGCGCCTGGCCGTGCTGCTGTGCCATGCGCGGCAGATGCCGGAATACGAATCGATCCGCCTGAGCTACAAGCCCGGCGCCTTCAAGCTGGCGAGCAACCCGGGGTGGGCCAAGCGCTACCCCCAGTCGGCCTGGCTGATCGGCGAAGAGGTGGCTGCCTGGCAGAAAACGGCCTGGAAATTCACCGCCGACGTGCGGTGAAGAGACGTCTTCGGCAATTCGTCACACGTTCAACGGGCACCATGACCGCGATCCCCGGTTTCCATGGCCTGCGGCGCTAGGATGTTCCATCGCCATTGGATGAACCCGCATATATGACCCTGATCGTTGTGGCAGAAGATGACCCGGGCACGCTCAAGCTGCTGACGGTGGTGCTGGAGAAGAAGGGACATCACGTGGTCGCCGCCTCGAACGGGACCGCGGCCTGGGAACAGATTCTCGAACTGCGGCCCGACGTCATCGTCAGCGACGTGGACATGCCCGGCATCGGCGGGCTGGAGTTGCTCGAGCGCGTCAGAAGCCATCCATCGAGCGCCCTCACCCCCTTCATCTTCCTGACCTCGCTGCAGGAGCGCCGCGACATGCGCCACGGCATGAGCCTGGGCGCCGACGACTACATCGCCAAGCCGTTCAGGGCCGGCGAGCTGGTCGATGCCGTGGCGGCGCAGGTGAACAAGAACCGCATGCGGGCCCAATCGCAGGACCTGCACGTGCAATCGGCCCTGACCGGCGCGCTGCAGGAGCAGGCGCGCGACCTCAGCAATGCCTACGAGGAGCGGCTCGCCCGCGCCCTGAGCGAACAATGGCCTGGCGGCGGGGCCGCGCGGCAGGCCAGCCATCACGATCAGGCCACCGTGCTCAGCGCCGGACTGCTCAGGCATGCGGCGTGGGCCATGGCGCTGGATGCCCAGGACATGGCCGGCCTGCTCAAGCGGTTCTACGACAGCTGCGGCGACACGGTCTTCCTGTTTGGCGCCCACACCCTGCAGTTCATGGGTGATGGCGTGGTCGCGGTGTTCGCCGATGGCGCCGACGCGCCCGCCAGTTCGCCGCACGGTCTTCGCGCGGTCAAGGCGGCGCTGGCCATGCGATCGGCCACCGCCGGATTGAACAGCTTCCTGCGCACCCTGCCCTCGCTGGCGGACCAGGAGCAGCGCGCCGACCTCGGCGTGGCCCTGCACTGCGGCCCGGTGGCCATGATGCGCCTCGATGGCCTGCTCGGCGGTGCGGCACAATCGGTGCCGGTGGGCGAAACCGTGGTCGATGCCGTGGCCTTGCAACGGCACGCGAAAGCACCTGGAAGAACCGGCATCACGGTGTCGGCGCCGGTGTTACGCAGCATCACCGGCGCCGTGTTCCCGGCCCGCCGCTACCTGCTGAACCTGCCCCATCGCGTCGAACCGATGGATGTGTGCATGGTCGAGCCGCTGCCGGCCTGAATGCCGCGTCGCCGGCGACCCGATCCCGACGCCTTGCGCCACGCCGATCCTGCCCAAGACTGCACCCGAATGAAACTGCTTGCCGGCCACCGCCTGCCCATAGGCTCCACCCTGATCACCGCGCTGGTGCTCGCGGCGCTGATCCCCGCGCTGCTGGCGGCGTGGCTGCTGTCCACCAACGGCTCGCGCTCGATCAACACACTGGCAGAGAACGCCATGAGCCAGGCGGCGCACCGTGTGGACGTGGGCGCGCTGGCCCATCTGGGCGAGTCGCACACGGTGGTCAACGCCCTGGTGCCGCCTTTCGTCGCCACCGGCGCGGAAGCCGAACGCACGCGCCGGTGGCTCACCGACACGCCGGCGTTCGAGACCATGGCCTACGCGTTGACACAGCAGTCGCCGAACGTGCCGTATCTGTACGTGGGCACCGCGGACGGATCGTTTTTCGGCCTGGAGCGTGAGGACCACGGCTTCATCGTGCGCGAGATCCGGCCGGGCGACAGCGGCCGCAGGCACTACCTGATCGATCACCCCGGTGACCGCAGCCGCCTGGTGCGCACGGAGGAACAAATCTACGACCCGCGCAAGCGCCCCTGGTACCAGTTGGCCCTGAGCACCGGGCAGCGCACCTTCACCGATGTCTACCGTTCGGCGGTCAAGGCGCAGTTCGACCTGACCCTGGCGCACCCGATCTTTGACACCGACAACCGCACGGTGCTGGGCGTGGTCGCGGTCGACATGAGCCTGGCCCGCCTGACCGACCTGATCCGCGCCTCCCGCATCAGCGAGAACTCGGTCACCTACCTGGTGGACAGCCAGGGCCTTCTGGTCGCCTCCTCGGTGGACGAAGACCTCAGCCTGAAGGTCAACGACAAGTTCCAGCGCCTCTCGCCGCTGCAGAGCCAGGACCCGCTGGTGCGCGAGTCCTTCACCCAGGTCAGCGCGAAATACCGCGACACCCTGCGGCGCGATCCGGGGCTGATGCTGCTGGACACCGACTCCGACTGGAAGCAGATGCTGGGCCTGGGCTCGAACCGGTTGATCGCCTTGCACCGTCCATTCGGCCAGAAATACAACCTCAACTGGCAGTTGATCGTGGTGGCGCCCGAGTCCGACTTCACCAACCAGGTGATCCAGGCCCGGCAAGTGGCGCTGCTCGCGCTGGCCGGGCTCATCGGCCTGGCGGGCGTGCTGGCCTATCTGGTGGCCAAGGGCCTGTCGGGGCAGTTCGAGCTGCTCAACGCTTCGGCCACGGCCGTGGGCGCGGGCAAGGTGCCGCCGGTACAGCAGAAGACGGGCTTCAGGGAAGTGCACCACCTCTCGAAGGTGCTTCACGACAGCGCGCAGTCGCTGCAGGCCTCCACGCGAGAGATCCAGGACAAGAACGAGCAGCTTCGCGAAGCCGCCCTGATGCTGGAGGACCGGGTGCGCCAGCGCACCGCCGAGCTGGCCGCCTCGCGCGAGGAGGCCCTGGCCGCGGTGAAGGCCAAGGCCGGCTTCCTCGCCGTCATGAGCCACGAGATCCGCACGCCGCTCAACGGCGTGGTGGGCATGAGCGAGCTGTTGCGCGAGACGCCGCTGACCGAAGCCCAGCAGGACCTGCTGGGCGTGCTCAACGTGTCGAGCGAGCAGTTGCTGTCCGTGGTCGACGACATCCTCGATTTCTCGCGCATCGAGGCGGGCAAGCTCGCTCTCGAACAATCTGCATTCGACCTGCGCGCCGCCATCCGGCAGGCACACGACATCCTGATGCTCCGGGCCCAGGAGAAAGGCCTTCACATGGCGCTGCACATCGCACCCGACGTGCCGCAGGCCGTGGTCGGCGACATCACCCGCCTGCGCCAGGTGCTGATCAACCTGCTGTCCAACGCCATCAAGTTCACGCACCAGGGCGAAATCACCTTGCGGGTGTGGCAGGAACCCGATGCGAGCGGCACGGTGCTGAACTTCAGCGTGAGCGACACCGGCATCGGCATCCGGCCCGAGCGCATCGGTTCCCTCTTCCAGCCCTTCGCCCAGGGCGACACCGCCATCACGCGGGTCTACGGCGGCACCGGCCTGGGGCTCATGATCTGCAAGCACCTGGTGGAGATGATGGGCGGGCAGATCACGGTCAACAGCCAGCCCGGCGCGGGTTCGACGTTTCGATTCACCATTCGATCGACCGCGGTCGATCCCGCCACCATCCCGGCGCAGGCGGCGGCCGAACTGCCCCGTGCCAGCAACCACCAGCGGGTGCTGGTGGTGGACGACAACCCGGTCAACCTCAAGGTGGCCTCGGCCATGCTGCGGCGGCTGGGTTATGCCCATGACACCGCCGCCAACGGTCGCCAGGCGCTGGCCGCCGTGCAGCAGGCACAGCAGCAGGGCCAGCCCTACGCCGTGGTGCTGCTCGACAGCCACATGCCCGAGCTCGATGGCATCGCCACGGCCCGCGCCATGCTCGAGGAGCACGGCACGCGGGCACCCGCGCTGCTCGGCATCTCGGCCTCTTCGCTCGAGGAGGAACGCCTGCGCTGCCTCGGCGCGGGGATGGCCGACTACCTGCCCAAGCCGATCGACCTGGAGCAACTGGCCCACGCCCTGCGCCGCCTGACCGCGGCGCCGCCACCGGTGCCGGACACGGCCGCCAGCGCCCCTCCCGAACCGCCTGCCGGCTCCGCCGCGCAAGCCTCGGCCACCCGCGACCGGCCCGCGCGCTGGATCGATCCGGACCGCTGGGCGGCCTTCGCCGAGTTCGACGACGCCCAGGGCAGCGTGCGCCGCGAGGTCATCAGCGAGTTCCTGCTGTCCTTGCACCCGCGCGTGGCCGACATCGCGCGCGCCGCCGAGGCCGAGGACGCCGCCGCGCTGCGCCAGGCCACCCACGTGCTCAAGGGCGCCGCGAGCAACGTGGGCGCCGATGGCCTGGCCCAGTTGTGCGAGGACATCGAACGCCAGGCCGCTCACGCCGTTCGTGCCAAGGCGCACGTGCCGGCGCTCGAAGCGGCGGCGCGGGCCACGGCGGAGGCGCTCCGGGCCCTGTGACGGCACCCCGCCGGGCCGCGGCCGGCGTCATCCGGTTGACATGAAATCGTCATGATTCGCGGCGCGTTGAAAAACCGTATATACGGTTTATACTGATAGCTTTCCAGAACACCACGGAGCCCCTCATGGCCAGCCAGAACACCAAGTCCAGCAGCAAGAAACCCAAGCTCGTTCGCGACAGCTTCACCATTCCTAAGGCCGAGTTTGCCGCCATCGACACCTTGAAGACCCGCGCCATCGCGCTGGGCACCAGCGTCAAGAAAAGCGAATTGCTGCGCGCGGGCCTGATGCTGCTCACGGGCTTGAGCGACGGTGGTTTCAAGGCGGCCCTGGCGGCGGTTCCGACCCTGAAGACCGGGCGCCCCGCCGCGCCCAAGGCGGCCAGCGGCAAACCCGCCAAGGCCAGGCAGCCCGCCGAGGTGAAACCGGCGCCGGCCAAAAAGGCGGCCAAGCCGGCACCGAAGGCGTCCGCACCGAAAGCGCCCGCCAGGCCTGCGGCAAAGGCCCGGCCCGCCGCCCGGAAGGCCGCGGCATCCAAGGCACCGGCCCGTTCCTGAAACGGCCACCGCGCTCCCGGCCGCAGGCTACAGCAATTCGGGCGTCTGCACCGTCACCACGACAGTCTGACTGGCGCTGCCGCGTTCGCGGTGGCGCAGCCACCACAGCGCGCCCTTCCTGACCGAACAGTCCTCCTCGGCCAACCCCAGCAGGCGGGCGATCACCCGGCCCAGGGTGGGCTGATGGCCCACCACCACCACCGGTGATTTCCCCCGCGGCCATTGCACCAGTTCCAGCAAATCCAGGGGATCGCCCTCGGGCAGGAGTTCGCTGCGCGGCTTGAACCTGCGATCGATCGCCATCGCGGTCTGTTCGCAGCGCAGCGCAGGGCTGCTGAAGATGCGCGCGCCTTCGGGCAACTGCCGGTCCAGCCAGCCGGCCACGCGGGCGGCCTGCTTCTCGCCGCGCGAGGTCAGGCGGCGCGCCAGATCCTGGGCGTCGCCGGGCGTGCCGTGCAGGGGGTCGGGGTGCTCATGCGCCTCGGCGTGCCGCCACAGGATCAGGTCCATGCGCTCACCCCTTGCTGCCGTGGCGGGCCATGAGCGCGGCCTGCGCCGAATGCTGGGCCGCGCGGGCCTTGCCGCCGCCGGCGGGCGTGTAGTGGCCGTCGGGCTGCAGCAGCCAGGCGTCCTTGTTGTCGTGCAGGTAGGCCAGCAGGCATTCGTCCATGATGCGGCTGCGCAGGCCGGCGTCGGTCACCGGCCAGGCGAGTTCGAGCCGGCGCAGCATGTTGCGGTTCATCCAGTCGGCGCTGGAGAGCCAGATCTCCTCCTTGCCGTTGACGCCGAAGTAGAACACCCTGGAGTGCTCCAGCAGCCGCCCGATGACCGAGCGCACGCGCACGTTGTCGGTGATGCCCGGCACCTGCGCCGGCAGGATACAGGCGCCACGGACGATGATGTCGATCTTCACGCCCTGCTGCGATGCCTGCGCCAGCGCGCGCGCCAGCGGCTCGTCGGTCAGGGCGTTCATCTTGAGGATGATGCGCGCGTCCTTGCCCGCGCGCGCCGCCGCCGTGGCGGCCTCGACCTTGTCCAGCATGGCCCTGAGCAGGTGGAACGGCGCGATCAGGGCCTTGTTGAGCCTGGGCAGGCGGTTCTGGCTGGCCAGGTGCAGGAAGATCTGGTCCAGGTCGCTGGTCAGCGCTTCGTCGGCGGTGAA
>CAZFOT010000077.1:0-7189 GCA_964520365.1 uncultured Hydrogenophaga sp.
GTCAATGCATGAAAAAGCATTGACTTCGAACACAGTTGCTCTCTGGCGCGCCGCTCTCTGGCGCGCCGCTTTGCGGCGCTTGGAAGGGGGACGGCATCTCGGGCCGGCGGAGCCGGACCCTTGATGCCCCTGGCTTTCGAGTTCCACACATGCGGTGCTGTCTTGCTCCCTCTCCCGCTTACGGGTGCGGAGAGGCTTGACCTGTCCTGAGCTTGGCCTGCCCTGAGTCTGCCGAAGGGCCGAGCGGAGTGAGGCGGCTCCGCGTTTTGTCTCCAAATATGTCCGATTGTGTCAATCCGGCCGGGGTTGCGGCATTTCGACATGAAAAGACAAACCCTTGCCACAACAAATAGTAATCATTCTCGTTACCGAATGTGTTCGCGTCGGCGCCGGAGCCCGCCGGGCGGATGCGACCACTTCCGATGTCCTTTGTTGCCCGTTTTTTTCACCTTCCAAGGCTTCTCCGAACATGACCTTCTTGCGCGCCGCACGGCCCCGTGCCGTCCCTGCCCACTCCCTTCGTCTGACGGTCTGCGCCGCGCTCGGCCTCTGCGCCGGCCTCGCCGCCGCCCAGTCCGAGCAGACCACCGCCACGCTGTCCGAAGTCGTGGTGACCGCCTCGGGCTTCGAGCAGGATCTGAAGCAGGCGCCGGCCTCGATCTCGGTAATGACGCGCGAGGAACTGGAGAACCGCCAGTTCCGCGACCTGGCCGAAGCCCTGCAGAACGTCGAAGGCATCGACGTCATGGGCGGCACCGGCAAGACCGGCGGCCTGGACATCAGCATCCGCGGCATGCCCAGCGAATACACGCTGATCCTGATCGACGGCCGCCGCCAGAACGTGGCGGGAGACGTCACGCCCAACGGCTTCGGCGCCGCGCACAACAGCTTCCTGCCGCCGGTCTCGGCCATCGAACGCATCGAGGTCATCCGCGGCCCGATGTCCACGCTGTACGGCTCCGACGCCATGGGTGGCGTGATCAACATCATCACCCGCAAGGTGGCCAAGGAATGGATGGGCAGCGTCGGCGTGCAGGCGAGCATTCCCGAATCCAGCACCGAAGGCGAGCAGCGCAAGTTCGACGTGTACCTGAGCGGCCCCATCGTGCAGGACACGCTGGGCCTGACCCTGCGCGGCAACCTGTACGAGCGCGAAGCCTCCGACCGCCTGCTGCCCAGCGGCCGCGATCCCCGGCCGGGCAAGAGCGACCAGCACACCATCGGTGCCAAGCTGACCTTGACGCCCGACAAGGCCCACGAGATCTGGCTGGACGTGGAGCAGGCCCGCACGGCGTACGACAACGCCGACGGCCGCCTGGGCAACCGCGATGCGGACAACCGCGCCAACCCGCCTGGCTATGCCGACGAGATGCGCTTCAACCGCGACCAGGTCGCGATCGGCCACAACAGCCGCCTGGGCATCGGCCTGCTCGAATCCAGCGTGACGCGCAGCGTCACGGAAACCGAAGGGCGCACCATCCCGGGCGCCGCGGTGCAGGCTGGCGACCCCCGCCTGGGCACGCCCCGCACGCTCGAGACCGTCAACACGGTGGTGGACACCAAGCTCGTCACGCCCCTGGGCGATCGCCACGTGCTGACCACCGGCGCCCAGTGGTGGGACGCCGAGTTCACCGACGGCCTGCTCACCGAGAAACACAGCCAGACCATGTGGGCCGTGTTCGCCGAAGACGAGTGGCGCATCACCGACACCCTGACCGCCACCGTCGGCGGCCGCTACAACGACCACGACGCCTTCGGCGGCGAGTTCTCGCCCCGCGCCTACCTGGTCTGGAACAACTCGCCCAACCTGACCTTCAAGGGCGGCGTCAGCGGCGGCTTCAAGGCCCCGCGCCTGAACCAGCTCATCGACGGTGTCAGCGGCGTCAGCGGTCAGGGCCGCACGATCAACATCGGCAACCCCACGCTCAAGCCCGAGACCAGCACCAGCACCGAGTTCGGCGTGGCCTACGACAACCTGGCCGGCATCTCCAGCACCGCCACGCTGTTCCACAACCGCATCAAGAACCGCATCAGCAGCGGCGGCGATTGCACCAGCGTGTGGATCTCCAGCTGCGTGGCCAACCCGACCGCCAGCTACTCGATCAACATCGACGAAGGCAAGACCTGGGGCCTGGAGCTGGGCAACCGCTTCCAGCTCGCACCTGGCTGGGCGCTCAACCTGAACTACACCTGGACCGACAGCGAAGCCATCGTGGAAGGCGTCAAGAGCGGCAAGCTCAGCGACACCGCCGAGCACGTGGCCAGCGCCCAGGTGCGCTGGGACCTGAACGAGCGCTGGAACCTCTGGCTGCGCGGCGAATACCGCGGCGAGAGCCGCCGCTTCGACGGCACGCCCGCCAGCCTGGCTGGCGACAATCTCCGCGAGTACCAGGCCCTGGGCGACCTCAAGGGCTACTCGCTGTTCCACCTGGGCGCCGGCTACAAGGTCAACAAGAACGTGACCCTGAGCGCGAACATCTACAACCTGTTCGACAAGGACTTCGAGAAGTTCACGGCCTGGACAAACAGCGCGGGCGAGACCGTGACGGGCAGCCACTACTACAAGTCGACCCAGTCCGTGCGCGGCACGGCACCGGCCGGCCGCACGCTGTGGCTCTCGGCCAATGTGACGTTCTAAACATCTTTCAACCTCTCGATTTCAGCCAGGAGACTCCTACATGACTTCATGGAAATTCGCCGGCGCGCTCGCCCTGACCGCGCTGGCCACCGCCACCCAGGCACTGGCGCAGGCAGCGCCCCAGGCCGTGACGGTCTATTCCTCGCGCATCGAGCAACTGCTCAAGCCCACGCTGGACCGCTACACGCAGGAAACCGGCGTCAAGATCAACCTGCTGACCGACCGCGGCGGCTCGCGGGCCGAGCGCCTGGCGGCCGAGGGCGCCACCTCGCCCGCCGATGTGTTCATCACCGTGGACATGGGCAACCTGTGGAGCGCCGCCGAGCGCGGCCTGCTGCGCAAGGTGGACTCGCCCGTGCTCAACGCCAACGTGCCCGCCAACTTCCGCGACCCCGGCAGCCGCTGGTGGGGCCTGTCGCAGCGCGAGCGCACCATCTTCCACGCCGCCGGCAAGGTCGATCCGAAGGACCTCTCCACCTACGAAGACCTGGCGCTGCCGAAGTGGAAGGGCAAGCTGTGCCTGCGCACCAGCAAGCAGACCTACACCCAGTCGCTGGTGGCCATGATGATCGCCAAGCACGGCGAGGCCAAGGCCGAGGAAATCGCGCGCGGCTGGGTGGCCAACCTGGCCACCGACGTGTTCACCAACGACAACGCCCTGCTCAAGGCCATCCAGGCCGGCCAGTGCGAAGTGGGCATCGCCAACACCTACTACTACGGCCGCATCCTCTCGCGCGAAGCCGACTTCGGCAAGGACGTGAAGCTGTTCTGGGCCAACCAGGACAACGGCGAAGGCGGGGCGCACGTCAACCTCTCGGGCGGCGGCGTGACCGCGCATGCGCCCAACCCCGAGGGCGCGCGCAAGCTGCTGGAGTGGCTGTCCTCGCAGGCGGTGCAGACGGCGTACACGCACGGCACGTTCGAAAGCCCGATCAACAAGCAGGCCGAGGCCGACCCGATCGTGAAGGCCTGGGGCGGCTTCATCCCCAGCCCGCTGAACGCGGCCGACATCGGCTCGCAGCAGGCCGCCGCCATCCGCCTGCTGGACCGCGTTGGCTACCGCTGACCACGGCCTGACGGCACCCCCCACCCTTCCGGGCTCCGCGCCACGGCCGCTTCGGTGGCCGTGGCGCGGCTTCGTTGCGGTGCTGCCGATCGCGCTGCTCACGCTCATTCCGCTGGGCGTGGTGGTCGCGCTCGCCCTCGCGCCGCAGCCCGAGGTCTGGCAGCACCTCTGGCAGTACGTGCTGCCGCGCGTGCTGGCCAACACGGCCGTGCTCATGCTGCTGGTGGGCGCGGGCGTGCTGCTGGTGGGCGTGCCGCTGGCCTGGCTGACCACGCTGTACGAATTCCCGGGACGGCGCTTCTTCGCCTGGGCCCTGGTGCTGCCGCTGGCGTTCCCGGCCTACGTGCTGGCCTTCGTGCAAATGGGCCTGTTCGAGTACGCCGGCCCGGTGCAGAGCAGCCTGCGCGCCCTCTTCGGCAGCAGCCGCTGGTTTCCCGAGATCCGGGGCAGCCTGTGGGGCCTGACCCTGGTGCTGGTGCTCTCGTTCTACCCCTACGTCTACCTGCTGGCGCGCAGCGCCTTCCTGACCCAGGGGCGCCGCGCCATGGAGGCGGCCCAGTCGCTCGGCTGTTCGCCGGTGGGCGCCGTGGTGCGCGTGGCCGTGCCCATGGCGCGGCCGTGGATCGTCGCGGGCGTGGCGCTGGTGCTGATGGAGACGCTGGCCGACTTCGGCGCCGTGGCCATCTTCAACTACGACACCTTCACCACCGCGCTGTACAAGGCCTGGTTCGACCTGCACAACCTGGGTGCGGCCGCCCAGCTCGCGGCCCTGCTGGTGCTGCTGGTGCTGGTGCTCATCGGCGCAGAGCAGCGCTCGCGCCATGCGCAGCGCTACCACGCCGGCGCCAGCCGGCAGGACCGCGTGGCGCTGCGCGGGCGCTCACGCTGGATGGCCGCGCTGGCCTGCGCGGCGGTGCTCGGCGTCGCCTTCGCCATCCCGATGGTGCAGATCGTGGTCTGGGTGCTGGAGGTCTGGCGCGAAGACCTGGACGCGCGCTACTGGGGCTTCGCCTGGAACTCGCTGCGCCTGGCCCTGGCCACCGCCGCGCTGGCCACCGTGCTCGCGCTGCTGCTCTCCTGGCTGCGGCGGCGCCATACCGACACCGCCACCGGCTGGCTGGTGCGCCTGGCCGTGGCCGGCTACGCCTTCCCTGGCGTGGTGCTGGCCGTGGGCGTGTTCGTGCCCATCGCCTGGCTGGACGACCGGCTGCTGCCGCTGCTGCGCCCGCTCGGCTTCGAGGGCCTCACCCTGCTCAAGGGCACGCTGGCCACCATGCTGCTGGCGCTGGCCGCGCGTTTCCTGGCCGTGGCCTACCACGCCACCGACAGCGCCATGCAGCGCATCAGCCGCCACCAGGAGGACGTCTGCGCTTCGCTCGGCCTCACCCCCTGGGCCACCCTGCGCCGGCTGCACCTGCCGCTGCTGCGCACCGGCCTGCTCTCGGGCTTCCTCATGGTGCTGGTGGACGTGATGAAGGAGATGCCGATCTCGCTCATGACGCGCTCGTTCGGCTGGGACACCCTGGCCGTGCGCGTGTTCCAGCTCACCACCGAATCGCTCTGGAGCCATGCGGCGCTGCCGGCCCTGGCCATCGTGCTGGTCGGCCTGCTGCCGGTGGCCCTGCTGGTGATCCAGACCGAGCGCGCCCCATCCTCTTCCGAACCCGCCGCGCCCGCACATGCTTGAAGTCGAACACGTCACACTGGGCTATGGCCACACCGAAGCGGTCAAGGATGCCTCGCTGCGCCTGGCGCACGGCGAGATCGGCTGCCTGCTCGGCCCTTCCGGCTGCGGCAAGACCACGCTGCTGCGCGCCATCGGCGGCTTCGAGCCGGTGCGC
Organism: uncultured Hydrogenophaga sp.; assembly: GCA_964520365.1. Lineage (GTDB taxonomy): Bacteria > Pseudomonadota > Gammaproteobacteria > Burkholderiales > Burkholderiaceae_C > Hydrogenophaga. The sequence goes on from CAZFOT010000077.1 coordinate 5,546, forward strand.
GGCGGCCGCATCCTGATCGATGGCCGCGCCGTCGCCAACGACGGGCTCCACCTGCCCGCGCGCGAGCGCGGCGTGGGCATGGTGTTCCAGGACCATGCGCTGTTCCCGCACCTGAACGTGGCCGACAACGTGGCCTTCGGCCTCCGCGGGCTGCCCGCGGCCGGGCGCCGCCAGCGCGTGGGCGAACTGCTGGAACTCGTGGGCCTGTCGGGCCTGCAGCACCGCTGGCCGCACGAGCTCTCCGGCGGCCAGCAGCAGCGCATCGCCCTGGCCCGCGCGCTCGCGCCCCGGCCGTCGCTGCTGCTGCTGGACGAGCCTTTCTCCAACCTCGACACCAGCCTGCGCGAGGCCATCGCGCGCGAGGTGCGCGCGATCCTGCGCCAGGCCGGCGCCACCGCGCTGATGGTCACGCACGACCAGCAGGAAGCCTTCGCCATGGCCGACCGCGTGGGCGTGATGGTGGGTGGGCGCCTGTGCCAGTGGGCCAGCCCCTACGAGGTGTACCGCCGGCCCGCCACGCGCGAGGTCGCCGCCCTGGTGGGCGAGGGCGCGCTGGTGGCGGCGCGGCGCGCGCCGGACGGCGGCTGGCAGACTGCTGCGGGCCATTTCGGCCCCGGCGCGCCCCATTTCGGCGGCGGTGGTGCGGCGGCCAGCGTCGTCCTGTTGCGGCCGGAGATGTTGAGGCTGGAGCCGCTCGGCGCCGTGCGGTGCGAGGTGATCGAGCGCGTCTTCCGCGGCAGCCATTTCCTCTACACCGTGCGCCTGGCCGACGGCTCCGAGGTGTTGGTCCCCAGCGCGGCGGAGCCGCCGCATGACCTCGGCGCCAACGTCGGCCTGAAGCCGGGGTGACCCCCCGCGCCGCGCAAAACACCGACAATGGCGCGCATGGACGCCACCTCCCACACCACCCCGTACGCCGAACGCCGCGCCCGCGTGGCCGCCCAGCTCGGCGCCGGCGGCATCGCCATCGTGCCGACCGCGCCGGAGCAGCCGCGCAACCGCGACAACGGCTTTCTGTACCGGCACGACAGCTACTTCTATTACCTCACCGGCTTCACCGAACCCAACGCCTGGCTGGTGATCACGGGCGAAGGGCGCAGCACCCTGTTCTGCCAGCCCAAGGACATCGAGCGCGAGATCTGGGACGGCATCCGCCTCGGCCCCGAAGCCGCGCCCGGGCTCCTCGGCGTGGACGAGGCCTTTTCCGTGGCCGAACTCGACCAGCGGCTGCCGCGCCTGCTGGAGAACCGGCAGACGGTCTGGTACCCGTTCGCGACGCACGAAGGGCTGGAGAGCCGCGTCAACGGCTGGCTGCGGCCGGTGCGGGCGCGCGTGCGCTTCGGCGCGCTGTGTCCCGACACCCAGCGCGACCTGTGCGAGGTGCTCGACGAGATGCGCCTGGTCAAGGACGCGCACGAACTCGCCACCATGCGCCGCGCCGGCCGGATCAGCGCCCAGGCGCACGTCCGCGCCATGCGGCGCAGCGCGGCCATGCTGCGCGCCGGCCAGGACGTGCGCGAATACCACCTCGACGCCGAGCTGCTGCACGAATTCCGCCAGCACGGCTCGCAGTACCCGGCCTACGACAGCATCGTCGCCGCCGGCGCCAACGCCTGCGTGCTGCACTACCGCGCCGGGGCCACG
>CAZFOT010000077.1:7199-14353 GCA_964520365.1 uncultured Hydrogenophaga sp.
GCTACGCCAGCGACATCACCCGCACCTTCCCGGCCGATGGCCGCTTCACCGGGCCGCAGCGCACGCTGTACGACCTCGTGCTCGCCAGCCAGGAAGCCGCCGTGGCCGCCACCCGACCCGGCGCGCGCTTCAACGATCCGCACGAGGCCACCGTCGCGGTGCTCGCCCAGGGCCTGCTCGACGTGGGCCTGCTCGACGCCAACAAGGTCGGCGGCGCGCAGGACGTGATCGCCAACCGTTCGTACTTCCCGTTCTACATGCACCGCACCGGCCACTGGCTGGGCATGGACGTGCACGACTGCGGCAGCTACGTCGAGCCCGGCGAGCGCGGCACGGTGAGCGAGCGCAAGGACCCGATCAGCGGCGAGACCATCAAGGACCGCCCCAGCCGCGTGCTGCGCCCCGGCATGGTGCTGACCATCGAGCCCGGCCTGTACGTGCGCCCGGGCGAAGGCGTGCCCGAGGCGTTCTGGAACATCGGCATCCGCATCGAGGACGACGCCGTCGTCACCGACACCGGCCGCGAACTGATCACGCGCGACGTGCCCGTGAACGCGGACGAGATCGAGGCGCTGATGCGGGGCTGAAACCCGCGCGCGCCTGGACCCCGGGGCTTGCCAGCCGCCGGGGCTTTTTTTCGGCCACTGTCGTTTATTGCAGACAGTTTTCGCATTTTTCATAACGAGAATCGTTATCATTTGTATGCAGATTACCAATCGTTGCCCATGGAAGACGCGCCGCCACCCGCCGGGCACGAAGGCGGTGGCGCCGGCCGGGTCTCCAGTTTTTCTTTTTTTGTTTGTTCCACCGTTCATCCATGCACATGAAACCCCGCTTCCCACACCATCCCGTCGCCACCGCCACCACGCTGCTGGTGGCCAGCCTGTGCCTGCACAACCTGGCCCACGCGCAGTCGGCCCCTTCCGGGCCCGGCCCCGCGGCGGCGGCCGAGGCCGCTCAGGAGCCAGAGCAGGAACTGTCCACGGTCGTGATCAAGACCAGGCGCGAGAACCGCGTTTCCAAGGGTGCCACCAACCTGCCCATGGAAGTCAAGGACACGCCGCAATCGATCAGCACGATCGACAAGGAAACCCTGCGCGATTTCGGCGCCACCGACAGCAACGACGCGCTGCGCTACGGCACCGGCCTCACCGTCGATGAGTGGGAGACCAACCGCACCTCCTACAGCTCGCGCGGCTTCGAGGTCATGCTCACCCAGATCGACGGTCTGGGCATGGCCAACGACTGGGGTCTCGTCGTCGGCCAGCAGGACACCTACCTGTTTGACAAGATCGAGCTGGTGCGCGGCGCCAACGGCCTGCTCACGGGCGTCGGCAACGCGTCCGGAACGATCAACTACGTGCGCAAGCGGCCCACCAACAAGGACGGTGGCGAGGCCCTCGTCACCCTCGGCTCCCACGGCCTCAAACGCGCCGCCCTGGACTACAACAAGGTCCTGACGCAGGACGGCAAATGGGCCGGGCGCCTGGTCGTGGTCGAGGAGGACAAGGACTCGTACCTGCGCGCCCTGAACAACAAGCGCACCGCCATCTACGGTGTCGTCGAAGGCCAGATCGGCCTCGACGGTGTGCTGACCCTCGGGCTGACCCACCAGGACAACAAGCAGCGCTCCCCGATGTGGGGCTCGCTCACGCTGCCCCATGCCGACGGCTCGCTGGCCGAATTCGACGTATCGGCCTCGACCGCGCAGGACTGGACGCGCTGGAACACCCGTTCGCAGAGCGCGTTCGTGGAATACACCCACATGCTCTCGCCCGACTGGGAAACCAAGTTCACCTACAACCACGCCGAAGGCACCAGCGCCACGAAGCTCTTCTACGCCTACACCTTCACCGGCTACCTGAATGACGACAACACCGGCCTGGTCGGCTGGCCGTACCGCAGCGAAGGCAAGTCGAGCAGCGACATCCTCGACGCCAACCTCACCGGCCGCTTCAGCGCGTTCGGCCGCCAGCACGAAGCGGTGTTCGGACTGAGTCATTCGAAGCAGAAGAGCCTGACCGAGTCCTACGCCGGCGCCACCTTCCCGGTGATGCCGGCGTTCCCGTACGCCGGCGACGTGTATGCCGAACCCGCCTGGGGAGCGAAGTCCGTCGCCTCCGACGGCGAGCAGAGCATCACCCGCCTGTACGCGGCCGCCCGCCTGGCGCTCACCGACAGGCTCAAGGGCATCGTCGGCGTCAACGCCATCAACCTCAAGCGCGACGGCACCGCGATCTACGGCGGCGGCACCAACCTCGACAACGAAACCACCAAGAAGACCAGCCCCTACATCGGCGCCACCTACGACATCACGCCCGATGCGCTGGCCTACGCCTCGTATTCCGACATCTTCCAGGCCCAGGACCAGCGCGACGTCAACGGCGCTTTCCTGGCGCCCATGAAGGGCGTCAACGCCGAGGCCGGCATCAAGGCCGAGTGGCTCGACCGCAAGCTGCTGACCACCTTCGCCGTCTTCAGCGCCGAACAAAAGGGCCTGGCGACCATCGCGGGCTTCGACGCGGTGGCGCAATCGAACTACTACGAACCCAAGGACGTGAAGGCGCGCGGGTTCGACATCGAGGCCACCGGCCGCGTCGGCACGGACACCCGGGTCACGGCCGGGTTCACCTCGCTCAAACTGAGCGGCCCCGATGGCAATGACATCTACGAATGGGTGCCGCGGCGCACGCTCAAGCTGCGTGCGGACACCCGCGTCGCCGCGCTGCCCCAGCTGCGGGTGGGTTCCGGCGTGCGCTGGCAGTCCGCCGTTTCGAAGGTCGCCGGCGCGCAGCAGGGCGCCCATGCGCTGGTGGACGCGTTCGCCGCCTACGAACTGTCCCCCGCGGCCACCTTGCGCCTGAATGTCTACAACCTGTTCGACAAGAAGCACCTGCGGACGGTTCAGTTCGGCGCCATCTACGGCGCACCCCGCACCGCCGCCCTGACCCTGGAATACAAGCTCTGACCGGGCGCAACGCAAGGCGCACAGGCACCGGTCGGGCCCGTGGCGCCAGCGGTGCCGGCTGGCGTGGCCGGCCCGGCCGCTCGCCCGGGCCTTGACCCAGATCAAACCGATGTGAAGTTGCGCCGGCCCACCCCGGCCCGGCGCACACGGCAGGCCCGGTATCGCTGTCACATTGAACTAGAATGGTTCTCATTTACCTCCTCAGGAATCACCACCCATGAAACTCAAGTCCATCGCGGCCGCCGTGCTGGCCGTGTCTTCCCTCGGCCTTGCCCATCTGCCCGCGCAGGCGCAGAGCGCCAGCCCGGCAGCGGCCGCCGCCGCGGTCGACCACAAGGCCGTGGCGCGCCACTACGCCGACCTCGTGCACGCCAACTACAGCGACACCCTGGCGGCCGCCAGGGACATGCAGGCGGCCATCAACGACTTCGTCAAGGCGCCCAGTGCAGAGGGCCTGGACAAGGCGCGCAAGAGCTGGCTGGACGCCCGCGAGTTCTATGGCCAGACCGAGGCCTTCCGCTTCTACGGCGGCCCGATCGATGACGACAAGGGGCCGGAAGGCCAGATCAACGCCTGGCCGCTGGACGAAGCCTACGTGGACTACGTGGAGGGCAAGGCCGACAGCGGGCTGGTCAACAACCGGAAATTCAAGATCACCAAGGCCAACCTGGCGAAGTTCAACGAACGCGGCGGCGAGGAAAACATCAGCTCCGGCTGGCATGCCATCGAGTTCCTGCTCTGGGGCCAGGATCTGAGCGAGACCGGCCCGGGCGACCGCACGTTCGAGGACTTCGTGGACGGCAAGAAGGCCAACGCCGACCGCCGCCGCCAGTTCCTCGCCATGGCCACCGAGCTGCTGATCGACGACCTCAGCTACCTGGCCAAGGCCTGGGAGCCGGGCAAGAAGAATTACCGCGCCAGCTTCGAGCGCGGTGGCCGCGAGTCGGTGCGCAAGATCATCGTGGGCCTGGGCTCGCTCTCGCGCGGCGAGCTGGCCGGCGAGCGCATGGAGGTGGCGCTGAACTCGCAGGACCAGGAAGACGAGCACTCCTGCTTCTCCGACAACACCCACCGCGACGTCGCGACCAACGCCCTGGGCATCCAGAACGCGTGGCTGGGCCAGTACAAGCGGCGCAGCGGCGAAACCCTGCAAGGCCCCGGGGTGCGCGACCTGGTGACCGCCAAGAACGCCGCGCTGGCCGAAAAGACCACCGCGCAGATCGCCGAGTCCGTGCAGTCGGCCAATGCGATTCCGGCGCCGTTCGACCGCGCCATCGTGGCAGGATCGGCCGGGCGGCCGGTGATCGAAAAGACCATCGCCAGCCTGACCGAGCAGTCCAAGCTGCTGGTGGAGTCGGCCGGTGCCATCGGCATTGCCAAGCTCACGCTGGTGGAACCCTGACCCACCCCCGCGCCGCGCCTGCGGCGCGTCACCCCCTCAAGGGGGCGCCACCAGCGGCCCGGCAAAGCCGGTTCCGCGGCAGCCCTTGAAACAACACCTCGCATCATGTTCCTCCCTCCCGCAGCCACGCGCCTCGCGCCAGCCATCGGGGCACTGCTGATCGGCTCGGCGGCATTCGTGCTGCGGGCCGAAACCGATGCCGACCCGCTCGGCGAAAAAACCGGGGGCGCCACCACCGTCTGGGCCACCGGCAAGAACGCCTTCTCCTTCCCCCTGGCCAACCTGGACGACCCGGGGCGCACGCGCTTCGTGATCGGCAACTCCTTCTTCAAGCGCAACTGGGTCGAGGCGCCCGCCTCCACCACCGCGCGCGACGGCCTGGGGCCGCACTTCATCGCGCGCGCCTGCGCCGGCTGCCACGCGCTCGACGGCCGTGGCGAGCCGCCGCCCTGGAAGCGCACCCTCGGCCCCGACCCCGAGTCCACCGTGGCGCTGCTGATGCGCCTGTCGGTGCCGGGCGAACCCGACCCCAGGATGGGCGTGCGCCCCGAGCCGGTCTACGGCGACCAGTTCAACAACGCCGCCATCCAGGGCGTCAAACCCGAGGGCCGGGTGGAAATCCGCGAGCAGGCGATCCCCGGGCGCTTCGCCGACGGCACCCGCTACACCCTGCGCAAGCCGCTGTACACCCTCGCCGGCCTGGGCTACGGCCCGATGGCGCCCGGCGTGATGATGAGCCCGCGCATCGCGCCGCAGCTCGCCGGCCTCGGCCTGATCGAGGCCATCGCGGACGCCGAGATCCTGCGCAACGCCGAGCAACAAGCCGCCCTGCCCGGCCCCGTCAAGGGACGGCCGAATCGGGTGTGGGACGTGTTCGCCCAGGAAGAACGCCTGGGCCGCTTCGGCTGGAAGGCCAACGTGGCCACGCTCGCCCACCAGACCGCCGGCGCCTTCCACGGCGACATCGGCATCACCTCGAGCCCGTTCCCGCACGAGACCTGCACCCCGAAACAGGCCGACTGCCTGGCCGCGCCGCATGGCGGCGGCAAGACGCGCGGGCGTGACGGCCTCGTCCCGGCCGCCAAGGCCCATGCCGGGCAACCCGAGATCGACGACAAGACCCTGGCCGACGTGATCTTCTACCAGGCCACGCTCGCGCCCGCCGCGCGCCGCAACGCCAACGACCCGCAGGTGCTGCGCGGCCAGGCGCTGTTCGCGCAGGCGCAGTGCGCGGTCTGCCACCGGCCCAGCTACGTGACCACCGAGGGCCCGTTCCCGCGCCTGACCAGCCCGGCGCTGAACGGCCAGCGCATCTGGCCCTACACCGACCTGCTGCTGCACGACATGGGGCCCGACCTCGCCGACGGCCGCCCCGACTTCCAGGCCAGCGGCAGCCAGTGGAAGACACCGCCGCTGTGGGGCATCGGACTCATCAAGGATGTCAACGGCCACACGCGCCTGCTGCACGACGGCCGCGCCGACGGCGTGCTCGAAGCCATTCTCTGGCACGGCGGCGAGGCGCAGGACGCGAAGGAACAGGTGCTAAAGATGAATCGCCGCGACCGCGAAGCGCTGGTGAAATTCGTGGAGTCGCTGTGACACATTGGCCCCTGAAGCTCGCCCGGCGCGCCGCCGTCCTGGCCTTCGGCCTCATGGCCGCTGGCCTCGCAGCGGGCCAGGCCGCCGCGCCGTACTACTCGGCCGAGCAGGCCATGCAGGGCCTGTACGCGCACCATCTGCCGCCGCTGGCCGCCGACTTCCAGGCCCGGGCCGACCGGCTCGCGGACGCCGCCGGGCAGTACTGCCAGGGCCAGGCCCCGCTGGCCGCGCTGCGCGCGCAGTGGCAAGGCGCGCTTGCGAGCTGGGAAACCCTGTCCACGCCGGCCGTGGGTCCGCTGGTCACGCGGCGCTCGCAGCGCCAGATCGACTTCTGGCCCACGCGCCCGGATCTGCTGCGCCGCTCGATGGCGCGCGCGCCCGCCACGCTGGCCGACATGGGTCGCGTGGGCACGCCCGCCAAGGGCTTTCCCGCGCTCGAGCTGCTGATGGACCAATGGGCCGCGAGCGCCCGGCCCGCGCCGGCGGCCGAGGCCTGCCGCTACGCCGAGCTGATCGCGCAGGGCATCGCCGCCGAGGCCCGCGCCCTGCACGGCGAACTCGGCGAATGGGCCGGCAAGGCGTGGCAGGACGAACCCGAGGCGACCACCGCCGGGCTGGCCGAGTGGGTCAACCAGTGGCTCGGCGGCCTGGAGCGGCTGCGCTGGGCGCAGATCGAAAAACCCCTCACCCGCCACCGCACCACCGGCAACGCCGACAAGGGCCTGCCGGTGCCGTTCGCACGCGCCGACGGCGCCACCAGCCTGGCGAGCTGGCACACGCAGTGGCGCGCCCTGCTCGCGCAGGGCCGGCTCGCGCCGGGTGCCTCCTATCCCGAGCCGGGACAGGCGCTGGTGCCCATGGAAGCGCTGCTCGCCGGCCGCGGCCAGCTCGCGCTGGCCGAGCGCTGGGGACAGACACTGGACCGCGTCACCGCCGGCCTGGACAAGCTCACGCCGCAATCGGGCGAGCGCGAACTGCTGGACGTGGCGCAGTCGATGAAGGCCGTGACCGTGCTGTTCCAGAACGAAGTCGCCGCCGCGCTCGACGTGCCGCTGGGGTTCTCGGACGCCGATGGGGACTAGACGACTCCCCCCTGCGCCGCTGACGCGGCTTCTCCCCTCTCTGGCGCACCCTTCGGGCGCTTGGAGGGGGGACGGCATCTCGGGCCGGCGGAGCCGGACCCTT
>CAZFOT010000078.1:0-14260 GCA_964520365.1 uncultured Hydrogenophaga sp.
GCAACATCGACGTCAACGTCTCCATCGGCACCATCTTCTCGGTGCTGCACAAGCACCACGACGACCCCAAGGTGGTCGATCCGGTGTCCGAGGCCGACTTCCTGCAGCCCGGCCGGCAGCAGGTGGCCGCCGGCTACTGCGTCTACGGGCCGCAGACCACGCTGGTGCTGACCGTGGGCGACGGCGTGGCCATGTTCACGCTCGACCGCGAGCAGGGCTCGTGGGTGCTCACGCAGGACCAGATCCGAATCCCCGAGGACACGAAGGAGTTCGCGATCAACATGAGCAACATGCGCCACTGGGACGACCCCGTGAAGCGCTACATCGACGAATGCCTGCAAGGCAGGGAAGGTCCGCGCGGCAAGGACTTCAACATGCGCTGGATCGCCAGCATGGTGGCCGACGTGCACCGCATCCTCAGCCGCGGCGGCGTCTTCATGTACCCCTGGGACAAACGCGAGCCCGGGAAGCCGGGCAAGCTGCGCCTGATGTACGAAGCCAACCCGATGGCCTGGCTGGTAGAGCAGGCGGGCGGCGCCGCCACCAACGGCCGCCAGCGCATCCTGGACATCCAGCCCACCCGGCTGCACGAGCGCGTGAGCGTGATCCTGGGGTCGAAGAACGAAGTCGAGCGGGTCACCCGCTACCACGCCGGGCTATAATGAGCGGCTTCGCCGGAGTAGCTCAGTCGGTAGAGCAGCTCATTCGTAATGAGAAGGTCGGGGGTTCGATTCCTCTCTCCGGCACCATATAAATCAAAGACTTAGCCCAGCCTCACCCGCTGGGCTTTTGTCTTTCTGGCCAACTTACAGACAATTTACCGACATAAGGTGCAGCTTGCCTTCTCTCCGACCTGCTGCTTCCGTTCATCAAGCGAAGTGAAGCCCTTGAGCGCCAACTTGTACGGATGGCACTCAATCAGAGCGCCTGCCAGAGCTGCTTGCAGTGATTCGGCCGTCTCTGCACATGTGCCGTGCTCAGCATGGAGAGGAACTCACCTACATGTTCTCAGATTGCCTGTTATGGTGGGGAAAACGAGAGTTAGAAACCAGTTGCATTCAGTTACAGTCGTCGGCATTTATGCCAGGTGTTCCAATGCAAGAGCAACCCTCATCATTTCCTCAAGGGCAGGTGAGTACCCAGGCTGGCCCAGAAGCCAGTGAGATGCGATACCACGCCTTTATCTCGAAGCTCGACAGTTGCCCAGCACATGCCACACTGCGCTGCAACGAACCTGCGTATCGAGTCGTCCATTCCGACCTTAAGCATCCAGACAATTTTGTCCCTCAGGCTGTTAGTCAACCAGACCGGCTAGCCACTGCCTCGGACTCAAGACAATGTGGATTGTGGTCTTTGTCTCTTTACAGAGACCCGCAACAACTTCGGAATCTCATTCTCAAGATGGAAAAGACCAGTCCTAAGTTCCGGAAGATTGTGGGTGACCACTACGTCAAGCTCGACATGAAAGAGCATGACGGCAGACGAACCCCGGACGATCAGTTCGGGCATTTCAACTTTTACGAATACACCACTTTCGACGCCCATACGGCCGTGCAAGAACACGGACCACTATTCCCATGAAAATCATTCAGGGTAAGCGTATCGCGGCCGAGAAAATTGACGGTCACGCATACATATGCGACTTGGTAAATGTAGAGTTCCCCCTGCTCTCGCTATACAGCGATGGGAGGTGGAACTGGCTATACCTCTGGGCCGACACCGACGCTGAGAAGAAGCATCGGTGGATCATTTTCAATGTGACACGCAAGCTCTTGCTGGAGTACCTCGACGAACAAGCGTCGTTGCTTACATTGCTCGACTCGGCTCAAATAACCTATCTCCTAGATAAGAAGGAAACCTATAGACATCGTACCTCTGGCATTGTCGAGAAGGAGAGCTCAAACCGATATTTGCGCAAGGTGTATCTGCAAGACATTGCGGACTATCGGCCATCTGAGGATTCGTTTTTTGATCCGCTGCTCACAGATGATCTAGATCTAACGAAACAATTAAAACCCGCGTCCTACGTCGTTCCCATCGACGGCATATGGTTTGGCAAAGACTTTGAGTCGTTCTTCAAGTCTTACGAGAAGATATACGCATTTTTCTACGCAACCAAGCCGCGTTTCGTGAAGACTGTATCAACTCGACTAAGTCAGCTCCTACGCGCTCCATGGACTGGGGGTTTTAGCCGGGTCAACCTGTATGCATCGTTGGCAAGGAATATTCCTGCTGTGCATGCATTGCGTGTAGACAGAATGAAGTTCGCTAGTCCAGGAGACATCAGTTTTGAAGCCCTGCCGTCCATTGGCGAGAGCATTCACAAGGCGGCACTCGCATATCTTGAACATGAGGATGACGTAGAGGCAGCGGTGAAGCAAAGCCGGACGCTTATGACGGATGGGCGTCTGAACAAAGAGGACTTGTCCCAGCGCTCTGACGACGAGATCGACCTTGCCCAAGCACAGTTAGACGAGCTAGCCGCAAGCTGCATATTGATAGCAAAGCATATGGGCCTCAAAGAGGAAATTCAGACTCTTCGGGAGCACTCGCCGAACACGGTAGTTTTTGCTAAAGCTGTGAACTCGTTAGTTAAGCAAATGCGGTATGTCGCGGGTCTTCAAAACGAAGGAATGCTGAAGCTGGACCGCGACATGCCGACAACGTGACTACCTAGAAAGTGGGATTCTGGATTCGTGAGTCTGGACAGAGGTAGTCCCCTGCCAAGCCTTGGATATTGCTCTCCGGCACCACTCTTGAAAGCCCTGATTCGCAAGAATCAGGGCTTTTTCTTTTGACCGTGTCCCCAACTCAGTACCGCTCGGAAGTAGAGATTTCCGGCTTTGGTTCATCGCGGAATACCGTGGCTATATGCGTTGTGGTTTTGTACTCTGATGGCTTTGGAGTGGGCGTTGGAGTTTTTCCGCTGCGCTCGGCACTTCGTGTCCCGGAAGCGGCCTGATCGGGTGCTCGGGTTGTGGCGAAATGGCCCCCAGGCTTCTACAAGCGGGTATTTGGTGGTAAGTTGCCGCATGCCCGAAGCGATCGTCCCCCTCTCCCGGACCCCGGCCGCCGCCTGAACCATGTCCAACGCCGCTCCGCCGCTGGAGACCCACAAACCGCGCCTGCTGGTGGTCGATGACGAACCCCGGCAGCAGCAGGCGCTGTGCGAGATTCTCGCCGACCAGGGCTTCGATGCCGTGGGCTTCTCGGACCCCACGGCCGCCCTCCATCAACTCGAGAACCAGCGCTTCGAGCTGATGCTGACCGACCTGCAGATGCCCGATCTCAATGGCATCGAGCTGACCCGGTACGCGCAGTCCCTGGCGCCGGACATGGTGGTGATCCTGATGACGGCGCACGGCAGCATCGACAGCGTGGTGGACGCCATGAAAAGCGGCGCGCTGGACTACGTGCAGAAACCCTTCCGCATCGGGGCCATCGTGCCGGTGCTGGAGCGCGCGCTGGAAGTGCAGCGCCTGCGCGTGAACAACCGCAGCCTGCAGGCCGCGGTGTCCGAGCAGTTGCGCCAGCTCCGCGCCGTCAACCAGGAGCTCGATGCCTTCGCCGCCCGGCTGGCACACGACCTCCGGGGCCCGCTGGTGAACATGCGCAGCATTCTCCAGATGGCGGGGCAGGAGCTGGACGGCGTGGAAGACGCCCCCTTGGCCGAGATGCTGCGGCGCGGCGTTGCGTCGGGCGACCTGGCGCTCCGGATGATCAAGGACCTGCTCGATTTCGCCCGCCTGGGCAACGAGCCGCTGACGCTGGAGCCGGTGGCGCTCGACGAGGTGCTGGCCACCGCCCTGTCCGCCGTGGAGCCGCTGTGCAACGGGCGCAGCATCCGGTGGGAGATCGGCGTCCTGCCCTCGATCAACGGCCATGCCGGCCTGCTGCACCAGGCCTTCGTGAACCTGCTGGGCAATGCCATCAAGTACACGGCGGCGCAGCCGCAGGCGCGAATCGAGATCAGCGCCCGCGTGCAGCCGGGCGGCAACCACGAGATTTCGGTGATCGACAACGGCGCCGGCTTCGATCCGGCCCATGCCGACCAGCTCTTCAAGCCTTTTCGCCGCCTGCATTCCGCACAGGAATTCGTGGGTGAAGGCATGGGCCTGGCGAACGTGCGCCGGATCGTGGAACGGCACGGCGGGGCGGTCAAGGCCCGCGGCCGCCTGGGGGAAGGCGCGGCGTTCAGCATGCTGTTTCCCCGCCACCATCACCCCCCACCCGCGCATCGGGCTGGCAGTACCGGCCACTGATTCGAACGGCAGACACCCATGAGTGCCAACGACGCTCGAACCGGTGTCACCGAGGCGGCAAGCACGCCCGCCAGCGACGAGTTGCTGGCGCTGAAACAGGCGTTCGGCCAGATGGCCCACAAGATCAACAACGTGCTTTCGCCCGCCGCGCTCTACGTGGACTCGGTGTTGGCGCGCGAGCACCAGCTTGGCGAACGCAGTTGCGAACAGCTGCGCAGCGTGCAGGCCGCCATCGAAGAAGTCACCCAGGTGCTGGCGTCGTTGCCGCGGTTCGACCACCCCGTGGCGGCCGCGCCCGGGCCGGACGCGGCCGACGCGACGGCATCGATGGTCCCGGCGCCCGACGACCCGCCCGGGGTGCCGGACCCGAGCGGCAGCTTGCGCATTCTGCTGGTCGACGACGACCCCCTGCTGCTGGCATCGCTGTCCCGCACGCTGGGCTTCGACGGCCACGAAGTGGTCTGTGCTTCGGGTGCGACGGAAGGCATCGCGCAGGCCGAGCACGCCAGCGCGTGCGGGCGGCTCTTCGGCGTGGTGATCACCGATCTGTCGATGCAGGGCATGGACGGGCGCGCGCTGGCGCGGCATCTGAAGGCGCGCGGCCTGGCCGGCCACGTGATCATGCTCACCGGATGGGGCAGCGACCTGGAGGACGACGGGCATTTGCCGGAGCACGTCGATCAACTGCTGTCCAAGCCCCCGCGCCTCTCGGCGCTGCGCCGGGCACTGTCGCGGGTGGCCCCGCCGCGCTGACGGCTTCGATCAACCCGCTTCGGGCGTACCCAGCATCTCCCGGATCCTTCGCGCCAGGTCTTCGCGCCGGTAGGGCTTGCTCAGCAACTGCACGCCCGGGTCGAGCCGGCCGTGGTGGACGATGGCGTTCTCGGTGTAGCCCGACGTGAAGAGCACCTTGAGCCCGGGGCGCAGAACGATGGCATGGTCGGCCAGGTGGCGCCCGCTCATGCCCGGCATCACCACGTCGGTGAACATCAGGTCGATGGGTTGGCCCGTGCGCAGGACGTCCAGCGCCTGCACACCGCCGTGGGCTTCGACCACGCGGTAGCCCAGCCCTTCGAGCAGATCGTGCGCATAGCGCCGCACCAGCGCGTCGTCCTCCACCAGCAGGATGGTTTCCGTCCCGCCCTCGGCTGGCGCGCCCGATGCGCGACGCCCGGCGGCCGTCACGGCCTCGGGGGCGCGCGGCAGGTAGAGCCTGAACGTGGTCCCGACACCGGGTTCGGAATAGACGCTCACGTGCCCGCCGGTCTGCTTGACGAAACCGTAGATCATGGCGAGGCCCAGTCCGGTGCCCTTGCCCTTGGCCTTGGTCGTGAAGAACGGCTCGAACACGCGCCGCAGGTGCTCGGGGTCGATGCCCGTGCCGGTGTCGGAGACCGCCAGCATCACGTACTGCCCCGGGCGCACGTCGGCGTTCTGCTCGGCGTAGTCCGCGCTCAGGTGCGCATGGCCGGTCTCGATGGTCAGGCGCCCGCCGTCGGGCATGGCGTCGCGGGCGTTGAGACAGAGGTTGAGCAAGGCGTTGTCCAACTGGGCCGGATCGACCAGCGCGGGCCACAGCCCGGCACCGCGGATCAGCTCGATTTCGATATGGCCGCCCAGGGAGCGCCGCAGCAGCGGGTCCATCTCGGCCACCAACTGGTTGATGTCCACCGCTTTCGGGTCCAGCGCCTGGCGGCGCGCGAAGGCCAGCAGGCGCTGGGTGAGCTGGGCGCCCCGCTCGCCCGCGCTCACCACCATTTCGGCCAGCGGCGCCAGCTTGGCGTTGCCGGTCAATTGTTCGTGCAGCAGTTCGGCGTTGCCCAGGATCACGGTCAGGAGGTTGTTGAAATCGTGCGCGACGCCGCCGGTGAGCTGGCCCACCGATTCGAGCCGCTGCGATTGCCGCAGGCGCGCTTCCATCTCGTGGGCCGCGCTGTTGTCCAGGCACACGAAGACCAGGCCGGGCGGCGCCTCGGGCGTCACCGCCGCCACCGCGAAGCTCATCCTGGTCCACAGCGCCTTGCCGCCCGCCGCCAGCAGTTGCAGGTCGGCCTGGAAATCGGTGGTGCCGTCGCCGCGCCGCATGTCGGCCCGCAGGCGCTGCCAGGTCGGCAGCGAGGCCGGCGCGATCAGGGTCTCGAACAGGCAGCCTTCGAGCTCGTCCGGAGACCGTTCGAGCATCGTGCCGAAGGTGGTGTTGACGTGCTGGCAGCGCCCGTCAGCGGTGATCCATCCGATGCCGCTGGCGGCCTTGGACAGGGTGCGGCGGAACGCCGCCTCGCTGGCCCGCACGGCCTCCTGGGTGGCGTGCAGCGCGTCGGCGCGCTCGCGCTCCGAGATGTAGGCCTCGCGGTACTTGGCGAACAGTTCGAGGATGAGGGCAAACGCCGTGATGCACAGGCAGTACACCATCAGCAAGGGCACCTCGGTCTCGCGCAGCGGCGCCAGGGCGATCCGCCCGATGGCCAGCGCCACCGCGCTGGCATAGATGGTGAACGAGAGCCGAAACTGGTGGAACGACACGTTGACGAAGCGATTGAACGCCAGCAACGGAAAGAACCACATCAGGTAGACCAGGAAGCTGAGGAGGACGGACTCGCGTGCAAACGAGAAAACGGCTCCCAGCGCGAGGTAGGCCAGGAAGAAGATGCTGGTGACGGGCGCGACCCAGGGAATCTGGTCGAAGGGCCTGGCCAGCAGCACGCCCAGCAGGAACACGCAGAACACCGCGCAGGTGGCCACCAGCCAGATTTCGGCGCCCACGACGGCCCCGCTCGCCCGGCCCAGGGTCAGGCCCAGCACCGAGCCCGCCAAGGCCAGCACCGCCGCGGCAAACACGGTGCGCCTTGCGCTGGCATGCGCGTTCAGGACGACGGAATCCGGCGGGATCGACATGGAGACCCTTCATGCAAGGGAAGGAAACGAGAGCGCCCTGCGCGCCAAGAATACCAAAGCCATCGGCCAGGCAAGGGTCTTGCCAGGCCGCGGTGCACAAGAAAAACCCCTTCAGGGCCGCGCCGTGAAGGGGTTGTCGCGCGCAGCAGCGCGCCGGATCAACTGTCGTTGGCCAGCAGGCGATAGCCCTTGCCGCGCATGCAATGCGCGACCATCATTTCCTCTTCCTTCTTCGGGATCTTGCTCAGGCCGATCTGGAAGCGGCACTCGGACAACTGGGTGTACGCGTCATCGGAGGTGGCATTGGGTTTGTGCCAGTAGGGCTTGGAGGAGCTGGCGCAACCGGCGAGCACCAGCGCGGCGATCAGCATCCCTGCGTACTTGGTCATGGAATCGTCCTTGAAGAGTCAACAAGGCTTCGAGGATAACAAACCCCTCGTTGCACGGGCCTGTTCTCAGCCGTGAAAAATGTCTCAGAACGCAATCCCCGGATTGCCGTCCATGCCCAGGATCTTCGGTGTGTTGAGCTCGATGCCCTTGACGATCTTCTTCTCGCGCAGGTAGCCCGCCACCACATCCCAGATCGGCTCGCCCTGCGCGCCTTCCTGCACCGAGGCCCAGCCGGCGACCTTGTAGGTCTTGCCGGCTTCGACGGCCTTGCCCTTGAGCATCATGTTGTTGATGCGCTGGCCCATCGCCGCGTTGGGCGTCACCGTGTACTGCATGCCGCCCACGCGCACCATGTCGCCGCCCTGCTGGTAGTACGGGTCGGGGTTGAAGATGTTGTCGGCCACGTCCTCCAGGATGGTCTTGATCTGTTCGCCGGTGAATTCGTTGAGCGTGGTGGCCGGATAGGTCATGGCCATCTGGTCCATCATGCGCTCGTAGGTGATGACGTCGCCCGGCAGCAGCGAGGTGCCCCAGCGCACGCCGGGCGAGAACGCGATGTCCGCGCCCTTGTGGCGCATCAGCGCGTCGCAGATGAGCTGATCCCAGGAACCGTTGAAGTTGCCGCGCCGGTACAGCAGGTCTTCGGTGACGGCGAGCTTTTCCTCGAGCTTGTCCTTGTAGGGCGCGCGCACCTTGTCGATGTATGCCTGCATCTCGGCGTCCGCCGGCAGCAGGTTGGCGAAGACGGGCAGGAGCTTGTAGCGGAAGTCCTGCACCTTGCCCCCACGCACGTCGAAGTCGAGCACGCCCAGGAACTTGCTGTTGGAGCCGGCATTGGTCACCAGCGTCTGGCCGCCGCCGTTCTTCACGATCGTGGGCGCGGGCATGCCATCGTGCGTGTGGCCGCCGAGAATGGCGTCGATGCCGCGCACGCGCGAGGCCATCTTGATGTCCACGTCCATGCCGTTGTGCGAGAGCACCACCACCACCTGCGCGCCCTTGCCGCGCGCTTCGTCGACCATCTTCTGCATGTGCTCGTCCTGGATGCCGAAGGTCCAGTCGGGCACCATGTGGCGCGGGTTGGCGATGGGGGTGTACGGAAAGGCCTGGCCGATCACCGCGACGGACACGCCGTTCATCTCGCGCAGCGCATAGGGTTTGAACACCTGGTCCTCGAAATCGGTGGTCTTGACGTTCTGGGCCAGGAATTCGATCCGGCCCTTGAAGTCCTTCTCGACGATTTCCTGCACGCGCTCGGCGCCGAAGGTGAATTCCCAGTGCGGCGTCATCATGTTCACGCCCAGCAGCTTGCAGGCGTCCACCATGTCCTGCGCGTTGGTCCACAGCGAAGTGGCCGAGCCCTGCCAGGTGTCGCCACCATCGAGCAGCAGCGCGTGCGGGCGGCTGGCCTTGAGCTGCTTGACCAGCGTGGCGAGGTGGGCGAAGCCACCGACCTTGCCGTAGGTCCTGGCCGCCTGGCTGAAATCCAGGTACGAAAACGCGTGCGCCTGCGCGCTGCCTGGCTGGATGCCGAAATGCCTGAGCAAGCGCTCGCCCACGATATGGGGCGCGCGCCCGACCGCCTCGGCCACGCCGAGGTTGACGCTGGGCTCGCGGAAATGGATGGGCTGGAGCTGCGCGTGGCAATCCGTGAAATGCAGGAAGCTCACGTTGCCGAACGCCGGCACGTCGTACAGCCGCTCGCCGGCACCCGGCCTGGCCGCCAGCACATCCCGATGGTGCAGCGCCATGCCGGTGGCGCTGGCCACCGCCAGCACCTGGAGGAATTCGCGGCGGCTGAAACTCATCTCTATCCTTTATCAATTAATTACTGATATTCAAGTCCGGACAAACCCCGCCACCAGCCGTGCTCGGCCAGTGGCGGGGTTCCGGGGTGTCACTGGTTGACCGGTGAGGCAGGGTCCAGCAGCAGGGCCATCACGTCCCTGAGCTGCTTCTCGTTCAATATCCCCTTGTGACCCACGCGCGGCATCTGCGAGCAGGCGCTGTAGGCGCGCGAGTTCCACAGCTTGCCCCAGGTGTATTCCACGATGGCCTTGCCCGCGGCACTGTTCGGGTCGGTCACGCCGCGCAGCTTGCCGTAGTTGTAGAGGCTGGGGCCCAGGGTGCCGAAGGAGATTTCCGCCTTGCTGATCTGGTGGCAGTTGTAGCAGTTGCCGCCGTTGGGGGCATCGGCCTTGTCGGTCCAGGTCAGGCCGCGTCCGCTCTGGGCGATCTTCTCGCCCTCCTTCCAGTCGCCCAGGAACTTGCCGTCGGAAGGCCACTTCACGGTCTTCATGTTGGCGGCCTCGATCGCCTTGACGGTCTTCTCTTCCAGGGGTTTTCCGGCCACGTCGGCGGCGGCGCACTCGCGGTTGGCGATGTCCTGCTCCAGGCGGTCTGTCTTGGCGATGCCCCTGTCCTGGAACGAGTTGGCGAGCATCTGGGCGGTGGCCTTGTCGTGGTCGGCCGTCGAGGGGGAGGCGGTGCAGCCGGCGACCACGAGGGCCACCACGGGCAGCAGGGCAAATGCGATTGTCTTTTTCATGGCATGCGTCTCCGGTTCAGCGCTTGATGGCGGGCACGGCGGACTCGGCGCCCTTGGCGTTCACGCCCATGTAGACGCTCAGCGCGATGGTGGCATCGCTGCCGAACTTCGGCTCGGGCCAGCGCATCTGCCGGAAGCAGTCGTTCAGGCGCAACTGCATGCCCCACATCTGCGCATTCGAGACGCGATAGGCCGGCCAGGCCGCGAAACCGATGCCGTCGCCCGGGTTCTTGGTGAGGTTGGGCAGGTCCTGCAGGCGAATGCGCTTGTTGTCCTCGCCATGGCAGGAGGCGCAGGAGAAGTCGTGCGTGCCGCCGCGCGTGAAGAACAGACGCTTGCCGGTTTCGTACATGGAGCGCTCCGCCGCGTGCGACTGCGGCAGGTTGAACTTCATGCCCTTGGACGCGGTGGCCACGTAGGTGGCAATGGCGGTGACGTTGGCCATTTCGCCGCGGCGAAATGGTGTCTTGGCGATCTCGGCACCGTCGAGGCCCTGCAAGGTCTGCATGCAGGTGACCAGGCGCGACTCGAGGTCCTGAACGCGGCCGGTGTCCTTGAAATAGCGGGGCAACTCCACGAAAGCGCCCTCGATGACGCCTGGCCCCTTGCCCAGATCGCAGGCTTCCAGGGAGGCGTTCTTGGGGCCGCGTTTCTGTTTCCAGAGTTCTTCCCCTTTCATCTCGAACAATTCGGCAGGATTGCCGTCCTGCAGCATCTCGCGGTACTTGGCGATGCCGTCGGCCGTGGCGTCCTGGGCATGCGCGGCGCCAAGGCCCGCGGACAGCGCCGCGAACATCAGCAACCGCAGGGACAGGTCTTTCTTCATCGGGAGTCTCCTCATCGTTGTTATCGAAGGAAAAAGACGCGGCAGCCACAGGGCCGCCGCGTGGAAACCGCGACCGGCTCAGGCGACGGTGGCCTCGTCGGTGCGGGTGGCACCCTTGTTGTCGACCCACTTGACCGCGATCTTGTCGCCCTTGGCCGCGCCCTTGAACTTGAAGGACAGGAAGGGGTTCTGCGAAACGGAGCCGGTGAACATCGAGCTGAGCACCACCTTGCCGTTGTGGGTGGCCTCGACTTCGGTGATGAAGTGGGCGGGGATGAGAGCGCCTGCGGCATCGCGGCGGGTACCGGGCTCCATGATGTGGGACATGAGCACGCGGACGGTGGTTTCATCGCCGGCGAGGGCGGCGCGGATGCGCATCGGATCAGCCATGTTGGACTCCTGAACGAATGAGGGGCATGAACGGGGGTAGGAAGGGAAACGGGCGCGTCAGCCGCCGCAGCCGCCGAGCGTAACCTTGGTTTCCTTGGTGGCCGAATACAGCTTGCCGTCGGCCCTGACCACGGCGATCACGTTGCTGCTCTGGCCCATCTTCAGCCGGGTCTGCACCTCCGGCGCCGTGCCCTCGGGGATGGTGAAGCCGGCCGACAGCGGCATCGGGTTCTTTTCCACGAGCAGGTAGATCTCGGTGGTCTTGGGCAGTTTGCTGGCGGCACCCACGGGCACGACGGCGCCGTTCTCGGCGATGTCGGGGGCCACGACGGTCACCTGGTCGCTGTTGGCGGGCGTGCCGCCAATGGCCTTGAGAGCGTCTTCGAGCGTCTTCACCTCGAAGCCGGCGCGATCGACCGCGGCCTGCGCCTGGCTCTGCGTCAGCAGCCCCAGGGAGATCAAGGTGGTGAACGCCCCGGTGGTCTTCAGGGCATGGCGGCGGGTTGCTTTCATTTCGGACTCCTTGCTTGAAAAACGGGTCATTTGTCGGGGGCGCCGGCCAGAATCCAGGCCGCGAGCAGCTTGAGCTCGTCGTCCTTCAGATTGGGCTGGGGCGGCATGGGCACCGGACCGTAGGTGCCGGAGCCACCGGATTTGATGCGAGCGGCGACCTTTTCCACGGCGTCGGCCTGTCCGGCGTGCTTGTTCGCAACGTCCTTGTAGGACGGCCCCACCAGCTTCTTGTCCGCGGCATGGCAAGCCAGGCAGGCACTCTTGGACGCCAGGGCCTTGGCCGCCGCAGCGTCCATGGCCATGGCGCCGGCGGCGGTGAATACGGTGGCGCACGCAACGGCGCATTGGAGCATTTTCGGGATCACGGCCATAGATTACGGTCTCCTTGTCGTTGTGGGGATGGGGTTAACGAGTAAATCCAAATATTAGTCTTCGCTTTATAAGCGAGCACAGATCTTCCAGGGCCTGCTCACCCTGTTCCCTTCGGATTGCGGCCACGGGTTCATTTCGCACCGGCCGCGATCCACCCGGCCATTGCCTGGAGGGCGTCCTCGGCCAGCTGCGGCTGCGGGGGCATGGGCACGGCGCCATACACACCCGACCCGCCGGACCTGATCCGGCCCGCGAGATAGGCCGCGGCGTCCGCACGCCCCTGATACCTGGCCGCGATCTCGTTGAACCCGGGCCCCACGATCTTGCTGGTCATGCCATGGCAGGCGGTGCAACTGTTGGAGGCCAGCAGTGCCTTGACGTCGGAAGCGCCGGGCGCCGCCGCGGCGACCACCGCGGGCGCGGGCAAGGCGACGCTGCCCACCGGCCCCTGCGGCGGCGGGCGCGTGGTGTCGGCGCCGCGCACGGGGCCGATGACGCGGTTCTGCTCGGCGATGTTGCCGTGCGCGTCGCGCGCGAAGTCCGGCAGCGCGGAGCGGATCTTCTCGTCCACCGGGCAGTCCTTCATGCAGGCCACGTTCTTCACGTCGCCCTTGCCGCCGACCTTCCACAGCGGTTCGTGGAACACCATGCCGTTGCGGTTGGGCATGCGCTTTTGCACCTCGGCGATGTTCTCGTCGCTGAGCGTGAAGTCGGCCGGCACCACGTCGGCCAGGCTCAGGATGTAGGCGGTCACCCCGTACACGTCCTCCACGCTCAGCGTCTTGGGCGCGTTCCACGGCATGGCCCGGTTGATGTAGTCCCACAGCGTGGACAGCGTGGCCACCTTCATCATGGTGGTCTTTTGCGGAAAGCTCGAACCCGGCTCCAGGTTCTTCACGCGGCCGCGCTCGATGTCGGCCTTGGTGGTGCCACCGACGATGGGAGTGAACACTTCGTTGGACTCGCCGAAATCGCCGTGGCAGGACGCGCATTTGGCCATCCAGACGCTCTCGCCGTGGCTCACGGACCCCGCGCCCTTGGGCAGGCCCTTGAAGTCCGGGCGCACGTCGATGTCCCAGGCCTTGATCTCCGCGGGCGTGGCATCGCGGCCGATGTCGTGCCACGGTGCGGCCTGGGCAAAAGCCATCGGGGACAGCAGGCAGGCAAGGGCCAGCGCGGCGACGCCTCTTCCAGAAATACCGCGCAACCGGCTTCGCCGGGGCGCAGGCATGGCCCCATCGAGGGGGGATGCGGCTACACGCAATGAGCAAGCGAAGGGGGTGGTCATCAAAACACCTGCACGTTGGAGACTTCGCCGTTCCCGGATACCTGCCAGCTCTGGATGGCGTTCTGGTGGTAGATGGAGCGGGTGCCGCGCACGGCGCGAAGCTGGTTGATCTTGGGTTGCACGTAGCCGGTGCTGTCGATGGCGCGGCTCTGCAGGATGGCGGGCCTGCCGTCCCACACCCAGTCGATGTTGAAGCGCGTGAGCGCCTTGGGCAGCACCGGGCCTTCGAGCCGCGCGGTGCGCCAGTTGCGCCCGCCGTCCACGCTCACGTCCACGCGCTTGATGGCGCCCCGGCCGGACCAGGCCAGGCCGGTGACGTTGTAGTAGCCCTTGTCGAGCAGCATCTGGCTGCCCGAGGGGGTGGTGATCACGCTCTTGCATTCCTGGATGCCGGTGTACTGGCGATGGGTGCCATCGGGCATGTGGTCGATGTAGTGGATGGCCTCGTCCTTGGCGGCGTACTTCTGGTCGCCGACCTCGATGCGGCGCAGGTACTTGACCCAGCTCACACCCTGCACGCCCGGCACCACCAGGCGCAGCGGGTAGCCGTTCTCGGGACGCAGCATCTCGCCGTTCATGCCCCAAGCCACGATGCAGTCGTCCATGGCGCGCTCGATGTCGATGGTGCGCGTCATCGAGGAACCGTCCGCACCCTCGGCCAGCACGTACCTGGCTTTCTTTTTGTCGATGCCGCACATCTCCAGCAGCGTGGACAGCAGCACGCCGGTGAATTCCGAACAGCTCACCATGCCGTCGGTGCAGTACACGCACGGCAT
>CAZFOT010000079.1:0-14098 GCA_964520365.1 uncultured Hydrogenophaga sp.
AGCTCTGCACCTCGGCGCGGCTGCCTTCGCGAACGCCCCATTGCTCGGGCTCGCGGCTGTGGAAGGTCACGACCACGTTGTACTGCTCGCCGCCGCGCAGCGGGTAGTGCACCAGGTGGCAGTTCGGGCCGACCCAGATGCTGGCGGCGTTCCATTGCAGGTCCCGGGGGAAGTCCTGTTTGTCGACCACGGCGCGGTAGACCACGTGGCCGGTCACGCGCGCCGGGTCGCCGACGAACTGCTCGCGCACCACGCTCTTGACGCCGTCGGCCCCGATCAGCGCCTGGCCCTTGTAGGCCTTGCCGTTCTGGTCGTAGGCGGTCACCGTGCCGGCGTCCTGCTCCACGCGCACGATGCGGGTGTTGGTCTGGATGCTCACGCGGCCGGTTTCCTGCGCGCCTTCGAGCAGCGAGAGGTGCACGTCCACGCGGTGGATCACGGCGTAGGGGTTGCCGAAGCGCTGGCGGAAGGCCTCGCCGGTGGGGATCACGCCAACCTGGTACTCGTCGATCGCGTCGTGCATGACCATGTAGTCGGTGTACACCGCGCGCCCGCGCGCCTTCTCGCCGATGCCCAGCGCGTCGAAGGCATGGAAGGCATTGGGGCCCAACTGGATGCCGGCGCCGATCTCGCCGATCTCGGGCGCCTGCTCGAACACCTGCACCGTGAAGCCCTGGCGCACCAGGGCCAGCGCAGTGGCCAGCCCGCCGATGCCGCCGCCGGACACCAGAACGGGCAGAGAGGAAGGGGAAGAACGCATGGGGTGTCTCCTCGATCGAGGGTCATCGAATGGAATGCAGCATACATATCATCAGTATGCTCATCATAAGTGTAATGCTAATATGCCGAATCGCCAAGTCCTCGCCGCCCCAGGGCGAAAACCGACGCCTTGTTCCCATGAAGAAACCCGCCACCGCCCCCATCGAAATCGACATCGACATCGACCAGCAGCCTGGCCACGCCATCCGGCGCCTGCACCAGATCGCGGTCGGCATCTTCCTGCAGGCGGTGGGCGACGGCGGCGTCACGCCGGTGCAGTACGCGGCCCTGCAGGTGGTGGGCAACCAGCCCGGCATCGACCAGCGCACCCTGGCGCGCCACATCGCGCTGGACACCTCCACCACCGGTGGCGTGATCGACCGGCTGGAGGCGCGCGGCTGGCTGGAGCGCCGCACGTCGCCCGAGGACCGGCGTGCGCGTCAGCTGTTCCTCACCCACGCGGGCGAGCAGGCCCTGGCCGAGACCATTCCCGCCATGCTGCGGGCGCAGGCGCAGATCCTGGCGCCGCTGACGGAACGCCAGCGCGGTGAGTTCATGCGCATGCTGCGACTGCTGGTCACGCAGAACAATGAAATGAGCCGGGCGCCCAGCGAGATCACGAAGTGAGGGGTGCTTCCTCCCCCACATGCTCCGCCACCGCCCGCATCACCTGGTCGTCGCGCAGCAGCCGGGTATGGCCCAGGCCGCAGGTTTCGATCAGGCGCGCGCCGCCGATGGCATCGCGGTAGGCTTCGGCGTCGGCAAAGCGGTTGATGCGGTCTTCGCGGTCGTGCACGATCAGCGTGGCCGCGGCCACGCGCGGGCCCACCGCGGCCGGTTCGAACTGGCGCATGAGGATGCCCTCGCGCGCCTCCACCAGCTGCTGCATGCGCGCCCGTGTGCGCTCGCTCAGGCCGAACACCTGGGCGAACAGGCGTGTGTACGCGTGGGGCGAGGCCGGTGGTGCCAGCAGCACCAGCCGCGCCACGGGCAGACCGCGTGCGGCGGCATAGGCCAGTGCGTTGGCCGCCAGCGAATGCGCCACCACGGCGCGCACTTCATGGCCCTGCTGCCGCAGGCGCGCGGTCAGGTATTCGATGGCGCGGGCGAACTGCGGCAGGTTGCTGGTGCCGCCCCGGCTGCGCCCGTGCGCGGGCAGGTCCACCAGCACGGGCCGCAGGCCTTGCGCCGCCAGGGTCCGGGCCAGGGGATGCATCTGCGCGGCGTGCCCGCCCCAGCCGTGCAGCAGCACCACCACCGGACCAGGCGGGCCGGGCGGCGGTTCGTAGAGCGTGATGCTGGCCTGCTCGAACGGCCACGGCGTGGGCCGCCAGGTGGCCAGTGCCGGCTGGCGGCGGTGCAGCCACTTGGGCGGCAGGGGCGTGCCGAACAGCCGGTAGGCGCCGCGCACGGCCAGCGCCGGCCACAGGCGTTCGGACAGGCCCAGCGCCCAGCGCAGCCAGCGCGTGGCGGGGTTGGCCTGGTAGTAGGCCGAGGCGGTCTGCAATGGTGTGGTGTCCATATGAGCTCCAGTAATCGCACAATCGTGCGAAATTGAGTGAAAAAAACGAAGAAATGGCCGTTCAAGCCTCGTAGGTCCTGACCAGCCGTGCCCAGGTGGCCTGGGCGCGATCGGCGGCGCGGGGGTCGCGCAGAAAGCGCACGTCGTGGACCAGCCCGATGGCCAGGCTGCAGATTTCCCCGACCAGTTGTTCGGGGTCGGTGTCGGGCTTGAGGTGCCCGGCCTCGACGGCCTGCAGCACGGTGCGGCGCAGTGCGGCGCGCCAGCGCGTGACCTCGCTCAGCAGCAGGTCGCGCAGTTCGCCTTCGCGGTCGTCGAGTTCGAAGGCGCCCGAGGTGTAGAGGCAGCCGGTATGGGCCTCGACATCGCGCAGGCGGATCAGCCAGCGCCGGACGATGTCGCTCAGCCGGGGCAGGCCCTTGGGCACCTGCATGGCCGGCACGAACACGTCGCCGATGAAGCGGCGGCCGAACTCCTCGATCACGGCCTTCTGCAGAGCCTCGCGCGAGCCCACGCGGGAGAACACGCCGCTCTTGGAAATGCCGATGCGGTCGGCCACCGCCTGCAGGGTGATGGCCTCCAGCCCGTCGGAGGCGGCCAGGTCCAGCGCCGCGCCCACGATGGCGGCGCGCGTCATTTCACTTTTCTGGGTCCGGGCGTCCATGGGCAGCATTTTTGCACGATCGTGCGAAATGTCAAGATCGGCGCGGACCCTGGATGCCGGGTGCGCCGTCTCTCGCCCTGGATCCACCCGGTTGGAACATCGGCACACACTGTTACAGTGCGGCGTGATGGTGTGTCTGCATCGGACGGGACGGCCTGTCGCCGGCCGCACCCGAAGCGCACCCCGGACGGAGCCGCAACTTCCCCCGGTTTCCATCGTCAGACAAGGCACATGAAGAACGCACTCCTAGGCATTGCCCTGGCCCTGATGGTCAGCGCCGTCTCCGCGCAAGCCCTCTGGGGGCGGGCTCCGATCGGCGCCAGCGTGGCCGACGTGCGCTCGCTCATGCCGGAAGCGCAGGACACCTCGGCCGAACGGCGCGCGCAGGATCCCGCCGCGCTGCTGGAGATTCCCCGTCACGACCTCGCGGGGCAGGACTTCGCGGTCAGCTTCCTGTTCGAGGACGACAAGCTGCAGCGCGTCGTGCTCGTGGCCGATCCCGGATCGGCCGAACAGGCCCGGGCGCTCACGCGGGAGCTGGGCGATTCGCTGCGCAAGCGCTACGGGCTCGACGTCGGCACCAGGAGCCGCCGCAACGAAGTCCGTGAGGGCAGCGTGGACCGCAAGTGGCTGTTCCGGCGCATGAGCGTGCGCCTGCAACTGCTGGGCGATCAGACGGTTCGCCTGACCTACAGCGCCGAACTGCCCGCCACTGCCGGCGGACTCTGAAACATTGCCATCCGGCCGGCACGCTGCTGTGGGCGCTTGATCGAACGGCAACTCTTGTGACGGGCGCAAGACCAGGCAAATGTCTTTCGATCGACAGTCGTGGAAGGGATGCGCCGATAGCATCCCGGCATCCCCGCTTGGTGCTCACTCCCATGAACCGTCTGGAACCCGCCCCCCCGATTTCGGCATCGGAATTGCGCAGCGCCGTTGATTGGGCCATCGTGTCACGGCGCAGCATCCGTGCCTTCCTGTCATCGGAGGTCGATCGAAAAGAGATCGATGCCATCCTGGACGTGGCACGCCACGCGGCCTCCGGCGTGAACACGCAGCCCTGGCGGGTCCATGTGCTGACCGGCGCGGCGAAGGACAGATTGAGCGCCGCCATCGCCGCCGTGGACGACGATCCGTCACAGGCGGCCTTGCTGGAGGAGCCTTACGCCTACTACCCACTGGATTGGGTTCCGCCCTATCTGGATCGCCGCCGCAAGGTCGGCTGGGACCTGTACGGCTTGCTGGGCATCGCGAAGACGGACAAGGCGCGCATGCACGCGCAACATGGTCGCAACTACCGGTTCTTCGACGCACCCGTCGGCCTGATCTTCACGATCGACCGCGTGATGCAGGCGGGCAGCTTGATCGATTACGGCATGTTCCTTCAAAGCGTGATGGTGGCCGCGCGGGCCCGTTCGCTCGATACCTGCCCGCAGGTGGCCTTCACGAAGTTCCATCGGATCATCGCCGCCGAACTCGCCATTCCGGACGATCAGATGGTGGTCTGCGGCATGAGCCTGGGCTATGCCGATCCGAGCCGCATCGAGAACGCGCTGGTCACGCACAGAGAAAGCGTTGATTCATTCACGACCTTTCACACTTGAAAAACCACCGGAGACAACCCCATGAATCGCGGACCCTATCGGCACGGCCTGGAGCGTGTCGAAGCCAACCACCTGCCTCTCACGCCCCTCGGGTTCCTGGACCACAGTGCCCAGGTTCATCCGCAGCGGATCGCGCTGGTGCACGCGGGACGGCGCCAGACCTGGGCGCAAACGCGCGAGCGGGCATACCGTCTGGCCAGCGCGCTGGTGCGGCGCGGGGTACAGCGCGGCGATACCGTCTCCGTGCTGGCACCCAATACGCCGGCGATGCTGGAAGCCCATTTCGGCGTGCCCCTGTCAGGTGCGGTGCTCAATGCCATCAATTGCCGGCTGGATGCCGAAGGCATCGCCTTCATCCTGCGCCATGGGGAATCGCGGGTCCTGCTGGTGGACAGCGAGTTCTCGGCGCTCGCCGCACAAGCTGTCGCGACGCTGGAGCGCGCTCCCCTGCTGATCCGGATCGATGACGTGGCGACACCGGGAAATACAACCATCGGAGGGCTGGACTACGAAACGCTGCTGGCCGAAGGGGATCCCGCCTTCGAGGGCGTCTGGCCGCAAGACGAGTGGGACCCCATCGCACTCAACTACACCTCCGGAACGACGGGCGATCCGAAAGGCGTCGTGCCGAGCCACCGCGGCACCTACCTCATGAGCATGCTGCAGCTCACCGACTGGGCCGTTCCGCGCGCGCCCGTCTATCTGTGGACCTTGCCGATGTTCCATGCCAACGGCTGGTGCTTCACCTGGGCGATCACCGCTGCGGCGGGCACGCACGTGTGCTTGCGCAAGGTCAGCGCGCAAACCATCTTCGACGCAATCCTCGAACACGGCGTGGACCATTTCTGCGCGGCCCCCACGGTGCTGGCGATGCTTGCCAACGCGCCCCCCGGGGAACGCAAACCGCTGCCGCGCAGGGTGCGGGTCCTGACGGCCGGCTCTCCGCCGCCTGCCGCGATCCTGCAGGCCATTGCCGCCATGGGGTTCGATGTCGATCACGTCTATGGCATCACCGAAATCTCGGGCACGCCGGTGAGCTGCGTGCGCCAGCCCGAGTGGGAGGCCCTGCCTGCGGCCGACCGTGCGCGCCTGCAGGCGCGGCAAGGTGTTCGCGCCGCGGCACTGGAGGAACTGTGCGTGCTGGACCCTCGGTCCATGCAGCCGGTGCCGCATGACGGGATCACCGCTGGCGAGATCATGGTTCGTGGCAACACCGTGATGAAGGGCTACCTGAAGAATCCCGATGCCACCGCAAAGGCCTTCGCGGGGGGCTGGTTCCACACCGGTGACATCGCAGTCGTGCATCCGGACGGTTACCTCCAGATCACGGATCGCTCCAAGGATGTCATCATCTCGGGCGGCGAAAACATTTCATCGGTGGAG
This sequence comes from uncultured Hydrogenophaga sp., assembly GCA_964520365.1. Lineage (GTDB taxonomy): Bacteria > Pseudomonadota > Gammaproteobacteria > Burkholderiales > Burkholderiaceae_C > Hydrogenophaga. Next base: position 5,933 of record CAZFOT010000079.1, read on the forward strand.
GTGGAGGACGTCTTGCACCGGCATCCGGCGGTATTGCTCACTGCGGTGGTCGCTCAGCAGGATGACCGGTGGGGCGAAGTGCCGTGCGCCTTTGTCGAGCTCAAGCCGGGTGCGGACCCGGTCACCGAGAGCGATCTGATCGCGTTCTGCCGGAGCCACCTGGCCCACTTCAAGTGTCCTCGCCGCGTGGTGTTCGATGCCCTGCCCAAGACCGCCACGGGCAAGATCCAGAAGTTCCGGCTGCGGGAGATCGCGGGCAGCCGCGACGCCATCACACGGCTGGCCGACTCGGCGGCGCAGGACTGAGCCGCGTCCCGGGCGTCAGGCCTCGCGGGCCACTTCCTGCAACAGATCGAGATCGATCACCTCGATCGATCCGTAGCTGACACGAATGGCACCGCGCTCCTGCAACTCCTGCAAGGCCCGGTTGGCCACCTGGCGGGACACGCCGCTGAGGCGGCCCAGCTCTTCCTGGGAAATCGTGATGCACCGGTCCGTGGTGGGAAACAGCGCGGGGTTGTAGAGGCCAGACAGGCTGTAGGCGACCTGTGCCGTGGTGTCCCCCAGTCGGAAGTTCTGGACCAGCGCCACGTAGTGCCCCAGCCGCGCGTTCAGGCGCTCGATCAACCAGAGGGCGAACGGATGGCTTTCGTCCAGCAGCCGCAGAAAGGTCTCGCGTGGCAGGAAGGCCACTCGGCTGTCGCGCAAGGCCACGACTTCATAGGGTCTCGATTCACCCTTGAGCACGGCACCCTCGCCGAACCAGGCCCCGGAAGGAACGCTGGCAAAGCTGCTGCTCTTGCCGCCCTCTGAAATGTTCTCGAGCTTGAGCATGCCGTCGATCACACCCAGCCAATGCGCCGAGGGCGTGGATCGCGCGCACACCGTGGTGCCAGCCGCAAATGAAACGATGGAAACCGTTTCGCGCACTCGCTTTGCTTGCATGTCCGTCAGACAGGTCATCCAGGACGATTGAGAAAGCAGGCGCTCCAACGGATCTTCTGGCATGGCGTATGGACAAGGAAAAGGAGGTTTCGATTTTCGTGGGGATCGTGACCCGAGCCAAGGGTGTTTTCCGCAGTGAGCGCCCCGTTCTCGACGGCTTCCGGCCGGGACCAGAAGAACCCGCTGGTCGTCGCGACGACATCGCGCCCGCGGGCTGTTTGCTAGCCTGAAGACCGGCCTTTCTGTCGGGCCGGATCACCAGGAGACACTGTATGGCATGGGATATCGAAATCGTGGATGAATGCGCCGTCGTGCGCATGAACTCCAACAAGGTCAATGTGCAGAACGACGCATTCTTCGCGGACCTGCATGGCGCGTTCGATCGGCTTGAGCGCGAGTTCGCGGAATTTCCCGTGGTGCTCACCGGACAGGGCGACGTGTTCTCGGCGGGCATCGACTTCCAGTACAGCTTCGACATCTTCGGAAGCGGAAGCCAGGAGAAGATCCGTCAGTGGTACCAAACGTACCGTGAAACGAACCTGCGCATCTTCAAGTACCCGCGGCCGACGGTGGCGGCCGTCAACGGACATGCGATCGCGGGAGGGTTGATCACCGCGCTGGACTGTGACTTCCGGGTGGCGGCACGCAAACCCGCGAAGTTCGGTTTGAACGAAGTGCCCATCGGCATCCCGATGCCGGCGGCCTATGTGGAGATCATCAAGTACACCCTGGGCGACCAGGTCGGCGCGCTCACCACGCTGCGCGGCAAGCTGTACGAATTCGAGCAAGCGGAACGACTGGGCTTCTTCCACGAAGTCGTGCCGCCCGATCAACTGATCGCCGCGGCCATCCGCTGGGCGCGCTGCATCACGCCCGATTGCAACACGGCGTATGCGATGTCGAAGAAGGCCCTGCAGGACAGCGTGATCCGGCAGATCGAGGAACGCACCGTCGCCCTGGACGAGCAATTGCCCGCCGGCATGAGCGACCCAGGCAACCGCCGGGCCCAGGATCGTCGTCGGGTCGAGATCATGAAAAAGCGCTGAAGCCAACCCATGATCGATCTCTACAGCTGGCCGGCACCCAATGGACACAAGGCGCAGATCCTGTTGGAAGAACTGGGGATCCCTTACCGGCTCGTGCCCGTCAACATCACGACCGGCGCTCAGCACGAGGTCAGTTACCGGACGGTCAACCCCAACGGGAAGATCCCGGCCATCGTGGACCATGCGCCGAAGGATGGTGGCGCACCGCTGACGGTGTTCGAGAGCGGGGCCTTGATGCTCTACCTCGCCGAGAAAGAAGGGCGTTTCCTGCCGACGGCGCTGCGCCAGCGCAGCGAAGTCGTGCAGTGGCTGTTCTGGCAGGTGGGTGGACTGGGACCGATGATGGGGCAATCGCAGCACTTCTTCCGGTATGCGCCTGAGCCTGTTTCCTATGGAATCGCCAGGTACCAGAACGAAACGCGGCGCTTGCTGAAGGTCCTGGATCGGCGGCTGGAAGACCGGGAGCACATCTGCGACGCGTACTCGATTGCCGACATGGCCTGCTTCCCCTGGATCCGGATCCACAAGCTCACCGGCGTGTCACTGGACGATTTCCCTCACGTTTGGCGTTGGTACGGGCAAGTGCGTGCGCGACCCGCCGTGGGCCGTGCGGTGGATCTCCTGAGAGAAAGCTGGGTCGATGTCACGAAGTCCGACGAGGCAAAACACAACCTGTTCAAGAAGTGATTGCCGATGCCGCCCGAGTCTTTGCACAACCATCAGGTCGATGCCTTCATCGACCTGCGCAGCCCGTATTCCTACCTTGCGATCGGACCGGCGCGTGCGTTGGCCGAGCGCACCGGGGTCACTTTCGACTGGTGGCCTTACATCACGGACTTCCGCTCCGCGTACGGCGGTGATATTGAGCAGCGCTCGACGCGCGATGTCGCGAAACTGAAGTACCTGTACATGGACTGCCGCCGGCTGGCCAGGCTGCAGGGACTCACCATCCGCGCAACGACGAAGCTCTGGGATGCATCGCTCGGAAGCCAGGCCATGATGTTCGCCAAGTCCCGCAACCGCCTGTGGGCGTTCTGCGATCCGTTGCTGGCCGCGTTCTGGCGCCGCGAATTCGACCTGGAGTCTGCCGAGGAGGTCGAGACGGCACTGGCCGCGGCCGGTCTGTCGGTTGCGGATTGGCGCGACTATCGTCAGGCCAGGGCTGCCAGGGACCAGATCGAGGCCTTCGAGCACGCCGAACGGCTGGGTGTTTTCGGCGCCCCGACATTCGTCCACCAAGGCGAGTTGTTCTGGGGCGGAGACCGGCTGGATTTGCTCGCCGCAAGCCTCGGTCAGCGTGCTTCGGGCGAGGGTAGCGCCGACTCGCCCCCCGCGATCACATAGCGGCGAAGCTGCTGCACTTGAACGACGAGGTGCCCCTTGCGCGCTTCGGTCTGAACGAAACCTCGCTGATTAAAAACGCTGAGTGCGACATTCACCCGCTGCCGGGACAAGCCCGAGATCAAGGCAATTTCGTGCTGCGAGATGGCCAGCGCCTGTGAGTCGCCGCGTTTCGTGTCCGCGAGCATCAGGAGCGCTCTGGCAACGCGGACTTCGGGGCCGAGCAGCCGGGAGGCGACCAGCATGCCGACGAAGGCGCCCATCCGCGCATTCATCGTGTCGCAGAGGAAGTGGTTGAACTCGAAGGAGGACCGGCGCAGTGTTTCAAACGTCTGCGCTGGCATCAGGCAGATGTGGGCCGGGGTGAGGGCGCGCAGGTCGTACTGCAGGATTTCCTTTTTCAGCAGCGAACCGTCGCCGCCCCACTCACCCTCTGGCAAGCAAAACAGCGTGGTCTCCGCGCCGTCGGGGCCCACCACGTACATCTGCAGGTAGCCGCGTATCACGCCGTACCAGTGCGTGCTGGGGTTGCCGGCATGGGCAATGTATTCACCCGCGGCGACCATCTTCTGGGTGGCGGTTTCCAGTGTCAGCGCACGCAACTCGGCTGGCAGCGCACGAAACCATGGCCATTTCGCCAAAAATTCCGGCAGGCCGACGCTCTGTTCAGGCACCTGGGTTCGCGTGTTCATGCCCTGACAGTGTAGCGATCCCTTGTCGAATTCGACGGCGGGAAGCCTCCGTCCCAGGCGCTTTCTTCACTGCAGCAGCGGCGACCTCAGGATGATCTGCACCGTGGCGAAGAAGTGCGCTTCCAGCGCGGCCAGCGCGGCAGCCTCGTCGCGCTGGAGCACCGCATCCATCAGGCGCTTGTGCTCGCTCTTCACGTCGCGGTGGTGGTCGGTGTCCAGCGGCACCGAGAGCAGGCGGTAGCGCTCGCTCTGCGCATACAGCACCTCGCGCATGCGCAGCAACCACGCGCTGGGGCAGGCGCTGACCAGCGCCTCGTGGAACGCGCCGTGGGCCTGGTTCCAGGCCGGGGTCCGGCGCGCTTCGGCCTCCGACGGAATCTCCTGCAGCCGCTCCATGCGGTGCGCCGCCGCCACGATGCGGATCTCCCATTCCACGTCGCCGTGCTTCATGGCCTTGCTCAGGCACAGCGACTCCAGCTCCACCCGGGTCTGGGTCAGGTCCAGCAGCTCTTCCCGGCTGACCGGGCTCACGCGGTAGCCCCGGTGGGCCTCGGCGATCACCATGCCTTCGGCCCCCAGGCGCGACAGCGCCTCGCGGATCGCGCCCAGGCTCACGTCGAAGCGCTGCTCCAGCGCCTTGATGTTGAGCTTGGCGCCGGGCAGCAACTGCCCCTCCAGGATCTCGGTGCGGATGCGCTGGCAGACGGCCTCGGCCTGGGTGAGCTTGGCGGCGGCGGCGATGGTGGTCATGGCAAGGCGATTGTATAAGGGAATGTACCAATGAAAGAATAATAGATTATTTGATGAAAGATACATCAATGATGCTAGAGTGCGATCCCATGGACACACACAGGAGCATTCGATGAAGCTGGTTCGTTTTCGGTTGGACGGGCGCGAGGGCTGGGCGGTGCAGGACCCGGCCAGCGGGGCCTGGCACGGCGCCACGCAGGCCGCCGCCGGCTATCCCGGTTCGCTGGACGCCGCGATCCGCCAGGGTCGGCGGGCGCTGGACGCGGCGGCGGCCACGATGCGCGGCCAGTCCGTGATCGACCTGGCGCGCGCCACCTTCCTGACCCCGGTGGCCGAGCCGCGCAAGATCATCTGCGTGGGCCTGAACTACCGCGACCATTCCGAGGAAAGCGGCTTCGAGCAACCGGCCTACCCCACGCTGTTCTCGCGCTTCAACACCAGCCTGACTGCCCACGAAGCGCCCTTGCTGCATGCGGGCCTGTCGGACTCGCTGGATTACGAGGGCGAGCTGGTGGCGGTGATCGGCAAAGGCGGCTCGCGCATCGAGCGCGGAGACGCGCTCTCGCACGTGCTGGCCTATTCGGTGTTCAACGACGGCAGCGTGCGCGAATACCAGTTCAAGACGCCGCAGTGGACCGTGGGCAAGAACTTCGACGGCACCGGTGCCTTCGGTCCCTGGCTGGTCACGGCCGACGAACTGCCGCCGGGCGCCAGCGGCCTGCGGCTGGAGACGCGGCTGAACGGACAGACCGTGCAGTCGGCCAACACCCGCGACATGGTGTTCGACGTGGCCTCGCTGATCGTCATCGTCAGCGCGGCCATCACGCTCGAAGCCGGCGACCTGATCGTGGCCGGCACGCCGGCCGGCATTGGCCACGCCCGCGAGCCGCGTCTCTACATGCAGCCCGGCGACGTCTGCGAGGTCGAGATCGAAGGCATCGGCCTGCTGCGCAACCGCATCCAGAGCCGCCCACCCGTCCACCCACCCACCCGAACCAACGAGGAGACCACCGCATGAAACTCAACCGCCTGCTGGCCGCCATGGCCATCACCACCTTCGCCGCGCTCGGCACCACCGCCGCCCTGGCGCAGGACTTCAAGGCGCGCAGCGCGCGCTTCGGCCACGGCATGGCCGACGCCCACCCGGCCGGCCAGGCCGCCAAGCAGTTCGCCGCCGAGATGGAGAAAGCCAGCGGCGGCAAGATGAAGATCGCGGTGATCGCCAACCAGGCCCTGGGCCCGGACCCGCAGATGCTCGCCGCGCTGCAAGGCGGCGTGCAGGAGTTCTACACCGGCAGCGCGCTGGCCATGCTGGGCCAGGTCAAGGAGCTTGGCTTCCAGGACGTGCCCTTCCTCTTCAACACCGAGGCCGAGGCGCACGCCGTGTTCGACGGCCCGGTGGGCGACCACCTGAACAAGAAGCTGGCGGCGGTCGGCATCCACGTGCTGGGCTGGTGGGAGAACGGCTTTCGCCACATCACCAACTCGCGCCGCCCGGTCAACACGCTGGACGACCTCAAGGGCCTGAAGCTGCGCACCCAGCCCAACCCGCTCACGCTGGATGCGTTCAAGGCGATCGGCGCCAACGCCTCGCCGCTGCCCTGGTCCGAGCTGTTCGTGGCGCTGGAGACCAAGGCCTTCGACGGCCAGGAGAACCCGGTGGTGCTGATGTACACGCAGCGCTTCTACGAGGTGCAGAAGTACATGACGCTCTCGGGCCACGTGTACTCGCCGCTGATCTTCGCGGTGTCCAAGAAGTACTGGGACAGCCTCTCGCCCGACGAGCAGAAAGCGATGAACACCGCGGCGCAGAACGCCACCAAGTTCCAGCGCACCGCCACCGCGGCCGAGGCCGGCAGCGCGCTGCAGGGCATGAAGGACAAGGGCGTGCAGGTCACGCAGTTCTCGCAGGCCGACTTGCAGGCCATCCGCGACCGCGTGCCGCCGGCCATTGCCCCGCACCTGGAGAAGATCGGTCCCGAGTTCATGGGCCTGGTGCGCAGCGAGATCGCCAAGGTGCGCGGCGCGGCGAAATAAGAAGCAAGCACGGGCCACGGCCCTTCGTCCGACCCACACGCCCGGGCTCAAGGCCCGGGCGCCTTGCCATGAACGCTTCTCCCGCTTCCCTGCCGCCGGCACTGCTGAGCGGCCTGCGCGCCGTGCTGGGCGAGCGCCTGTCCACCAGCGCGGCGGTGTGCGACCACCACGGCCGCGACGAATCCATCTTCGCGGCCATGCCGCCCGGCGCGGTGGCGTTCGCGCGTTGCACCGACGAGGTCGTCGCCATCGTCAACCTGTGCCGCGAGCACCGCGTGCCGCTGGTGCCCTACGGCGCGGGCTCCTCGCTCGAAGGCCACACGCTGGCCGCGCGGGGTGGCGTCACGCTCAACCTGCAGCAGATGGACCAGATCCTCGCCATCCACGGCGAGGACCAGACCGCCACCGTGCAGCCCGGCGTGACGCGCAAGGCGCTCAACGCCGCGCTGCGCGACCAGGGCCTGTTCTTCCCCATCGACCCCGGTGCGGACGCCACCATCGGCGGCATGTGCGCCACGCGCGCCAGCGGCACGAATGCCGTGCGCTACGGCACCATGCGCGAGAACGTGGTCAACCTCACGGTGGTCACGCCCGACGGTCAACTGGTGAAGACCGCGCGGCGCGCGCGCAAGAGCGCCGCCGGCTACGACCTCACGCGCCTGTTCGTCGGCTCCGAGGGCACGTTGGGCGTGGTGGTCGAGGCCACGGTGAAGCTGCACCCGCTGCCCGAGTCCATCATGGCCGCGGTGTGCGCGTTCCCCAGCATCGACGCCGCCGTGCAGGCGGTGGTGCAGACCATCCAGGTGGGGGTGCCGATCGCGCGCTGCGAGTTCGTGGACCGCGTGGCGATCCGCGCGCTCAACGGCTACAGCAGGACCGGCCTGCCCGAACAACCGCACCTGTTCTTCGAGTTCCACGGCAGCGAGGCCGGCGTGCGCGAACAGGTCGAGCTGGTGCAGGCCATCGCGGGCGATCTGGGCGGCGAGCGTTTCCAGTGGGCGCACACGCCCGAGGAACGCACCCGCCTGTGGGAGGCCCGGCACAACGTCTACTTCGCCGCGCTGCAGCTGCGCCCGGGCAGCCGCAGCGTGGTCACCGACGTGTGCGTGCCCATTTCAAGACTCGCCGAATGCGTGAACGACACTGCGCAGGATCTGGCGCAGTCCGACCTGATCGCGCCCATCGTCGGCCACGTGGGCGACGGCAACTTCCACGTGCAGATGCTGGTGGACGGCGACAGCGCGCACGAGGTGGAACAGGCCGAGGCGCTCAACGCGCGGCTGGTGGCGCGCGCCCTGGCCATGGACGGCACCTGCACCGGCGAGCACGGCATCGGCCTGCACAAGCAGGGCTTC
>CAZFOT010000080.1:0-14045 GCA_964520365.1 uncultured Hydrogenophaga sp.
CGTTCCACGTGGTGTCGGTGGCCACCACCACGGGCCACTGGTCGGTCGACTATGCGCAGTGGCCGGTGTTCGCGCCGGTGCTGCTCATGTTCCTGGGGTGCTTCGTCTGCTGCGCGGGCTCCACCGGTGGGGGCATCAAGCTGGTGCGCATGGTGCTGCTGATCAAGCAGGCGCGGCGCGAGCTGGTGCGCATCACCCACCCGCGCGTGGTCAACCCGGTCACGCTGGGCGGCGCGGTCATGCCCACGCAGGTGATGACCTCGGTGCTGGGCTTCATGCTGATTTACGGCGCCGCCACCATGGGGCTGACCATGGTGATGCTCTTCACCGGGCTGGACATCGTGACCGCTTTCTCGGCCGTGGTCGCCACCGTCAACAACATCGGCCCGGGCCTGGGCGCCGTGGGGCCGGCGAGCCACTTTGGCGTGCTCAATGACGTGCAGATCTGGGTGTTGACCTTCGCGATGCTGCTGGGCCGGCTGGAACTGCTGACGGTGCTGGTGCTCTTCACCGGCCACTTCTGGAAAAAATAGGCCCACCCCCGCGCAGGAACAAGCCCACCCCCGCGCCGCGCTTTCAGCGCGTCACCCCCTCAAGGGGGCGGTGCCTGCGGCCCGGCGAAGCCGGTTCCGCGGCACCACTGGAATGACATGCACGCTCAGTCGCGTGCGGGAATGTTCAGGCCGCGCTGCACGGCGGGCCTCGCTTCGAAAGCTTCGAGCACGCGCTGGAGGTTCGGGAAGTCGGCGAAGCCGACGATCTCGCCCGCGCCGTAGAAGCCGACTAGGTTGCGCACCCAGGGCCAGGTGGCGATGTCGGCGATGGTGTATTCGTCGCCCATGAGCCAGGCGCGGCCTTCCAGCCGCTGGTTCAGCACGTTCAGCAGGCGCCTGCTTTCGTTCACGTAGCGGTCGCGCGGGCGTTTGTCCTCGAAGTCCTTGCCGGCGAACTTGTGGAAGAAGCCGAGCTGGCCGAACATGGGACCCACGCCGCCCATCTGGAACATCAGCCATTGCAGCGTCTCGTAGCGCTGCGCCGGGTCAGCGGGCAGGAGGCGGCCGGTCTTCTCGGCCAGGTAGATCAGGATGGCGCCCGACTCGAACAGCGCCAGCGGCTGGCCGCCCGGCCCGTCGGGGTCGAGAATGGCGGGAATCTTGTTGTTCGGGTTGAGCGAGAGGAAGGCCGGCGACATCTGGTCGTTGGTCTCGAAGCTCACCAGATGGGGCTCGTAGGGCAGCCCCAGTTCTTCCAGCAGGATCGACACCTTCACGCCGTTGGGCGTGGGCAGTGAATAGAGCTGCAGGCGGTCGGGGTGGGTGGCGGGCCATTTCTGCGTGATGGGGAAGGCGCTGAGCGAGGTCATGGGTGGAGGGTCCTTGAATGCGGGAGCAGCCGACATTGAACACCCGCTGGCCATACCCCCTGTCATGCAAGGACATCGATAATCGGGTGTCAACGGAGGTACCCCATGCCCATCACCAAAGGATTCCGCGCGCTCGTGGACGAAGCCACGGCGCAGATCACCACCTACACCGTGGCCCAGGTGCGCGAGCGCCTGCAGGCCGGCGACCCGAGGCTGCAGCTCGTGGACATCCGCGACGTGCGCGAGCTCGAGCGCGAAGGCACGGCCCCGGACGCGGTGCACGCGCCGCGCGGCATGCTGGAGTTCTGGGTCGACCCGGCCTCGCCGTACTTCAAGCCGGTGTTCGGCGACGACGGCAAGGAGTTCGTGCTGTTCTGCGGCGCCGGCTGGCGCAGCGCGCTGGCCACCAAGGCGCTGAAGGACATGGGCATGGACAACGTGGCCCACATCGACGGCGGCTTCACCGAATGGCTGAAGCAGGGCGCGCCCACCGAGACGCTGGAGCAGCGCAAGGCGAAGAAAGCGGGATGAAGGAAAGCTGTCCCTGCGGACGCGGTGCGGCCTTCGAGACCTGTTGCGGTCAATACCTTGGCACCGGCGTGCCGGCGCCCGACGCCGAGTCGCTCATGCGGTCGCGCTACACCGCCTTCGTGCGCGGTGACGTGGCGCACCTGCTGGCCACCTGGCATGCGAGCCGGCGGCCCGCCATGCTGGCGCTGGACGCGGGCGTGAAGTGGCTGGGGCTGGAGGTGAAGCGCCATGCCGTGCTGGACGAGAGCCATGCCGAGGTCGAATTCGTGGCCCGTTCGCGTATCCAGGGGCGTGGCCAGCGCTTGCACGAGCGCAGCCGCTTCGTGCGGGAAGATGGCCGGTGGTTCTACGTGGATGGCGAGCATGGAACACCTCCCTGCGCCGCTGACGCGGCTTGACACAGACACGTCATGCGCCACAGGCCTGCGTCCGCTCGACAGGGTTCTTGTGTGGCTCCATAATGGCTCCATATCCATTTTGGAGCCATATCATGTCGAATCTGTCGATCAAGGACGTGCCGGAGTCCTGGGCCGAGGCCCTGCGTCAGCGGGCCGCGCGCAACCACCGCTCGCTCCAGGGGGAGCTCATGGCCATTCTGGAGCGCGCCGTGGCAGAGAGCGTGGACGCTGGCGGGCCGGCACTTCTGGCCGGTGGCGTTGGGCGGCCGCGCCCTGGCGCCGGCCAGCGGCAGGCCTGGAAGACCGTTGAACAGGTGGCTGCAGAGTTGCGCGCCCGCTTCCCTCAAGGCCTGCCCACCGGCCCTTCCAGCATCGACCTGATCCGGCAAGACCGGGACGCCCGATGAGCGAGCGCCGAGTCCCCGTGCTGCATGTGGCCGAACCCCCGGCCCAATACCTGCCCCGGCCACCCATGGTGGTGGACTGCAGTGCGCTGGCCGGGGTGCTGTTTCAGGAGCCCTGGATGGACCAGGCCTTGCAGCGCCTGTCGGGTCACCAGCTCTTTGCGCCCCATCTGTTGCAGGCTGAAATCTGCAGCGTCGCCGTCAAGAAAGCACGCCGGGGCGCGGCCGAGGCCGCCGCTGCCGGGCTGGCCCAGTGGCCCAGCGTGGCGGTGGAGTTGACCGACTTCGACGTGGAGCAGACCTTTGCGCTGGCCCAGCGCTACCAGCTCAGCGCCTGCGACGCGAGTTACCTCTGGCTGGCCGAGCAGTTGCGCTGCCCGCTGGCCACCTTTGACGCCCAGCTCGGCGCCGCCGCCACCGCGCACCTCGGTGCGCTGGATTGATGCCCCCATGAACAAGATCGTGATGTTTGAAGCCGTGCTGTTCGACTGCGACGGCGTGCTGGTGGACAGCGAACCCATCACCAATGGCGTGCTGCGCGAGGTGCTCAACGAAAGCGGCTGGGCGCTCACGCAGGCCGAGTGCATGGATATCTTCATCGGCAAGGCTGTGCGCGACGAGCGTGCGCGCATCGAGGCCGAGACGGGCAAACCGCTGACCGACGAGTGGCTGCGCGCCTTCTACGCTCGGCGTGACGCGCGGCTGCGTGCCGAATTGCAGCCCGTGCCCGGCGCGCTGCAGGCGGTGCAGGCGGTCCACGCGCACACGGGCGGCCGCATCGCCTGCGCCTCGGGGGCCGACAAGCCCAAGGTGGTCATGCAGATCGGCATGGCCGGCATGACGCCGTACTTCGGGGAGCGCATCTTCAGCGGCCACGACCTGCCGCGCTCCAAGCCCCATCCCGACGTGTACCTGGCCGCCGCAGCGCACCTGGGCGCCGATCCCGCGCGCTGCCTGGTGGTCGAGGACACCGCCACCGGCGCGCAGGCCGGCCTTTCGGCCGGTGCCACCGTCTGGGGCTACTGCCCTGCGGGCCACGGGCGCGCATTCGAGGGGCTGCCGGTGGCACGGGTGCTCCGTCACATGGACGAACTGGCCGCGGCGTTCGACCGGGCGTGACAGGCGCGCTGCCGCCCTCACCCCGACCCTCTCCCGCCAGCGGGAGAGGGAGAAAGACACGCAACGAAAGAAGTGCCTTCATCCAGGGGCATCAAGGGTCCGGCTCTGCCGGCCCGAGATGCCGTCCCCCCTCCAAGCGCCGCAAAGCGGCGCGCCAGGGAGGGGGGAAGCCGCGTCAGCGGCGCAGGGGGGTGTTCCTACCCCAACCGGTCACGGTCGATATCCCCCAGCGTGCGGCATCCGGTGAGCGCCATGGCCATCTCCAGCTCGGTGCGCAGCAGGTGCAGCACGTGCGCCACGCCCGGCGCGCCGGCGGCGGCCAGGCCGTGCAGGATGGGCCTGCCCACCAGCACCGCCGAGGCGCCGAGGGCGAGGGCCTTGAAGACATCGGTGCCCCGGCGGATGCCGCCATCGAGCAGCAACGGCAGCCGGCCCTTGACGGCGGCGGCGATGGCCGGCAGCGCATCGATGGTGGCGGGGAGGGTGTCCAGGGTGCGCCCGCCGTGGTTCGACACGATGACGCCGTCGAGCCCTTCGTCGGCCGCGCGCACCGCGTCCGCCGGCGCGAGCACGCCCTTGAGCAGGATGGGCAGCGAGGTCAGCGCGCGCAGCCATTCGATGTCGCGCCAGGTGGGGGCCGCGTTCAGCAGGGCACTGCCGAGCAGCCCGCCGTCGCCGGCGTGCGCGGTCTGCGGCGGCAGGGCGCGCATGCCCTGCAGGTTGACCGGTGCCACGCCGGGCGGCAGCGCGAACCCGGCCCGCTGTTCGCGGTTGCGCGCCCCGCTCACCGGTGCGTCCACCGTGACCACCAGCGCCCGGTAGCCGGCGGCTTCGGCGCGGCGCACCAGCGCCTGGGTGAAGTCGCGGTCGGGCTGTACGTAGAGCTGGAACCACAGCGGCGCGCTCGCCTCGCGCGCCAGCGCCTCGATCGGAACGCCGGCCTGGGTGCTGACCACCATGCCGGCCTTCAGGGCGGACGCCGCGAGCACCGTGGCACGCTCGCCCTCGGGGTGGGCGAGCTGGTGGTAGGCCACCGGGGCGATGAAGATGGGGTGCTCGTGCGCCTGGCCGAACAGCGTCAGGCGCGCATGCCCCCCGGCCCGCTCGGTCAGCACGCGCGGCGCCAGCTTGAGGCGGCGAAAGGCGTCCACGTTCTCGCGCAGCGTGAGTTCATCGGCCGCGCCGCCCTGCAGCCAGGCCCAGGCCTCGGGGCTCATGCGCTCGCACGCCAGCGCCTCGTAGTCGGCCACCGACGCCACCCACGGAGGAATCTGCGCCAGCGGGGGCTTCAGGTCTGGGCCCATTGCCGCAACAGGTTGTGGTACACGCCGGTGAGCCGGTCCAGTGCCGGATGGCCGGCCGCGTCGCGCGTGAGCTGCTGGATCGCGGTGTCCAGTTCCAGCATCAGGGAGCGCTGGCTGTCGTCGCGCACCAGGCTCTGCACCCACAGGAAAGAGGCCAGCCGGGTGCCGCGGGTGACGGGGGTCACGTGGTGCAGGCTGGTGCCGGGGTACAGCACCATGTCGCCCGCCGGCAGCTTGGCGCTGTGGCGGCCGTAGGTGTCCTCGACGGTCAGCTCGCCGCCATCGTATTCGTCGGGTTCGCAGAGGAACAGCGTGGCCGACAGATCGCTGCGCACCCGGTGCGGCGTGCCCGGCACGCTGAACACCGCGGCGTCCACGTGCAGGCCGTACTGGCCGCCGCCCTGGTAGCGGTTGAACCGCGGCGGCAGCACCTTCAGGGGCAGCGCGGCCGACAGGAACAGCGGGTGCCGGCCCAGGGCCTGGAGGATGAGGTCGCCCACTTCCTGCGTGGCGGGGTCGGCGTCGGAGAGCTGCTGGTTGTCCTTGACCTGGGCGGCCATGTGACCCGCCGTGGCGCGGCCATCGGACCACTGGGCGGCTTCCAGCCGCTGCCGGCACAGACGCACCTGCTCAGGCGTGAGTACCTGAGGAATTCTCAGCATCATGGTGGGAACGCCATCCTTGTGGAAAGCCCCGAGTGTAGCGATTCGCCCACACGATAAAGAGAATGGAAACGATAACGATTCTCGAATGAGATATCATTGGCCGTTCGATTTCGATTCTGTTTGTTACAAGGAGTGCACAAGGCATGGCTCATTCCAACCCGCGCGGCGGCGCGCACCGTTTCCCGCTCAGCCCTTTGTCCGCCGCCCTTTGCGGGGCGCTGGTTTCGCTGGCCGCATGGCCAGCGTACGCCCAGCAGGCCACGTCCGCGGGCACCTTGCCCGCCGTGACGGTGACCGCGACGCCGGAAGGCGAGTCTTCGTCACCCAAGGCGACGGCACCCGTGCTCGACACGCCCCAGACCATCCAGGTCATTCCCAGCGAGGTGTACACCGAGCAGGGCGCGCGCACCCTGACCGACGTGCTGCGCAACACGCCCGGCATCAGCTTCAATGCGGGTGAGAATGGTTTCGGAACCAACAACAACGACTTCAGCCTGCGCGGCTTCAGCACCAGCGGCAATGTGTTCGTCGACGGCGTGCGCGACTCGGGCAACTTCGCCCGCGACGCTTTCAACCTCGAGCAGGTCGAGGTGATCAAGGGCCCCGCCGCCGACAACGGCCGGGGCAGCGCGGGCGGCTACATCAACCTGGAGACGAAGGCGCCCAAGGCCGAGAACTTCACGACCGGCAGCGTCGGGCTGGGCTGGGACGAATACGATTCCAAGACCCGCCTGCGCGGCACGCTGGACCTGAACCGCCAGTTCTCCGACAACGGCGCCCTGCGCCTGAACCTGCTGGCCGAGGACGGCGGCATCGCCGGCCGCCAGCACGCCAGGCAGCGCAGCCTGGGGCTGGCGCCTTCGGTGTCCTTCGGGCTGAACTCGCCCACCACGGTCACGCTTTCCCTGCAGCACATCGAGCAGAAGGACCGGCCCGACTGGGGCGTTCCCGCAGCCATGATCGAAGGCACGCTGCGCCACGACCCGGTGGCGGCCACCGCCAGCCGGGACAACTTCTACGGCCTGCTGGGCGACACCGACGATGTGACCTCCGACATGCTGACCGCCCGTGTCGAGCACCGGTTCTCTCCCACGCTCAAGCTCACCAACCAGACCCGCTGGTCGCGCACCGAGCGCGAAGCCTTCGTGACGGCGCCCACCGGCTACACGCCGGCCACGCAGCTGGTGACCACGCAGCGCTGGGGCTACACGCGCGAGAACACCAGCGTGAGCAACCTCACCAACCTGAGCAACGAGTTCACCGCCGGTGGCCTCAAGCACAACCTGTCGGTCGGCGTGGAAGTGGTGAGCGAAGAGTCGAAGAGCGGCCGCTTCCCGAGCTTGTCGGCCGGCGACACCAGCCTCTTCCAGCCCAATCCCAGCCGCCAGCCCGGCGGCGACATCGCGGCGTCGCAGACCGGCCTGGTCAAGATCGACACCGTGGCCGCGTACGCCTACGACACCATCGAGTTCAACCCGCAGTGGCAACTGACGGGCGGCCTGCGCGCGGAGCGCTACAAGGTCAGCCTGTCCAGCAAGTCGGCTGCGGGCGCGCCCGAAGGGGCCATGGACGGCTACGAGCGCAGCGAGACCACCGTGGGCGGCAAGCTGGGCGTGGTGTACAAGCCCGTGCCGAATGGCAGCGTCTACGCGTCGTACGGCCTGTCGGCGGTGCCGCCCGGCTCCTGGCTGTCCAACCCGGACAGCGGCCGCACGGGCGACAACGCCTTCCCTGGCTGGGACGGCCAGAACCACAAGGGCGCGAAGGAGCAAAGGCTCACCAATCTGGAACTCGGCACCAAGTGGGAACTGCTCGACAAGCGCCTGACCACCACGGCCGCCCTGTTCCGGACCGAGCGCAAGAACGTGGCCATGCGCTCCGCCGGCGGCGCGCCCAGCGGATATGGCGAGCAGACGGTGCAGGGCGTGGAGCTGGGCGTGTCCGGCTACGTGACGCCGGCCTGGGCGCTGTACGGTGGCGTGGTGGTGCTCGACAGCGAACGCCGCCACAACGCAACCGTGGACGCCGCCCTGAGCAGCGACTACAACAACGGTGCGACCACCACCAGCGGCGACGAACTGGCCTTCACGCCCAAGACGACGCTCAACCTGTGGACCACCTACCGCTTCGGCAACGGCTTGACGTTGGGCGGCGGCCTGCAGCATTCGGGCAGCGCCTGGGTGGGACGGCCCGACACCGCCGACCGCGTGATCCCGAACGGCCAGTCCGGCAAGGTGCCGAGCTTCACGACGTTCAACCTGATGGCGGCGTACGAACTCACGTCCAACATCCGGCTGCGGCTCAACATCGACAACGTGACCGACGAGCTGTATGCCTCTTCGCTGAACTGGTCGGCGCAGCGTGCGTTCCTCGGTGCGCCGCGCACGGTGCTGCTGAGCGCCGACTTCCGGTTCTGAAAGAGGTCACCCCCCTGCGCCGCTGACGCGGCTTCCCCCCTCTCTTGCGCGCCCTTCGGGCGCTTGGAGGGGGGACGGCACCCTTGGGCCGGCGGAGCCGGACCCTCGGTGCCCCTGGACGGCATCGCTTCATGCGTCGCGGACCGCTCTCCGGCGTGGTGAAAACTGAAATCGAAGGCCCGCCATTGGCGGGCTTTCGTTCTTGAGGGCCTGCAGCGCCGTGGGTTCAGGGCCGCAGGTCGGGTGACGGGGTGGGGTCCACGTGCTGCTCCAGCGCAGCGCTGCGCTCCACGCGCAGGGCGCGCTGGAACGCCGGGCGGTCCTGCAGCCGTTGCCAGTAAGCGGCCACCGCCGGGGAGAACCCGGTGTCCAGGCCCAGGTGCCGCGCGAGCACCAGGACATAGCCCACGGCCACGTCGGCGGCGGTGAAGCGGCCGGCGCACAGGTGGTCGTCCTGTTGCAGCGCCGCGTCCAGGGCGCGCAGCCGCGCCAGGAACCAGCGCGCGTAGTCGGCGGCCACCTGGGGTTGCCGGCGCTCGGGCGGCTCGAAATGGGTGTAGCGCAGCACCAGCGTCTGCGGAAAGGTGAGCGTGGCATCGCTCATGTACAGCCAGTTCAGGTAGGCGCCGTGCGCAGGCTCGGCCGGCAACACGTCCAGCACGCCCGGGCTGTGGCGCGCGGCCAGGTACTGGCACATCGCGGCCGATTCGGTCATGCGCGTGGCGCCGTCCTCCAGCAGGGGCACGGTGCCCAGCGGGTTCGCTTCGAGGTAGGGCCGCGCGTGCACCCGGGGCGGAAACGGCAGCATGCGCAGCTCGTAAGGCAGGCCCAGCTCTTCGAGCATCCACAGGGGGCGCAGGGACCGCGCGCTGACGCAGTGGTGCAGAACGATCATGGGGCAAGGTCTCCGGTTCGGTGCCGCTTCTTGAACGGCCGCAGGTCGTGCATGCCGGGCAGGGTTTTCGGATCGGCGCCTTCGGGGAAGATGCGGTGCTTCTGGATCTTCTGGGTGCCGGTGGTGGGAATCGCCTCGGCAAACCAGAGCCAGCCCGGCGCCTTGTAGTAGGCCAATTGCTGGTGGCAGAAGTCGAACAGCGCGCGCGCCGTCTGCGCCGTCTCCGCGCCTTCGCGGTCCTTCAGCACCACGCAGGCCAGCACCTCTTCCTCGCGCACCTCGTCGGGCAGGGCCATCACGGCCACATTGGCCACCTGCGGATGGGTGAGCAGCAGGGCTTCGACCTCGGCGGCGGCGATGTTCTCGCCCGAGCGGCGGATGATGTTCTTGCGCCGGTCCATGAAATGGAACATGCCGTCGGACCCCCGGGTCACGATGTCGCCGGTGTGGAACCAGCCACCGCGCCAGGCCTCGGCCGTGGCTTGCGGGTTGTCGAGGTAGCCGCTGAAGAAATGCCGCCGGGGCGTGGCCTCGGAATGGCGGATGACCAGTTCGCCCGGCGTGCCATCGGGCACCACCTGGCCGGCCTCGTCCATCACGCAGGCATCCAGGCCCGGGCGGGCGCGGCCAAAGGCCCGGGTGCCGGGCTGCCGCGGTTCGTGGCAGTCGCACAGCGGCCGCACCATCTCGGTCATGCCCCAGAGCTCCAGCAGGGGAAAGCCGCAGCGCTGCTCGAAGCTCGCATGCAACTGGGGCTCCACGCCGGCGCCGTAGCCGAAGCGCACCTGGTGCGCGCGCTCCAGCGGGCTCGGGGACTGGTTGAGCAGCATGGGCACCACCACGCCGAGGTAGTGCACGATGGTGGCGCGGCTGTCCACCACCTCGGCCCACCAGCGGCCGGGCTGGAAGCGGTCGGTCTGCACCTGGCAGCCGCCGCTGAGCAGCATGCAGTAGAACGACAGGATGGACGCGTTCACATGGAACAGCGGCAGCGGGTTGTACAGGCGCTCCAGCCCCTCGCGCACCGCTCCCAGGCCGCCCTGGTGTGCGTACCAGTGGCCGGCGGCCAGCTCGTAGGTGTGCGAGAGCACGCAGCCCTTGGGCTGGCCGGTGGTGCCCGAGGTGTACAGGATGCTCGCGGGCGTCTCGCCCACCGGCTCACCGGGCAGGGCGGCCGTGCCTGCGGCCGGCAGGGACTGGGTGCCCATGTGCTCGAACACCGCCACGGGGGGCTGGTGCCGGGTGAGCGCCAGGGCCGCGTGCACCGCGTCCGTGCGCTGGGCCAGCACCACGATCAGATCCATCCGTGCATGGTCCACCACGTAGGCCAGTTCGCGCGGCCGGTGGTCCGGGTTGATCGGCACGCAGCACGCGCCCAGCGCGTTGAGCGCGAGCTTGTGGAGCATGTGCTCGGGACGGCTTTCCAGGAAGAGGCCCACGCGATGGCCCAGGCCATAGCCGGCCGCACGGTACGCGGCCATCAGCGCGCGCACGGTCTCGGCCGCCTCGCCATAGCGGATCTCGCGGCCGCCGGGATCGTAGGAGCGCGCGGGATTGGCGGGGACGGCCAGCAGGCTGTGGCCGGCGTAGCGGGCGCATGCCTCGAAGAAGGCCTGGCCGATGGTGGTGGTGTCGTCGATGGCGATCATGTCCGGAGTCTAGGCACACGCAGGCCCGGGGTGTGCCATCGGGGTTGCAGATCAGGCCAAGGGCGGATCGCGGCGCCGGAAGTCGGCGGGGGACTGGCCGGTCCAGCCCTTGAACGCGCGGATGAAGCTCTTCTCGTTCTGGAATCCGGCCGCCTGGGCCACCAGCTTGATCGGGCGCCGCGTGCGCAGCAGCAGTTCGATCGCGCGCTGCTGGCGCACCTCGTCCTTGAGCGATTGCAGGGAGGCGCCTTCCTCCTTCAACTGGCGGTGCAGGGTGCGGGCCGAGGTGTGGAGCAGGGCGGCCAGATCGTCGGCGTTGTGAGCCGCCAGCGGCTGGTGGCGCAGGACCTGACGCACCCGCTGCACCAGCAGGCGGTCGCGCCGGTAGGCGTGCACGGTCAAGGGCAGGGCGCGCTGCAGCATCTGGTTCATGGCGGCTTCGTCGCGCTTGACGGGCAGCGCCAGGTAGCGCGCGTCGAAGTGGATCGCGGTCTGGTCCGCATCGAACACGGTGGGGCCGTCGAACAGCACCTGGTAGGCATCGGCATGGGGCGGCGCGGCGAAGGGCAGGCGGGTGCCCAGCAGCGGAATGCGCGAATCGACGAACCAGCAGGCCAGGCCGTGGATGTTGCGCAGCACCGAGACCAGGCAGAACTCGCGCAACGCGCCCCCCGGCCCCAATGGGCGGTGCTCCTCGATGGCGATGGCCGCCGTCTCGCCCTCGATCCGCAGCGACAGCGTGATGTCGTCGGCCAGCAGGTGGTGGTGGCGGCACCAGCGCTTGAGCGCCACGCCCAGGGTGGGCGCCGACAGCGAGGCCCGCGCGAGCATGCCGTAGCTGCCCCAGGGCAGGGCGCGGCCGAACCAGCCCAGGGCTTCGTCGTCCAGTTCCTGCATGGCCGCGCCCGAGATGGCTTCCATCTGCGCGGCATTGATGCGCGCGGCGGGATCGGCCACCCGTGTTGGCGGAATCTGTGCCTGCGCCAGGGCCTGCGCCGGGTCCATTCCGCGCTGCTGGTAGGCCAGCACGATGGCGCGCACGAACGCCATGGGCGTGGCTGCCCGGTCGCTGCGGCGGGCGGTGGAGGTTTCGCGGGGGCTGGGCATGGCACCAGTGTGCCTGACGGGTGGCGCTATTTGCAACCATTGTGGCAACCACTTCCCGGCCGGGGCTCCTATGCTTCTGTTCTCGGCCGCGCTGCGCACGCGGGCGCGCGTTACCTCACCGCAGGAGACAAGACCCATGAGCCCCGCCCCCACCGCCGCGCCGCTGGCGCAGAGCCTGGCCGTTGGCGCCACCGACGTGCCCCTGATCGAGCTGACCATCGGCGCCCATTTCGACGCCATGGTGGAGCGCCAGCCGGACCGCGAAGCCCTGGTCAGCGTGCACCAGGGGCTGCGCTACAGCTACCGCGCGCTACAGGCGGATGCGAACCGGCTGGCCAGCGCCCTGCTGCGCCAGGGCCTGTCGCCCGGTGACCGGGTGGGCATCTGGTCGCACAACAACGCCGAATGGGTGCTGATGCAACTGGCCACGGCCAAGGCCGGCCTGGTGCTGGTCAACATCAACCCGGCCTACCGCACCAGCGAGGTGGAATACGCGCTCAACAAGGTCGGCTGCCAACTGCTGGTGACCATGGCGCGCTTCAAGACCAGCGACTACCTGGGCATGCTGCGCGAACTCGCGCCCGAGTGGGCCAGTGGCGAGCCGGGCCGCTTGCAGGCACGCCAGTTGCCCCATCTGCGCACCGTGGTGTGGATCGACGGCCCCGCCGACGCACCCGACCTCGATACATCGGGGTTGATGGCGTTCTCCGCGCTGCTGGCGCAGGGCGACGCGCAGGATCCGCGCCTGGCCGAGGTGGCCGCCACGCTCAAGGCCACCGACCCGATCAACATCCAGTTCACCAGCGGCACCACCGGCTTCCCCAAGGGCGCCACGCTGACCCACCGCAACATCCTCAACAACGGCTTCTTCATCGGCGAATGCATGAAGCTCACGCCGGCCGACCGGCTGTGCATTCCGGTGCCGCTGTACCACTGCTTCGGCATGGTGCTGGGCAACCTGGCCTGCTTCACGCACGGCGCCACCATCGTCTACCCCAACGACGGCTTCGACCCGCTCACCGTGCTGCAGACGGTGCAAGATGAAAAGTGCACCGGCCTGCACGGCGTGCCCACCATGTTCATCGCCGAACTGGACCACCCGCGCTTCGCCGAGTTCGACCTGTCCACGCTGCGCACCGGCATCATGGCCGGCTCGCCCTGCCCGACCGAGGTGATGAAGCGCGTGGTCAGCGACATGCACCTGTCGCAGATCACCATCGCCTACGGCATGACCGAGACCAGCCCGGTGAGCTGCCAGAGCAGCACCGACACGCCGCTGGACAAGCGCGTCTCGACCGTGGGCGTGGTGCAGCCGCACCTGGAAATCAAGATCGTGGACCCGGACACCGGCGCGGTCGTGCCCGTGGGCCAGCGCGGCGAGTTCTGCACGCGCGGCTATTCGGTGATGCACGGCTACTGGGACGACGAGGCCAGGACGCGGGAAGCCATCGACGCCGACGGCTGGATGCACACCGGCGACCTCGCCACCATGGACGCCGAGGGCTATGTCAACATCGTGGGCCGCATCAAGGACATGGTGATCCGGGGCGGTGAGAACATCTACCCGCGCGAGATCGAGGAATTCCTGTACCGCCACCCGCAGGTGCAGGACGTGCAGGTGGTGGGCGTGCCCGACGCGAAGTACGGCGAGGAACTCTGCGCCTGGATCATCGCCAAGCCCGGTACCGCGCCCACCGAGGACGACATCCGCGCCTTCTGCAAGGGCCAGATCGCGCACTACAAGGTGCCGCGCCACATCCGCTTCGTGGACGGCTTCCCCATGACCGTGACCGGCAAGATCCAGAAGTTCAGGATCCGCGACGAGATGAAGCACCAGCTCGGCCTGGCCGAACAGAAAACCGCTTGAGAGAGCACCACAGCATGACCATTCTCGACACCCAACTCAATGCCCGCTCGGCCGATTTCCAGACCAACGCCGCCGCCATGCGCGCCGTGGTGGACGACCTGCACGCCCAGATCGCGCGCAGCGCCCTGGGCGGCGGCGAGGCCGCGCGCGCCAAGCACACCGCGCGCGGCAAGCTGCTGCCGCGCGAGCGCGTGCAGATGCTGCTGGACCCCGGCACGCCCTTCCTGGAGCTGGCGCCGCTGGCCGCGCACGGCATGTACAACGGCGACGCGCCCTGCGCGGGGCTGGTGGCGGGCATCGGCCGCGTGAGCGGCGTGGACTGCCTG
>CAZFOT010000081.1:0-13921 GCA_964520365.1 uncultured Hydrogenophaga sp.
GCGAGGCAGGTGGTGGAGTCCTGCCCGCCGGAGAAAAGGACGAGGGCGCTGGTGTGCATGCGCCCATGGTACCGGGGATGTTTCGCCGCCGGGCCGCCCCAAGGCGAAACGCGCCCCCTCGGGGGGCAGCGACCCGCGCCAGCGGCGGAGCGTGGGGGCCTTTTTCCGTTTGCCCTGCTGTCGGCGAGCTACTTCGCCCACATCGGCTTCTTCAACCCCTACCTGCCGCTGTGGCTCAAGGACATGGGGTTCAGCCTGATCGCCATCAGCGTGCTGACCTCGGTGCAATCGGCCACGCGCCTGTTCGCGCCCTATGCCTGGGGCACGCTGAGCGACCGCACCGGCGAGCGCGTGAAGCTGCTGCGCTTTGGTGGCACCGCCGCGCTGCTGCTGTCGCTGGGGCTGTGGTTCGACCTGGGCGGCGTGGCGCTGTTCGGGGTGCTGCTGCTCATGTTCAGCCACACCAGCGCCATGATGCCCATGAGCGAGGCCGCGCTGGCGCACCTGGTGAGCCATGGCGGCGCCTTCGATGCCCGGCGCTATGGCCGGGTGCGGCTGTGGGGCTCGCTGGGTTTCCTGCTGACGGTGGTGGCCGCGGGCGCTTGGTTCGAGCGCTTCGGCATGTCGCATTTCCCTGGCTGGACCTCGCTCACGCTCGCCGCCGTGGCGCTGAGCGTGTGGCTGCTGCCCGACGCGCGCGAGGCGATGCACCACAGCCACGAGCACCCCGACGTGTGGCCGGTGCTGCGCCAGCCGGCGGTGCGCTGGTTCTTCCTGTCGATGTTCTTCCACGTGCTCTCGCACATCTTCGTCTACATCTTCCTCTCGCTCTACCTCGACGCGCTGGGCTACAGCAAGACCACGATCGGCCTGCTGTGGGCGGTGTCGGTGGTGATCGAGATCGGCTGGTTCTTCACCCAGGGCCGCTGGCTGCCCCTGCTGTCGCTGCCTGGCTGGCTGGTGCTGGCCGCCGCGCTGATGGCGCTGCGCATGGGCATCACCGCCGGCCTGCCCCTGGTGTGGCCGCTGTTGCTGCTGGCGCAGGCGGTGCACGCCATCACCTTTGCCGCGCACCACACGGTGTGCATCGCCTTGCTGTCGCAGCACTTCCCGGGCCGCCTGCGCGGGCGCGGGCAGGCGCTGTATTCGGTACTGGGCTATGGGCTGCCGGGCGTCATCGGCGGGCTCGGCGGCGGCGTGCTGAGTTCGGCGCTGGGGCTGGCCAGCGTGTTCTGGCTGTCGATGGCGTGCGCCCTGGTGGCCGTGGTCTGTGCCTTGCGTCTGCACCTGCTGCATCGCCCGGCCAGTGCCGCCAAGGGCTAAGGCACCATCTCGTGACCGGTGTCTTTCTCGTCGGCACCGAGCCCGGCGAAGGCCATCAGGCGACCGGCTTCGCCGAGTTGCTCGCCGGGGATTTCATCGATGACCAGGCCGCGCTCCAGGATGAGCACCCGCTGAGCGCAATCGAGCATGAAGTCCAGGTTCTGCTCGACCACCAGGATGCTCAGGCCCTGGTGTTGGCGCAGTTCCCGCAGCGTGGCGGTCATTTCTTCGACGATGTTGGGCTGGATGCCCTCGGTCGGTTCGTCCAGCAGCAGCAGGCTGGGTCCCGGCATCAGCGCCCGGGCGAGTGAGAGCAACTGCTGTTCACCGCCCGACAAGGCGCCGCTCTTGCGATCCAGCAACCGCTTCAGGCGCGGAAACCAGTCCAGAGTCTGAGCCAGCGCCTGCTCCTCGGCCCGCCGCCCGCCGCGACCGATGTAGGCCAGGCGAAGGTTGTCCTCGGCGCTCAGGCTGGCCAGCATGCCGCGCCCCTGCGGAACGTAGCCGATGCCCGCGCGCACCCGGGCATGCGGTGCCTCGCGCGTGAAGTCTGCACCCTGGAAGGTGATCCGCCCTGCAACGGGCGTGACCAGGCCGATCAAGGTCCTGAGCAAGGTGGTCTTGCCCATGCCGTTGTGCCCGAGTACGCCCAGGATTTCACCGCTGTGCACCTCAAGATCCAGGCCGTGCAGAACGGGGATGTTTCCGTAGCTCGATCGAAGACCGGTGACGCGCAAGCCAGTTGGCACGGATTCGGTGTTTGCTTCTTTCATCGCGGCTTTTTCCCCAGGTAGACATCTTTCACCCGCTCGTCCGACAGCACGGCGTCAGCCGGGCCCTCCGTCAGGATGCGCCCCTGGTGAAACACAGTGACCGAGTCCGCGATGCTGCGTATGAAGCGCATGTCGTGTTCCACCACGACCACCGTGGCGAACTGGTTCGCCATCCGGACCGCTTCGGCCATGTGGTCGACTTCCTGGTGCGTCAGGCCACCGGCCGGTTCGTCCAACAAGACCAGCCAGGGCTGTGCCACCAGCACCGCGCCCAGCTCGACCATCTGGCGCTGGCCGTGTGCGAGGTCGCCCGCAGGGCGGTGCGCAATGGCATGCAGCTTGAGGCGATCGAGCATTTCCGCGGTGCGGTCGGTGGCCTCGCGCGGATGGGTGCGCCGGGCCGACAGCCACAGGTTCTCATAGACGCTCAGGGCATTCATCAGTTGAGGAACTTGCGTCTTGATGCCCACGCCCAAGCGGGCAATGGCGTGCATGGGCTGCCCGGTCGTGTTCTTGCCCTGCAAGAGGACGTTGCCGTGCGTCGGCACGCATTGCCCGGAAATGCAGCGGAAGAACGTCGATTTACCTGCTCCGTTCGGCCCGATGAGGCAGCGCAGTTCGTGGCGCCTCAACTGCAGGTCCACACCGTCAACCGCCACCACGCCACCAAAGCGCATGCCCAGCTTCTCGGTGCGCAGCACCACGCTGTCTGGCGGTGGGTGCATGGTCTGGCGCGTCATTTCGACTCCCTTTGAGAGGCTTTCTGCTCGCCGGCTACACGGCGTTGCGAGGGCAACACCGCGGTCCACAGGCGCATGAGGCCCCGCGACAGAGCTGGCGCCACGCCCCTTGGAAAGACCAGCACCGCGGCCAGCAGAATGAGCCCTATCACCAACTGGTTGTTGATCAGGGTCTGGCTGGCCAGCAGTGTCTTGAGGGTGCCGAGCGCCACCGCGCCCAGCATCGGACCGGCCAGCGTGCCCAGGCCGCCAACGATGACCCACACAATGATCTCGGCCGATTGCCCCAGCGAAAACAGGCCCGGCGTGACGATCTCCGCCCAGCAGGCGTACAGCATGCCGGCCAGCCCCGCCATGGCGCCGCCGGCGGCGAACACGCTGGTCTTGAAGAGGCGCACGTCATAGCCCAGAAGTTGGGCTCGCAACTCGTTTTCCCGGATGCCCGCGACGATGCGTCCGGGGCCGCTGCGCGTGAAGCCGTATGCAGCCAGCCACACCGCGAGCAGGCACACCGCACACAGGTAGTACAGCCCGTCGCCCATGAGATCGAACCATAGGTTTTCGGCGTTGTTCTGCATCGGCAGGGGATAGTTGGGCAGCCCGTTGAAACCACCCAATGGCGCCTGGCCGATGACATCGTCGGGGCCGGAGGCCGCGTTGAGGTACTTGAACAGGATCAGCGTGACCACCAGGGTGATGACACCGAGGTAGATGTCGCTGATGCGGCCGAAGAACATCATGGCGCCCAGCGCCGCCGCGAAGAGGCACGGCACGCCGATCGCCAGCACGATGGCGGCCAGGCTGCCCAGGCCACCGTAGCTCTCGAAGTTGAGCGCGGCAATGGCGTAGGTGTAGGCGCCGAGCCCGAAAAAGGCCCCCTGGCCGAAGCACAGGATGCCGCCGATGCCCCAGACCAGCCCGAGCGAGAGCGCCAGCATGGCGTAGATGAGCAGCAGCGACAGGCTGTAGAGGTCGGCAAACCGCGGGAGAACCGCCAGCAGGCTCAGCGCAATGGTGGCAAAAAGCACCCACCAGGGGCGGGTGGTCGAGGCATCGTGCACCATCACAGCGCTCCCTTCAGAAAGCGGCCGGTGATGCCCTGGGGCAGCAGGCGCAGCAGCACCACGGCGAGCGCCAGCAACGCGATCTCCCCGGCCACCGGTGTGCTGAGCACTTCCACGGTCTTGCTGGTCACGCCCAGCAACAGGCTGGCCAGTCCGGTACCCGCCAGCGTGGAAGCGCCGCCGGTGATCACGGTGATGAACGCCTTGGCGATGAACTGGCCTCCCGACACCGGGGTGATGCCGGTCAGCGGCGCGATGATGCCGCCGGCCAACCCGGAGAGTGCGGCGCCGGCACCAAAGGTGTAGAGGTAGATGCGCCTCGGGTTGTAGCCCAGCGTGGATACGATGGCTGCTGACTGCATGGCGCCGCGAACGACCAGGCCGGCGCGCGTCAGGCGCAGGACGAGAAAGGTCGCGGCCAACAGGCCAACGGCCGCACCGATGATGAACAGGCTGTAACCCCCAACCTGGTAGTCGCCGATGCTCACCGGCCCCACCGGATTGGGCAACCCGGTGGTGGTGTTGCCGAAAGCCGTGACCAGCAGGCCGCTGATGAGCAGCGACAAACCCCAGGTGGCCAGCATCGTGTCCACCAGCCGCCCGTACAGGTGCCGGATCACCAGCCGCTCGACCGCCATGCCGACCAGGCCCACGAACACCGGCGGCACGATCAGGATGGCGGCCCAGAGGGGAACGCCCGCCTGATGCGAGACGATGGCCGCATACGCGCCCAGCACAATGAACTCGCCGTGTGCGAGATTGACCACGCCCATCATGCCGAAGATCAGGGCCAGCCCCAGAGAGATCAGCACCAGAAAGGCGATGGCGTAGGCGAAGTCGATGAAAGTCACCAGCGTTTGTGACAAGGGGTGCTCCTCGGTTGGGTTGATCCGGTCGATGCCTTCATCACCGGATTTCGTAGTACTTGTTGTCGTTCGGGTTGAGTTTGAGGTTGCACACCGACTTCGCGTCCGTGGGCTGGCGCTGCGAGAACGAGTTCCTCACCATGAGCTGCTGGTTGGCGATCTCCATGGTGTGCACATCCAGAATGGCCTGATGGCTTTGCGCATCGATGGTCACCCGGCCCGAGGGCGCATCGATGGCGAGGCCCGCTTCCAGGGCGTTGGTGATCGCGTCGCGGTCCGTGCTGCCGGCCTTGCGCACGGCCGCTGCCCAGAGCATGGCTGTCTGGTACTGGGACGCTGCGAGTTCGGTGATCAGCTTCGGGTCGCCGTGCTTGCGCGTCCAAGCTGCCACAAAGGCCTTGTTCGCGGGCAGGTCGATATGGCGCGAATAGTTGTAGGCCACCAGGATGCCGTCACCCTCGGCCGGCGTGAGCACCAGGTGCTCGTTGCCCACACCCAAAGTGGTGGAGGCCATGGGAATCTTGCTTTTCATGCCTGCCGCAGCCCACTGCCGGTAGAAGGACAGGTGGGCAGCGCCGACCAGGGCCGAGATCAGAAAATCGGGTTTGGCTTCCTGTATTTTCTTGATGACGGAGTTGAAGTCCGACACGTCGAGCGGGAAGAAGTCGGTCGATGCGATCTGGCCGCCGTTGGCTCCTACGATACGCTGGAAGGCCCGTGCCATGGCCTGGCCGTAGTTGTAGTCCGCTGCCAGGATGTAGGCCTTTTTGCCTTTGAACGCCTTCATGGCTTCCGGAATGAGCACCTCGGCCTGCTGCGCTGGCGTGGTGCCCGTCATGAAAGTGTTGCGGTCGCAAACGCCACCCTCGTACAGGGGCGCGTAGAAATACGGAATGCTGGCGCGGCCGAGCAAGGGTCGGATGGCTTCGCGGGAGGCGGACAGGATGCCGCCGATCACCACGTCCACCTTGTCGCGGCGGATCAGTTGCTGCGCGAACTTGGTGTACTGCGCCATGTCGGACTGCGTGTCGTAAGCGACCTTGGCCACCTTGCGGCCCAGCAGGCCGCCGTCCCGGTTGATCTCGTCAAGAGCCAGATCCAGCCCCATGTCCATGGGTTTGCCGAGAGCATCGAAGTTGCCCGAAAGGTCCAGCAGGCTGCCGAGCCGGATGTCCTGGGCGGCATGTGCCGGGCGGATGAGGGCGGGCGCGGCCAGCATGGCGGCGCCCAGGTGGATAAAGCGGCGGCGAGACGTGTGGTTCGTGTTCATGGTGATTCTTTCGAGAGGGGTGGGGGTGTTCGTGTCCACGGCGACGGCATTCGCAGCGGCGTCCGCTGCCCCGGGTGGGCAGCGGCTGCGCCAGCATCCGTTTGGCCGGGTCTCAGAGCGTCGGATGGCGCCGGTGCCAGTCGGTGGCTTGTTGATAGGCCCAGCCCGCACGCACGAGGCTGGCCTCGCCGAAGTGCGGCGCGATGAACTGGAAGGCCACGGGCGCACCGGCCTTCGTGAACCCGCCGGGCATCGTGATGGTGGGGTGACCGCTGAGGTCGAACGGGCAGGTGTAGCGCAGTGTTCCGGCGAAGAGGTCGGCATCGGTGCCGAACTGCGTCATGCGCTCCATGGTCAGCGCGGATTCGGCGGTCGCGGGTGCCAGCACCAGGTCGACGTCGCGGAAAACTGCATTGACGCGGCCACGGAAGTCTGCTCGCCGCAACAACAGCTTCTGGTAGTCCAGGCCACTCGTCTGGCGGCCGACGTCGATCAGACCCACCAGGCCCGACCCATACGCATCGCGCCGCGCGGGATACGTGCTCTCGTGATAGACCGCCGTTTCTACGCCGCACAGCGGAACCCAGTCGTGCGCGGCCTGGTCAGCGTCGGGGAACTGGATGTCCACCACCGTTCCACCCAATTGCGGGATCAGTTTCAGGACCTCCTGGAGCACGGCCTGGGCGGCCGCATCGACGCGGTCGATCGTCCAGGCGGGGTCGATACCCACGCGCAGGCCCGCCAGGCCGCGCGTCATCAGTGCCAGGTAGTCGGGCACCGGCTCCTGGCTTGCGGTGGGATCTTTCGGGTCTGATCCCGCAATGGCGAACAGCATCGCCCCCGCATCGGCGGCGCTGCGAGCGATCGGGCCTATGTGGTCCATCGATGCCGCCAGTTCGCACGCGCCGTACCGGCTCACCCGGCCCCAGGTGGGTTTGAGGCCTGTCACGCCGTTTGCGGCCGAGGGGAAACGGATCGATCCCCCCGTGTCGGTGCCCAGCGTGCCAAAGCTCAGCCCTGCCGCAGAGGCCACGCCCGAACCGCTCGACGATGCGCCTGACCACAGCGCATCGCCCCAAGGGTTGATGGGTGGTGCCACGTCTGGGTGGTGGTCCGCGAATGCGCCTTCGGTCTGCTGCAGCTTGCCGAGCAGCACGGCACCGGCGTCGCGCAGCCGGCGCACCACCGTCGCATCGTCCTGGGCCATGAACTGGCGGTTGATGGGCATCCCGTGGGAGGTGGGAGCATCGGTCGTCCACAGCAGGTCCTTGACCGCGATCGGCACGCCGTGCAGCGAACCGCGTCGCTGACCCTTGGCGATCTCGCCGTCGGCACGGCGCGCATCCGCCAGCGCACGCTCGCGCATCACCGTCACATAGCTCTTCAGTTTGGGATCGACGGCATCGATGCGCGCCAGCATTGACTGGGTCACATCGAGCGAAGAACGCTCGCGCGACTGGATCTGCCTTCCGACTTCCAGCAATTCGAGATAGTGGAGTTCCTTGTCTGCCATACCTTTTCTCCTCGGGCGTCAGCGCCTGTGACCGGTTGAACGGATCGGACGCGTGCAAGGGCGCGTCCTCCGCTGCATAAGGTAATGACAACGCAAGCGGCTTGTTGGCCTGGGAGAGACGCAGCGTTTGTCCCAAAAGGACAACCTGCAAGCACGAGTGCCAAGGCACGCCATGCTCGACCGGCCATCTGCGACGGCGGCGTGCATCGCTGGGGGGCCGAGGCCCTGGACTCAGTTCCGGATCAGGGTATGGGGCGCACAGCCGAAGGCTTTGCGGAAAGCCCGGCTGAAGTGGGAGACATCCGAGAAGCCGTGGTCAAACGCCGCTTCGGTCACGCTGCGTGATCTGCCTTCGATCAGCGCCCGCTGGCTGGCCTCGAGGCGCAACTGCCAGACCAGTCCCATAGGTGTCTGCTGGCGGCGGGCGAATGCGCGGGTAATGGTGCGAGAAGATACGTGGTGCGCATCGGCAAGGGCGTCCAGGCACAGCTCAGGGTCCTCGAAGTGCCGCTGGATGTAAGCGACGATCCGGCTGTAGAGGTCCCGCTCGCCGACCGGCTCGATGCCGCCCATCTGGAACTCCAGCGCAACGGCCACGAGATCGAGCAGCGTGCTCCCGAACTGTGCAGCGGCGCCGGGGCGCATTTTTTTGAAGTCGGCGGCGACGGCCTGTTCGATCATCGAACGCAGCGGCGCAGCGGCCGGCTGGCTGTCGCTGATCACGCGCGCGGTCAGTTGCTCGGCGCCGGGGCAGCGCTGCACCAGCGAACGCCTGGGCAGGCGGACCAGGTAGATGCCTTGCGTTTCAAGCGTGAATTCAAAGGGGCGGCCCGCGTCGTACAGCACCAGGTCGCCCGGGCCCACATGGGCATCGCGGCCATGTTGCCGAACGATGGCCTGCCCATCCATCATGTAGCCCATCCACAGGTCGTCATCGGGTCCGCGGCGCAGATGGGTGGCATCGCGCGACCACCAGTGCAGCGGGGCCATCATCTTGCTGATGTCCACCGCACCGATGGAACTGACGGCGAGTTGCCCGTCGAAAGGAGCGCCCCCCAATTGCCGGCTGGCAGCCGGAATGCAGTGGCGGCACACGACGTCGATCCAGTACTCGAATCGACGTGCTGGCTCTACACCGGTTGTGGAGTACGCAATGTCCATGTCGTCCCGATCGTTAACAACCGCCAGAGCGCTCATCCGCTGCGGTGGTGCATGAGGAACGGATTTGCAGCATGGAATTAAGCAGGAACCGTGCCGTTCGAAGCATCGGTGAATACCCGCGGGCAAGACCGGCTCTTGCGCCACTCGTTGCGGCCAGACCCGGCCAGGTTCGTTCAAGGCGCCGGATCGGCCACAGGGCTGCGCCGCAGCGGGTTGAAGCCGGTCACCAGCGCCGAGGCCAGCAGCACCAGCGCGCCCCCGGCAAAAATGCCGGGCGACAGCGCCTCGTCCAGGAACAGATGGCCCCAGGTCACGCCGAACACCGGAATCATGAAGACCGGGCTCATGGCCGCCACCGGCGACACGTGGCGGATGATGCGCAGGTGCGCCCAGTACGCCAGGCCCGAGGTGATCACGCCCATGAGCACCACCGCGCCCAGGGCCTCGGGCGTGAAGCGGGCCTGCGGCAGGCCCCACAGCGTGCCCGGCAGGACCAGCACCATGGCGGCCACGTGGATGCCGGCGGCAATGGCCAGCGGCTGCATGCGGGTGGTGGCGCGTTTCATGAGCGGGGTGGAGCAGCCGTAGCAGGCGGCCGCGGTGACACAGGCCAGCGCGGCCACCAGGGTGGCCGCGTCGGGCTGCACCGGGCCCAGCCGCACGATCAGGCCCACGCCCACGAAGCCGCAGAGGCAGCCCAGCAGCTTGCGGGCGGTGAGCGTGTCCTCTTTGAACCAGGCTGAAGCCAGCGTGCCGAACAGCACGGCGGTGGTGTTGAGCAGGGCGCTGTACCCGGCCGGCAGGCGCAAGGCGGCCCACGCGAAGAGCAGGAAAGGCACGGCCACCGAAAGCGCGCCGAGCAGCAGCAGTTCGCGCCAGTGTGCCCAGGGCCAGTGCTGGCGCAGGCCGCGCATGATCAGCGCCAGCGTGACACCGGCCAGCGCCACGCGGCAGCCGGCGAGCACCATGGGCCCCATGACCGGGCTGGCGATGCGGATGAACAGGAAGGAGGCGCCCCAGAGCGCCGACAAGGCGACCAGCTGGGCGAAGTGGCGGGCTTTCAAGCGGCGGCCTGGCTGGCCTTGCGCGCCAGGCCTTCGATGGCCAGGCGGTAGCCGTCGGTGCCGAAACCGACCACGATGCCAGCCGCGGCCGGCGACACGTAGGAATGGTGGCGGAACGCCTCGCGCGCATGCACGTTGGAGATGTGCACCTCGATCAGCGGCATGGGCTTGACGCCGCTGATGGCGTCGAACAGCGCCACCGAGGTGTGGGTGAACGCGCCCGGGTTGAACACCACCCCGGTCAGCTCGCCGGCCTTGTAGCGCCGGCCGGCGGCATGGATCTGGTCGATCAGCGCGCCTTCGTGGTTGCTCTGGAAGGCCTCCAGCGCGAAGCCCAGGCCCTTGGCCACCTCGGTGCACATCGCCTCGACGTCGGCCAGCGTGGTGGCGCCGTACACGGCGGGCTCGCGGGTGCCGAGCAGGTTGAGGTTGGGGCCGTTGAGCAGCAGGATGGTGGACATGGTGTTCTCGCGAAAGGTCAAACAAAGAGGATCAGACCAGCGGCACGGTCAGCCGCTCGATCACCGGCCGGGTGTCGGGGCGCACGCCGCGCCACCAGGCGAAGGCTTCGGCGGCCTGTTCGACGAGCATACCCACGCCGTCGGTCACGCGGGTGGCGCCCGCTTCGCGTGCCTGCCGCAGGAAAGGCGTCAGGCCCTTGCCGTACACCATCTCGTAGGCCAGGGCATCCGGGGCGAACACACCGGCGGGCAGCGGCAGGGCGTCCTGCGACAGCCCGGTGGAGGTAGCGTTGATCACCACGTCGAAGCGCATGCCGGCCAGGTCCTCGTAGCCGCCGGTCCGCAGCGCCACGTGGGCCGCGAAATCGGCCTTCAGGGCATGCGCCCTGGCCGCGGTGCGGTTGGCGATGGCGATCAGCGCGGGACCTTGCCCGGCCAGCGGCAGGATGGCCCCGCGCGTGGCGCCGCCGGCGCCACACAGCAGCACGCGCTTGCCCGTCAGCGCCACGCCGTGGTTGCGCTGGATGTCGTTGACCAGGCCGATGCCGTCGAAATTCTCGGCCAGGATGCGCTCGCCGTCGAACTTCAGCGCATTGGCCGCGCCTGCCAGCCGCGCGCCCTCGGAAGGGTCGGTCGCCAGTTCGAAAGCCTGCAGCTTGAAGGGCAGGGTGACGTTGGCGCCGCGCCCGCCGCCGGCGCGGAATGCCAGCACCGTGTCGCGAAAGCCATCCAGCGGCGCCTCGATCGCGGTGTATGCCAGCGACTGGCCCGTGGCCTGGGCGAACAGGCTGTGGATCAGCGGCGACTGGCTGTGCGAGATGGGGTGGCCGAACACGGCATAGCGATCGATCATGGGGTATCAGGGATGGGGCTGTAGCGGTCGATTGTCGCGCAAGCCCTCAGTCGGTCCGTGGGCATGGCACCATGCCATGCGGCCACGCAAGCGCGTCCTTACCATTCGCACCATGACGACCTCCCTCAAGATCGATTTCGTGTCCGACGTCTCCTGCCCCTGGTGCGCCATCGGCCTGGGCGCGCTGGAGCAGGCGCTGCGCAACCTGGACGGCGAAGTGCAGGCCGACCTGCATTTCCAGCCGTTCGAGCTCAACCCGCAGATGGGTCCCGAGGGGCAGGACATCGGCGAACACCTGGCGCAGAAGTACGGCTCCACGCCCGAACAACAGCGGCAGATCCGCGAAACCATCCGCCAGCGCGGGGCCGAGGTGGGCTTCACCTTCAACGCGGCGGGCCGCGGCCGCATCTGGAACACCTTCGACGCCCACCGGCTGCTGCACTGGGCCGGGGTGGAAGGTCAGGCGGGCCAGCAGCATGCCCTGAAGAAAGCCTTGCTGGCCGCCTGCCACACCCGCTCGGAAGCCATGGCCTCGCACGATGTGCTGCTGGCCTGCGTGGACGAGGCCGGGCTGGACGTGGCGAGAGCGCAGGCGGTGCTGGCCAGCGACGCCTACACCCAGGACGTGCGCGACCAGGAGGCCTTCTACACCGGTAGCGGCATCCACGCCGTGCCGGCGGTGATCATCAACGACCGCCACCTGATCTCGGGCGGCCAGCCGGCGGCGGTGTTCGAGCAGGCGCTGCGGCAGATCGCGGGCGAAGCGGCCTGAGCCAGGGGCGCTGCCTCAGCTCGCCAGCGCCCGGGCGATGCGGTTTCTGCCCACCGTCGCCTTGGGCACCTTGTGCGGCAGGTGCTCGAACCAGCGCCGCACGTCGTCTTCCACGCACAGGCCGTGCATGTAGTTGTAGATCGCCTTGCGCAGGCCGATGCCCAGGGCGTCGTGGTCGGTGCCGGTGGGGTCGCGGAAGC
The DNA here is from genome assembly GCA_964520365.1 of uncultured Hydrogenophaga sp. GTDB lineage: Bacteria > Pseudomonadota > Gammaproteobacteria > Burkholderiales > Burkholderiaceae_C > Hydrogenophaga. The sequence continues at coordinate 12,061 of CAZFOT010000081.1, forward strand.
CAATGTCATTCCTGGCGAAGGTGATCGGCGGCAGCGGGATCAGTTCGATGCCGTAGGCCTCGGGGTCCAGGCCCACCGGTGAATGCACGGTGCAACTGAAGCGGTGGAAGAAGCCGCTCTGGATGCAGCCGTGTTCGAACAACTGGCGCACGTACTCCAGCGCGTCCACCGTGTCCTGCAGCGTCTGCGTGGGAAAGCCGTACATCAGGTAGGCGTGCACCAGGATGCCGGCGTCGCTGAAGCCCTTGGTCACGCGCGCCACCTGTTCGACCGACACGCCCTTTTTCATCAGGTTCAGCAGCCGGTCGCTCGCGACCTCCAGGCCGCCGCTCATGGCGATGCAGCCGCTTTGCGCGAGCAGCTCGGCCAGTTCGGGCGTGAAGGTCTTCTCGAAGCGGATGTTGCCCCACCACGAGATGTTGAGCTGGCGCCGGATCAGTTCTTCGGCCAGCGCCTTGAGCGCCTTGGGCGGCGCCGCTTCATCGACGAAGTGAAAGCCGGTCTGGCCGGTCTCGTTCACGATCGCCTCGATGCGGTCGGCCAGCGTGGCGGCAGTCGCGGTTTCGTAGCGGCCGATGTAGTCCAGGCTCACGTCGCAGAAGCTGCATTTCTTCCAGTAGCAGCCGTGCGCCACGGTGAGCTTGTTCCAGCGCCCGTCGCTCCAGAGCCGGTGCATGGGGTTGAGCATGTCGAGCAGGCTCAGGTACCGGTCCAGCGGCAGGCCATCCCAGGTGGGGGTGCCCACGTCTTCGAACGGGATGTCGGGCTCGGCCAGGTTGACGTACTGCACCTGGCCCTCGCCGTGGCGCACAAAGGTGCGCACCAGCCGCTGGCGGCCGCGTTGCCCGCGCAGGTGTTCGATCAGCGCCAGCACCGGGCGCTCGCCGGCGTCGAGCGTCACGAAATCCACGAAGTCGAACACGCGCGGATCGGCCAGTTCGCGCAGCTCGGTGTTCACGAAACCGCCGCCCAGCGCAATGCGGATCGAGGGATCGTGCGCCTTGATGGTCTGCGCGATGCGCAGCGCCGCGTACACCGAACCGGGAAACGGCACCGACAGCAGCACGAGCTGGGGATGGTGCCGTTCGATCTCGGTGCGCGTCAGGTCCTGCAGCAGCCTGTCCACCAGCGTGGGTGGCGCGGCGAGCGCGTCGGCCAGCGGGTCGAAGGTGGGCTGGCTGCTGGCCAGCGATTCGGCGTAGCGCACGAACTCGAAGCGCTCGTCCACCGCGTCGCGCAGCACATCGGCCAGGTCGTTGAGGAACAGCGTGCACAGGTGGCGGGCCTTGTCCTGCACGCCCAGCGCGCCGAAGGCCCAGGCCAGCGGGTCGCCGCTGCCGTCATCCTCGTAGGCATCGAGCGCCGCAAAGCGCGGCCCCTCGGGCAGCAGCCCGCGCGCGGCGATGCGGTGCGCCAGGGTCGAATCGCTCCCCTGCAGGAAGCGCAGCACGGGGCCGATGGTGGAGCGATACCCGTCGAACTGGTCCAGAAAGGCGTGCACGCTGGCGCTGCGGTCGGCTTCGGGCAACGCCAGCGCCTGGCCGCGCACGGCTTCCAGCCCGCCCGGCGTGAACAGTTCGAGCACCAGCGCCAGCGCCAGATCGGCTTGCACCGCGTCGATGCCACGCGAACGCAGGAACCCGGTGAGGTAGGCGGTGGACGGGTAGGGCGTGTTGAGCTGCGTCATCGGCGGGATGAGGCTCAGCACGCGAAAATCGGAGGTCATGGAGACACAGGTTGGGCGAAACAGACAAGCTTAGCCCAGAACCCCCGGCGCAACGCATCCGGCAGGCATGCCCGTATCCAGAGATGCCGCGGCCCTCACCCCGACCCTCTCCCGCCAGCGGGAGAGGGAGCAAAA
>CAZFOT010000082.1:0-13790 GCA_964520365.1 uncultured Hydrogenophaga sp.
CGAGAACACCATGCCGACCGACTGGGTCCAGTCCGGCAGCGCGGTGTAGTGCAGGTGGTGCGGGCCTGCCCACATGTAGGTGAAGATCAGCGCCCAGAAATGGACGATGGACAACCGGTAGGAATACACCGGCCGCTCGGCCTGCTTGGGGATGAAGTAATACATCATGCCCAGGAACGCCGCCGTCAGGAAGAAGCCCACGGCGTTGTGGCCGTACCACCATTGCATCATGGCGTCCTGCACCCCGGCGTAGGCCGAGTAGGAGTGCCACAGGCTGGTGGGGATCTGGATGTTGTTGAAGATGTGCAGCAAAGCGATGGCGATGATGTAGGCGCCAAAGAACCAGTTGGCCACGTAGATGTGGCGCACCTTGCGCACGCCGATGGTGCCGAAGAAGACGACCGCATAGGCCACCCACACCAGGGCGATGAGCACGTCGATGGGCCAGACCAGTTCGGCGTATTCCCTGCTCTGGGTCAGCCCCATCGGCAGCGTGATCACCGCCCCGACGATGACCACGTTCCAGCCCCAGAAGGTGAACCAGGCCAGCTTGTCGCCGAACAGGCGGGCGTGGCAGGTCCGCTGGACCACGTAGTAGCTGCATGCAAACAAGGCACTGCCGCCGAACGCGAAGATCACCGCATTGGTGTGCAGCGGGCGCAGGCGGCCGTAGCTGAGCCACTCGATGCCCATGTTGAGTTCGGGCCAGGTCAACTGGGCTGCGATGACCACTCCCACCAGCATGCCGACCACGCCGTAGATCACCGACGCGACGGCGAACCACCTGACCACACTGTCGTTGTAGACCGCCGACGGGCTGGCCTTGGTTGTCACGGACATACGGAAACTCCTCTTAAATGCCACTCTTTCGAGTGTCTGTACGCCCCTCGCCTGCCGCCTTGACTTAGGTCAATCGCCCCCCAGAATGCGCTCTCCCTCGCGCTCGATGTTGTCGAATTGCCCACCTTGCAGCGCCCACCAGAAGATGCCGATGATCACGAAGACGAGCAGCACCGAAATCGGAATGAGCAGATACAGGATGTCCATGGAAACCTCTGATCGAAAGGGTTACGCCGATACCGGCGCGGCCTGCGCGCTGGCGGAGACGCCCAGGGGCGCACGGGCGGCCAGGCGCAGCGCGTTGCCGATGACCAGCAGCGAACTGGCCGCCATGCCCAGCCCGGCCAGCCAGGGCGGCATCCAGCCCACCAGCGCCAGCGGGACGGAGACCGCGTTGTAGACCCCGGCCCAGGCCAGGTTCTGGCGCACCGTGCGCAAGGTGGCACGCGCCTGGCGCAGGGTGTGCACGACGTCCATCACCTGCCCACCCTGGATCACGTAGTCGGACTGCGCCTGCGCCAGCGGAGCGGCATGGCCGAGCGCAAAGGAAGTGTCGGCCCGCGCCAGCACGGGGCCGTCGTTGAGGCCGTCGCCGACCATGGCGATGCGCATGCCCTGGGCCTGCAGGGCCACCAGTTCGGCCAGCTTGCGCTCTGGCGAGGCCCCCGCGATCACGTGGTCCACCCCGACCGCTTGGCCCACCAGCCGGGCGGCGGCCTCGCGGTCACCCGACAGCAGCCAGGTGCGCACGCCCATGTCGCGCAGCGCCCGCACCGCCGTCCGGGCATCGGCGCGCAAGCCCTCCTGCAGCTCGAACGTGGCCACCCAGCCGGCCTCGTCGCTGAGGTAGGCGCGCGGACTGTCCTGGTCGCCGATGGGCTCCGTCTGCACGCCGCAGAACGCCGAGGAACCGAGCCGGACCTCGTGGCCATTGGCAAGCCTGCCCAGCAGGCCCTGCCCCGCGGTCTCGGCGATCTCGGCCCATTGCGGCCGCGGCGAATCCACCGTGCAATCGGTCTGCCCGGCCTGCGTCAGCGCGCGGGACACCGGGTGCAGGGAGGCCTCGGCCAGTCCGCAGGCAAGCTGCAGCGCCTGGTCGCGCGTCGTTCCTGCCCGGGTGCGCACGCCCTGCAACACCAGGCGGTCGTGCGTGAGCGTGCCGGTCTTGTCGAACAGCACGGTGTTGACGCCGGCCAGCGCCTCGAATGCCTGCAGGCGCCGCACCAGGATGCCTCTTCGTGCCAGCGCGCCGGCCGATGCGAGCATGGCCGCCGGGGTGGCCAGCGCCAGCGCGCAGGGACAGGTCACGATCAGCACCGCCACGGCCACCGCGAGCGCCTTGGAGGGGTCGATCTGCCACCAGTACCAGCCCGCGAGCGCCGCCGCCAGCATCACCAGCACCAGGAACGGGGTGGCGATGCGGTCGGCCATGATGGCCAGGCGGGGCTTCTCGATGGATGCCTTCTCCATCAGGTTCACGATCTGGGCAAACCGGGTGTCTCGCCCCAGCCTGTCCACCCGCACCTGCACCGGCCCGCCCAGATTGAAGCTCCCGGCGACCACGCCTTCGCCGGTCGAACGGACCACGGGACGGGATTCGCCGGTCAGCAAGGCCTCGTCCACGATGGCCGAGACGCTCAGCAGCACGCCGTCGCCCGGAAAGGCCTGCCCGGCCTGCACGCGAACGGTATCGCCCACCACCAGCCGGCGCACCGAGACCGATTCGAAAACGCCGTCCGCGCGCCGCCGTTCGCAGACTTCGGGCAGGCGGTTCATCAGGCTGTCGAGCGCGCCGGCGGTGCGGTCACGCGCCTTGAGTTCCAGGTAGCGGCCGCCGAGCAGGAAGAACACGAACATGGTCAGCGAGTCGAACCAGACCTCTTGCCCCCACGGTCCGGTGGGGTCGAAGGTGGCCGCCGAACTGGCGAGAAAGGTCACGAGGATGCCGACGGAGACCGGCGTGTCCATGCCGATGCGCCCCAGCCTGAGATCGCGCCAGGCGCTCTGGAAGAACGGACCGCTGGCGAAGAACACCACCAGCAGGCTCAGCAGCCAGCTCGCCCAGCGCAGCAACTGGTCGATGTCGGCGGGAATCTCGCCCGGCTCGGTCACGTAGGCCGGCCACGCGTACATCATGACCTGCATCATGCAGAAACCCGCCACGAACAGCCGCCACAGCGCCTGGCGGGTCTGGGCCAGGCGTTCGCTGATCGACAGGGCCTGCTGCAGCGGCAACAGGCGGTAGCCGGCCTGGCCGACCAACCGGGCCAGGTCGGACATCCGGGTGGCAGCGGGGTCCCACCGCAGCGAGAGGCGGCGCGTGGCGGCATGCACGCGGGCACGCTCCACGCCGGGCACGTGCTGCAGCACCGATTCCACCGTGTCGGCGCACGCGGCGCAGTACATGCCCTGCACCAGCAGCACCGAATCGGCCCTGGATTGGCCGTCTTCCTCGGAAAACTCGGTGAACTCGCGCTGTTCGACCGGGTCGTCCAGCACCGCGAAATCGTCGGTCACCTCCAGCGGGCCGCGATGTTCTCCGAACCAGCGGCCAGCAACATGGGCCGTCTCGCCGCGCTCGGCCTGCCGGGTCGAACCCGCGCCCGAAGTTGGCGATGCCCCCACGGGGGAGGCGGCGATGGCCTGGTTCATGTTTCGAGCGTAGTCCAACCAGCGCTCCTGTCACTTGACATAAGTCAACCGCAACCGGGACAAGCTTGCTAGCCTTGCACGGTGCCACACGGCGCAGTGGACCACAGGCCACCGCGACAAGGCAAGCCCGTGCCACGCGAACCCGCTCAACCCAACCCAAGGAGTCACACATGTACAAGCGCATTCTGGTCGCCACCGACGGATCCAAGCTGTCGCAGCGCGCCGTCGAACACGCCATCGACCTGGCCGATCTCACCGGCGCCGACGTGGTGGCGCTGAAGGTGATTCCCCGCTACCCCCAGACCTATTTCGAGGGCGGGGTGGCGCTGGCCGCCGCCGAGATCGACCGGGTGGAGAAACAATGGCAGCAGGAAGCCATGGTGACCGTCAACGCCGTGAAATCGGCCGGCCAGCTGCGCGAGGTGAAGGTCAAGCCGGTCACGGTGAAGTCCGATCTGATCGCCGAGGCCATCATCGCCGCGGCCAAGCGCAACAAGTGCGACCTGATCGTCATGGCCTCCCACGGACGCCGCGGCCTCAAGCGCCTGCTGCTGGGCAGCGAAACCCAGCAGGTGCTGACGCACTCGCACACGCCGGTGCTGGTGCTGAGGTAGCCGCCGGCTCCGGTGTAGAGTGAGCGGGTGTCACCCCGCTCCATGGCCGCACGTCCCCAGCCCTCGCCCACCACGGGCAAGTTCGTCACCGGTTCGACGCTGCGCCACGTCGTCACCATGACCGCCACCGGCTCCATCGGGCTGGCGGCGGTTTTTTTCGTGGACGTGCTGAACCTGTTCTACATCTCCCTGCTGGGCCAGAAGGAACTGGCGGCCGCCGTGGGCTACGCGGGCACGCTGCTCTTTTTCCTGACCTCGCTGGCCATCGGCCTGTCGATCGCGGCCACGGCATTGACCTCACGCGCCCTGGGGCGCGGCGATCGCGCGCACGCCAGGGCGCTGGCCGGCGCGTCCATGGTGCTCATGGGGCTGTTCATGACCGCCGCGGTCGTGCTCACCTTCCCGTTTCTGCCACAGCTGCTCGGCGCGCTGGGCGCCACCGGCGAAACGGCGGCGCTGGCCTTGCGGTTCACGCGCATCGTCCTGCCCTCGGCGATCCCGCTGGGGCTGGGCATGTGCCTGGGCGCGCTGCTGCGCTCGCTGGGCGACGCCCGCCGGGCGATGTTCGTCACGCTCGGAGCCGGGGCCATCAGCGCAGTGCTCGACCCGATCCTGATCTTCGGGCTGGGCTGGGGGCTGGACGGGGCGGCGGCGGCCACCGTGCTCACGCGACTGGCCATGCTGGGCATCGGCCTGCACGCCGTGGTGCGCGTGCACCACCTGCTGGCGCGCCCGGCGATGCCGGTGCTGCGCGACACCCTGCGTCCGTTCCTGGCCATCGGCGTGCCGGCCGTGCTGACGCAGGTCGCCACACCGGTGGGCAATGCCTTCGTCACCGCGGCCATCGCCGGTTTCGGCGACGACGCCGTGGCCGGCTGGGCGGTGATCGTGCGGCTGATTCCGGTGGCCTTTGTCGCGCTGTTCGCGCTCTCCGGCTCCGTGGGGCCCATCCTGGGCCAGAACCTCGGCGCCAGCCGCCACGACCGGCTGCGCGCCACCGTGCGCGACAGCCTCAAGGTGGTGCTGGTCTACGTGCTCGGCGTGTGGCTGCTGCTGGCCATCGGCAGCGGCTGGATCGCCGACGCCTTCGGAGCGCAAGGCGAGGCGCGCGGCCTGATCGTCTTCTTCTGCGTGTTCGTCGCGGGCAGCTTCGTGTTCAACGGCGCCCTGTTCGTGGCCAACGCGGCGTTCAACAACCTGGGCTTCGCGTTCTACTCCACCGCGTTGAACTGGGGCCGGGCCACGCTGGGCGTGGTGCCCTTCATCTGGCTGGGCGCGCAGTGGTTCGGCGCGCGCGGCGTGATGGCCGGCTACGGCCTGGGCGTGGTGGTGTTCGGCCTGGCCGGCGCCCTGCTCTGCCGCCGCGTGCTCAAGCGGATCGAGCGGGAGGCGGCGGCCGGCGGCGGCGTCACGGCGTGAACAGGTGCGACCAGGCGTCGCGCAGCAGGTTCTTCTGTACCTTGCCCATGGCGTTGCGCGGAAGCTCGGGCACCACGCTGCAATGCTTGGGTATCTTGAAGTTCGCCAGCCGCTTCTTCAGTTCGGCCACGATCGCGGCGCCATCGAGCTGCGCCCCGGGCCTGACGGTCACCACCGCCACACCCACCTCGCCGAAATCCGGGTGCGGCACCCCCACCACCGCGCTCTCTGCCACGCCGGGCAGTTCATTGATGAAGCCCTCGATCTCCGCCGGGTACACGTTGTAGCCGCCGCTGATGATCAGGTCCTTGCTGCGCCCGACGATGGTCACGTAGCCCTGCGCATCCACGCGGCCCACGTCGCCGGTCTTGAAATACCCGTCTGCCGTGAACTCCTCGGCCGTTTTCTCGGGCATGCGCCAGTAGCCCTTGAACACGCTCGGACCCCTGACCAGGATGTTGCCGATTTCGCCCGCCGGCAGCGGCCGGCCGCCATCGTCCACCACCTTGAGGCCAACGCCGGGCAGAGGAAAGCCCACGGTGCCGCCGCGGCGCTCGCTCTGGCCGCCATGGCGCGCATCCGGGCCGCAGGGGTTGGAGGTGAGCATCACGGTCTCGCTCATGCCGTAGCGCTCCAGAATGGTGTGGCCTGTGCGCTCCTGCCAGGCCTCGAAGGTCTCGATCAGCAGCGGGGCCGACCCGGAGACGAACAGCCGCATGTTGGCGACCTGCGCACGGGTCAGGCCGGGCTCGGCGAGCATGCGCACGTACAGGGTGGGCACGCCCATGAACACCGTGGCGCGGGGCAACAGCGCCACCACCTCGGCCGGATCGAACTTGTTGAGCCACAGCATCGGGCTGCCGTTGATCAGCGCGCCATGGATGGCCACGAACAGGCCGTGCACGTGGAAGATCGGCAGCGCATGGATCAGCACGTCGCCCGCCTGCCAGCACCAGTACTCGCGCAGCACCCGGGCATTGCTGAGCATGTTGCCGTGGGTCAGCATGGCGCCCTTGCTGCGCCCGGTGGTGCCGCTGGTGTAGATGATCACCGCGAGATCGTCGGCCTGGCGAACCGCGGGCACGTGTTCGGCGCTGTGGTGAGCCGCGCGCTGCAGCAGGCTGCCCTGGCGCTGGTCGTCGAGCGTGAAGACGTGCCGGGTTCCCGCGTTGAACGCGATCTTGGAGACCCAGCCGAAGTTGGCCGGGCTGCACACCACCACGGCCGGCTCGGCGTTGCCGACGAAGTACCCGATCTCGGCCTCGCGGTAGGCGGTGTTGAGCGGCAGGAACACATACCCGGCGCGCAGCGTAGCCAGGTACAGGATCAGCGCCTCCACCGACTTCTCCACCTGGGCGGCGATGCGCGCGCCCGCGGGCAGGTCCAGCGAGGCCAGCAGGTTGGCCATCATGGCGGTGGCCCGGTCGAGGTCGCGCCAGCTGTAGCGCAGCGCCGGAGTGGCGCCACCCACGGTCTCGACAGCGGTGGCATCCAGGTCGGCGGGAAACGACGCGCGCAAGGCGCAGTACAGGTTGTGATGACTCATGTGACGGCTTCGTCTTTGTTGTTGTGGGGAGTGTCAGCCAAAAACCGGGGGCCGCTTGGCGATGAACGCCGCGATGCCCTCGCGGTGCTCCGGGCTGTCGGCGTAGCGGTAGCTGTCTTCGGCAGGCGGCAAGGCCATGGTTGGCCGCGACAACGCGCGCAAGGTCTGTTTGTTCATTCGGGCCGCCCGCGGCGCCAGGCCGGTCATGCAGCCCAGGCGCCGCTCCACGGCCTGCGCCAGGTCGGCTTGGGGAAGCACCTGGTTGAGGAAGCCGCGCTGCTTCATTTCCGCGGCGTCCAGAATGGCCGCGCCCAGCAGCATTTCGCGCGCGGTGAGCTCGCCCGCGGCGCGCGCGACCAGCGCCGCTTCGCGAGGCGCCATCGGAAAACCCAGCCGGGCGATCGGTGCGCCGAACCGGGCCGAATCGGCGGCGACGCGGATGTCGCAGCAGCTCGCGATCTCCATGCCGGCACCCATGCAGTTGCCTTCGATGCGCGCGACGATGGGCAAGTCGCAGTCCAGCATGGCCGCCAGACCGCCCCAGACCTCGTCTTCGTGAAACGCGCGCAGCGCCGCTTCGCCGAACCGGAACGAGGGGTATTCCGCGATATCCCCACCGGCGCAGAAGTGGCCTTCTCCGCCACTGACGACCACGCAGCGCAAATCGTCGCGGCCCTGGAGATCACGGAAAACCTCGCCCAGCGAGCGCCACATGGCGCGCGACATCGCATTGAATTTTCCGGGGTGGGACAGGCGCACCCGCGCCAGCATGCCATCCGTTTCGCAATGCACCTGCCCGGCCATGGCCATCAATCCAGCTTGGCGCCCGAGGCCTTGACCACCTCGGCCCACTTGCTCACCTCGCCCCGGATGAACGTCGCGAACTGGGCACCGCTGAGGTCGGGAAACGATGCGCCCTGCCGGTCCCAGACGGCCTTGGCTTCGTCGCTCAGGCAGGCCTTGCGGATTTCCTCGATCGCCCTGGCCCGCGCTTCGGCGGGCGCGCCCTTGGGTGTCCAGATGCCGTACCAGGTGGTCACGGTGTAGTCGGGCAGTCCCAGTTCGGCCGCGCACGGCACGTCGGGCAGCGCCGGATTGCGCTTCGCGCCCGACACCATCAGCGCCTTGATCCGCCCGCCCTGGATGTGGGATGCGGAGGAGCCCAGGCCATCGAACATCATCTCCACGTCGCCCGCGATCAGGCCCTGCAGGGCCGGGCCCGCGCCCCGGTAGGCGATGTGGGTGATGAAGGTCTTCGTCTGCTGCTTGAACAGCTCGCCGGCGAGGTGGTGCGAGGTGCCGTTGCCGGCGGAGCCGTAGTTGAGCTTGCCCGGGTTGGCGCGCAACAGGGCCAGGAAGTCGGCAAAGTTCGTCGCCGACACCTTGCCTGGGTTGACCACCAGCACCTGGGGCACGCTGGCCACCAGGATCAGGGGCTCGAGGTCCTTCTCCAGGTCGTACTCCAGGCGGGGATACATGCTCGGCGCAATGGTGTGGTGAACGGCCCCCATGAACAGGTTGTAGCCGTCGGGCGCAGCCCGGGCGGCCATCGTGGCGCCCAGCGTGCCGCCCGCGCCGCCCTTGTTGTCGATCACCAGTTGGCGCCCGGTCAGGCGCGCGAACTGAATCGCCATCGGCCGCGCGAACGCATCTGTGCCGCCGCCGGCGGGAAACGGCACGATCATGTTGACAGGCTTGGTGGGCCAGGTCGACTGGGCGTGCAGTGGAAAGGAATGGCTGGCAAGCCCGGCAAGGGCTGCGCCCAGCGCGGTGCGCCGGGTCATGGAACTGCTCATGCGTTGTCTCCTGTTGTCATCGAGATGGGATGCAGGCCCTCAGGGTGCCGGCATCGGTTTTCCGACGGCGGGTGCCATCGGGATCTTGCCCAGCGCCAGTTGAGCCCGGTGCCGGTCAAGCCGCTTGAGGTCGTACAGGTAGTTCACCATCAGCCCGTACGACTGCTTCATGCCTTTGGTCGAGGGATCGCCCGCCCAGTTGATGCGTTCGACGCGCGCGCCATTGCCCAGGTGGAACCGAGCCACCGGGTCCAGCGGCTTGCCGTCCTTGAGTTCATGGCACAGGTACCGCGCCGCCATGCCGACCAGGGTGGCGCGCTCGGGCGCCTGAGCGGACAGGTCCGCCACCCGCTCCCAGGCCTTGAGCAGATCGGGCGACGCGTTCTTCGACAACCAGGCGCGCAGCCCGGGGATCGGCGACAGCGTCACGAACGTCCTGAGCTTCGGAAACTCCTCCTTCAGCGTTTCCACCACGCGCTTGATGAGCGAGTCGCCGAAGCTCACGCCCTTGAGGCCGGTCTGGGTGTTGCTGATCGAATAGAAGATGGCGTGCGTGGCCTTGGCCAGGTTGGCCGGCGCCGCCGACTCGTCCAGCAACGGCGTGATGGACGAGGCCATGTCGTCCATCAGCGCCACTTCGACGAAGATCAGCGGCTCGTCGGGCAGCCGCGGATGAAAGAAGCCGTAGCAGCGCCGGTCGGAATCGAGCCGGTTCTTGACGTCGTCCCATCCGCGGATGTCGTGCACCGCCTCGTACCTGATCAGCTTCTCGATCAGGGAAGCGGGCGAATCCCAGCTGATGCGGCGCAGGTCCAGGAACCCGACATCGAACCAGGTCGAGAACATGTATTCCATCTCGACGTCGAGCGCCATCAGCCGCCGGTCGGCCTTCAGGTGTGCCTGCATGTCGGCGCGCATGTCCACCAGGAAGCGGATGCCCTCGGGATTGACGCTGAAACGCTGCAACAATCGCCGGCGCGGCGACACCGTGGCCCGGCGGTAGTTGACCTCGGCGGCGGCCTCCTCCGGTGTGCCCACGGCCGCGGTATATTGCGCCTGGGCGGCTTTCACCTTCGCCGGATCGGCCACGAACTGCTCGCTCATCAGCAGCCACATGTCGTACCGCTGCTCCGGCGTGGCGCTGGCGTACCAGCCGGCCACGCCCCTGGCCCGGCGACCGCCTTCCACCTCGCTCACCTTGGGGTCCACGATCGAGCGGAGTTCGGTCAGCGTGCGCCGCAGCACGCGCGGCGACAGGGCCTCCGCCTCCCGGCGCAAGGTGGCGCCGAGCCGCTCCTTGGTGGACCTCGCACCCTGCCGGCCCGGCTTGGCAAGCTCCTGCGCCGCTTCGGCCACGCCCTTGAGCGGCCCGGCCCGAAGCATCGACACCCCTTTGGTGATCCATTCCGACGTATTCATCGCGCCATCCCCTTTTGCCTCATGCCAGTTTCGAGCGGCGGCTGCGCGCGAGCTCCCGCAAGGCTTCGCGCTGCCGCGTCAAGTGGGTTTTCATGGCGGCTTCCGCGCCTTCGGGATCGCGCGCCTTCAGCGCCGCGAACACCGCCATGTGCTCGGACAGGCTCTGCTGCAGCCGTCCGGGCGCGTGCAACTGCTGCAGGCGCGCCAGCTTGAGAATCTTGCGGAGGTCACCGATCACCTGCGCCAGCCAGCGGTTGTCGGCCAGGGTGATGATAGCCTCATGGATCGCATAGTTCACCTCGTAGTAGAGCGTGATCCTGTGCGCCTTGGCGTGCTTGTTGAGCCGGTCGTGCAGGTCTTCGAGCGCCTCGATGTCGGCCGCCGTGGCATTGCGCGCGGCCTCGAAGGCACAGCGTCCTTCAAGCAGCGCGATGACCGGGAAAATGTCGTCCAGATCCTGTTCGGTGACCTGGTTGACGAAGCAGCCGCGCCTGGGCTCATGGCGGACCAACCCCTCCGCGGCCAGCACCTTCAGCGCCTCGCGCAGCGGCGTGCGCGAGATCGCCAGCCGATCCGCCATCGCCACTTCGTCGATGAACGCGCCCGGCAGGAGATCGCCCGAGAAAATCAGGTCTCGCAGGCGGGCAGCGACTTCGTCGTGCAGGGAGTTGGGGACCACGCGCATACTGGAATCAGGACAGCAGGGTTTTCATAATTACGGATAATTATGGAACCCATGCCACCGGAATGCAAGAGAAAATGCGGCCCGGTTTCTCAGGGTTTTTACTGCCTGCCACCCGGGTTGTCACCGCGCCGGCCCGACCAGGCCCAAAGGCCCGCGCCGCCCAGAATCATGGGCACGCACAACCACTGCCCCAGGCTCATGCCCAGCGAAAGCAAGCCCAGGTGCGCATCGGGTTCGCGGAAGAACTCGGCGATGAAGCGGAAAACGCCGTAGCCGAACAGGAACGCGGCGGTCACCTGCCCGGTCGCGTGCTTCTTCCTGGCGTAGAGCCACAACAGGACGAACAGGAGCAGGCCTTCGAGCAGGAACTGGTAGGCCTGTGAGGGGTGGCGCGGCAGATCGCCCGCACCACGGAACACCATGCCCCAAGGCAGCGAGGGATCGGTCACGCGCCCCCACAGCTCGCCATTGATGAAGTTGCCCAGCCGACCCGCCGCAAGCCCCGTGGGCACGCAAGGCGCCACGAAATCCATCACCTGCAGAAACGGGCGCTTGCGGCTGTGCGCGTACCACAGCATGGCCGCCGCCACACCCAGCATGCCGCCATGAAAGCTCATGCCGCCCTGCCAGACCGCAAAGACCTCCAGCGGGTTCTGCAGGTAGTACGCGGGTTGGTAGAACAGGCAATACCCCAGGCGACCGCCGGCCACCACGCCGAGCACGCCGAGGAAGAGGATGTCCTCCACGTCCCGCCGGGTCCAGGGCGGACTGGTGGCGCCGGCAAAAGGCGGGTGGCGCAAGCGCAGGACGCCCAGCCACATGAAGAGCCCGAAGGCCGCGAGGTAGGTCAGGCCGTACCAGTGGATGGCCAGCGGGCCGAGCTGCAGGGCCACCGGGTCGATTTGCGGGTGTTGGAGCATGGGTTCTATTGTGCCTTCCGGACCTGGCGCGCCGCGTTGGCGGCCTGCGCGCGCGCGAAGTCCATGAAGTGCGCGAGCGCCGGGCTCACCGCGTCCGGACGCCACACCAGGCTGGTCTCGCACGCCGGCACCGCCCTGCCCCGCGGCCAGCGCACCGACCGGTAGACGACCCCCGGGCGCTGGAACTGCCGCACGCTCTGCGGCACCCAGGCCATGCCCAGCCCGGCGGACACCAGGTTCACGATGGTCTGCATCTGGATCGCTTCCTGCGCCACCTGCGGCACCCTGCCGGCGGCGTTGTAGAGCGCGAAGATCGCGTCGAACAGCGAGGGCAGGATGCGCCGGGGGAAGATGACCAGGGGCTCTGCCAGCAACCCCTTGAGAACGGCCCGCTCGCCGGCGGCCAGCGGGTGGGATTCCGGCATGGCCACCACCAGCGGCTCGCTGGCGATGAGCGCCTGCGTCAGCCCGGCGGCCGTGAAGCCGGGCGAGTGCAGCATGAAGCCGGCGTCCACCTCGCCGCGCGCGAGCAGCTCCAGCTGCACGTCGCCCGTGGCCTCGATCAGCTCCAGCGCCACCTGCGGCCACCGCTCGCGAAACGCGCGCACCCAGCGCGGCAGCAGCTCGAACCCCACGGTGGAGACGAACGCCAGCCTCAGCCGGCCCAGCTCGCCGGCGGCGGCGGCGCGGGCGAGCACGGGCAGTGCCTGCGCTCGCGCAAGCAGCTCGCGCACCTCGGGCAACAGCGCGGCACCGGCCGGCGTGATGCGCACGCTGCGCTGGGTGCGATCGAACAGGCGCACGCCCAGCGCCGCCTCCAACCCGGCAATGGCCTGGGTCAGCGGCGGCTGCGTCATGTACAGGCGCGCGGCGGCCCGGCCGAAGTGCAGCTCCTCGGCCAGCGCCACGAACTGGCGCCACTGCCGCAATTCGATGCGCAGCGATCTGAAGGACTCATTCATACGCCAAGCGTATCAAATACCGACATCGAATCAATTGGAAACCGGCCGAGGGCTGTCGCATACTTGCCCTTCTTTCCCCCACCCACGAGACACCAGAATGGCCGACAACAAAACCATCCCGATCAAGCCCGTCAACAGCCGCAGCGCGAACATCACGCAGGGCAAGTCGCGTGCGCCCAACCGCTCCATGTACTACGCCATGGGCTACGAGGAAGGCGATTTCGCCAAACCCATGGTGGGCGTGGCCAACGGCCACAGCACCATCACGCCGTGCAACTCGGGCCTGCAGAAGCTGGCCGATGCGGCCATTGCCGGCATCGAAGAAGCCGGCGGCAACGCCCAGGTGTTCGGCACGCCCACCATCTCCGACGGCATGGCCATGGGCACCGAGGGCATGAAGTACTCGCTGGTCAGCCGCGAGGTGATCGCCGACTGCATCGAGACCTGCGTGCAGGGCCAGTGGATGGACGGCGTGGTCGTGGTCGGCGGCTGCGACAAGAACATGCCCGGTGGGCTCATGGGCATGCTGCGCGCCAACGTGCCCGCCATCTACGTGTACGGCGGCACCATCCTGCCGGGCCGCTGGAAGGACCAGGACCTCAACATCGTCAGCGTGTTCGAGGCCGTGGGCCAGAACGCCGCGGGCAACCTGAGCGACGCCGATCTGCGCGAGATCGAGATGCGCGCCATTCCCGGCTCGGGCTCGTGCGGTGGCATGTACACCGCCAACACCATGTCCAGCGCCTTCGAGGCCCTGGGCATCTCCCTGCCCTACTCGTCCACCATGGCCAACCCGCACGACGAGAAGATGAACTCGGCCAGGGAATCGGCCAAGGTGCTGATCGAGGCGATCAAGAAGGACATCAAGCCGCGCGACATCGTGACCCGCAAGGCGATCGAGAACGCGGTGGCGGTGATCATGGCCACCGGCGGCTCC
>CAZFOT010000083.1:0-13463 GCA_964520365.1 uncultured Hydrogenophaga sp.
GTGGTTGGCGAACACGTGGCGGTCGTACTTCACGTGCTGGCCGAGCTTGTGGTGCTTCGGGTCCTCCAGCCACGGCTTGAGCCTGGCCAGCACCTCGTCGAACGGCAGTTGCTCGGGCGCGTCGGGGCCGCTGTGGCGCAGCGGGATGTAGGCGGCTTCGCCGGGGGTCACGCTGAAGGAGATGCCCACGATCTCGGCGCGCATTTCGTCGAGCGAGGTGGTCTCGGTGTCCAACGCCACGAGTTCGGCCGCGCGCACGCGCTGCAGCCAGGTGTCGAACGCCTCCCAGGTGAGGATGGTGTCGTAGGCGACGGCCACCGGTTCAGGTTGCTCGCCCGCCGTTCGGGCCGGGTCTGTCGAAGCCTCCACCTGGGTGCTGGCGGGCCCTTCGGCAGACTCAGGGCGAACGGACACCTTTGCGCCCAGCGATTGGGCCAGCCCCTTGAAGCCATAGGTTTCGTAGAAGGCCTTGAGCGCATCAACGTCGGGTTCGCCGATGCGGATCGCGTCCAGCGCGGGCAGGCCGGGCACGAAGCCGTCGAGGTCGCAGTCGGTCTTGATGGTGAGCAGCTGGCGCCCGGTGGGCAGCCAGTCCAGCGCCTTGCGCAGGTTCTCGCCGGCCACGCCCTTGATCTCGCCGGCACGAGCCACCAGGGCGTCGAGCGAGCCGTATTCCTGCAACCACTTGGCCGCCGTCTTCGGGCCGACCTTCTCCACGCCCGGCACGTTGTCCACCTGATCGCCCACCAGGGTCTGGTAGTCCACCATCAGGCGCGCGGGCACGCCGAACTCGGCCTCCACGCCGGCCAGGTCGCGCTTCCTGCCGTTCATGGTGTCGATGATGGTGATGTGCTCGTCCACCAGCTGGGCCAGGTCCTTGTCGCCACTGGAGACGACCACGCGGATGCCCTGGCGCGCCGCCGTCACGGCCAACGTGCCGATCACGTCGTCGGCCTCCACGCCGGGCACGTCCAGCACCGTCCAGCCCAGCAGGCGCACCACCTCGTGGATGGGGGGTATCTGCGCGCGCAGGTCGTCAGGCATGGGGCTGCGCTGCGCCTTGTACTCGGGGTAGATGGCGTCGCGGAAGGTCGGGCCCTTGGCGTCGAACACGCAGGCCACGAAATCGGCCGGCACCTCTTTCTTCAGGCTCTGCATCATGTTGACCATGCCGCGGATGGCGCCGGTGGCCGGGCTGGCCGGATCGCCGGGCACGGCCCGCAGGTCGGGCATGGCGTGGAAGGCGCGGTACAGGTAGCTGGAACCGTCGACCAGCAGCAGGGTGGGAACGGGGGTGTGGGCGTCGGACATGCTGCGATTGTGGGGGAAATCGATACAAAGCCCGCTGGCGGAGGGCCCCCGGCGCCCTCACCAGGTCCGGGCCTGCCTACAATGGGGCATGAACGCCCCAATCCGCCCCCTGATGCTCGCGCTGTCTTTGCTGGCGCTCGCGCCGACGTCTCTCGCATTGGCACAGCAAGCGCCCGCATCCCCGGCCGACGCGGCCAACGCCGAGGCACCCGCGGCCAATGCGCGCGACCGCATCGAACGCATCACCCACGAAGACGGCCTGACCCGCATCGACGAACTGCGGGTGGGTGGGCAGACGCAGAGCATCGAAGTGCAGCCCAAGAACGGCGCACCCGCCTACCAGATCACCACCGAACAAGGCCTCCCGCCCACCCGGGGCGATGTGGCCGGCCAGCGCACCGGCAACGCCGGGCGCAGCAGCTGGCGCATCCTGAGCTTCTGAAGCGGGCAGTTTTCATGGCCGTTTACACCGAAGTGGCGTTTGCCGAGGCCGCTGCCTTGCTGCACGCCCTGGATCTGGGCGACCTGACCGAGCTGCAGGGCATCAAGGGCGGCATCGAGAACACCAACTACTTCGTGACCAGCGAACGCGATGGCGCCACGCTGCAGCACGTGCTCACCGTGTTCGAGCGCCTGGGCTTCGAGCAGTTGCCGTTCTACCTGCACCTGATGAAGCACCTGGCGGGCAAGGGCATCCCCGTGCCCGACCCGGCGGCCACCGCTGGCGGCGACATCCTGCACACCATCCAGGGCAAGCCGGCCGCCGTGGTCAACCGCTTGCGCGGCCACAGCGAGCTGCAGCCCTCGGTCGCCCACTGCGAAGCGGTGGGCGACCTGCTGGCGCGCATGCACCTGGCCGGGCGCGACTTCGCCATGAGCCAGCCCAATCTGCGCGGCCTGCCCTGGTGGAACGAGACCGTGCCGGTGGTGCTGCCCTTTCTCGACGGCGCCCAGGCCGGGCTGATCCGCGCCGAGCTGGCCTACCAGAACCACGTGGCCGGCACCGCCGCCCATGCCGCCCTGCCGCGCGGCCCCATCCACGCCGACCTGTTCCGCGACAACGTGATGTTCGAGGACGGCGTGCTCACCGGCTGCTTCGACTTCTACTTCGCCGGCTGCGACACCTGGCTGTTCGACTTGGCCGTGTGCCTCAACGACTGGTGCGTGCACCACGGTGGCGCCGACGCCGACGGTGCCCACGACGCCGCACGCGCGCAGGCCCTGCTGGCGGCCTACCAGGCGGTGCGTCCGCTCACCGCGGCCGAGCGGCACCTGCTGCCCGCC
Organism: uncultured Hydrogenophaga sp.; assembly: GCA_964520365.1. Taxonomy (GTDB): domain Bacteria; phylum Pseudomonadota; class Gammaproteobacteria; order Burkholderiales; family Burkholderiaceae_C; genus Hydrogenophaga. The sequence goes on from CAZFOT010000083.1 coordinate 2,596, forward strand.
ATGCTGAGGGCCGGCGCCTTGCGCTTCTGGATCTCGCGCCTGTGGGATCTGCACCTGCCGCGCGAGGCGGCCATGCTGCAGGCCCACGACCCCAGCCATTTCGAGCGCGTGCTGCGCCACCGCGTGCGGCAGGCCGGCGCAGCGTCCCTGCTTGAGGAAGCCTGCGTGGCGGCCTGATGCCGCCCACCTCCCCCCAATGAAACTTCGCATCGTTCCCGCCAGCACCGGCCTCGCCTGGGTCAAGCTGGGCTCCCTGACCTTCTTCCGCCAACCCCTGGCCATGACCGGGCTGTTCTTCATGTTCATGGCCGCGGCCTCGGTGCTGTCGGTGATTCCCACCATCGGCACCGCCATCGCCCTGGTGCTGGTACCCGCCGCCCGGCTGGGCCTGATGGCGGCCACCATCGAAGCCTCCAACGGGCGCTTTCCGATGCCCTCGACGCTGCTCACGGCGTTCCGCTCGGGTGCCACCAAGGCGCGGCCCATGCTGATGCTGGGCGGCATGTACATGGCGGCGCTGCTGCTGGTGGTGGCGGTGGCAACGCTGGTGGGCAGCGCCACGCCGCCCATGGAGCTTCAGGAGGGGGTGCAGGCAACGCCCGAACTGGTGGTCCGGACCATCGCCAGCAACCCCGGCTTCTGGCTCGGCCTGCTGCTGTACCTGCCCACGGTGATGGCTTTCTGGCACGCGCCGGCGCTGGTGCACTGGCATCGCGTGAGCCCGGTCAAGAGCCTGTTCTTCAGCTTCATGGCCTGTTGGACCAACAAGGGCGCCATGGTGATGTACCTGCTCGGCTGGGCCGGCGTGATGCTCGCGATGGTGTTGTTCATGGGACTGCTGGCCACGCTGCTGGGCGGTGGCCAGGCGCTCAATTTCGTGGTCTACCCGGCCGCGCTGTTCATCGCGTCGATGTTCCACACATCCATCTACTTCACGTTCCGCGACAGCTTCGCCACGGACGACAGCCTCCCCCCGCCCAGCCACGCCGCCGCGGACGGCGCCGCCTGACACGGCGCGGCGCGCAACCGCGCCACCTCAAGACCCCTCGCCGGCCGCTGTCGCGCTGCGGATGTCCGCCCGCGTGTGCCGGTGGGTCATGGCGTCGAGAAACACGGCCTCCACCTGGGCCGCGATCCGCTGCCAGTCCAGTTGCGCCACATGCGCTCGGGCATGTGCGCGGGCCTCGCCCAGCCGATGGGGATGCCGCGCCAGTTCGCCGGCCTGCGCGGCAAAGTCCTCGGTGCGCACGCCGTCCACCAGCCAGCCGCTGCGGCCATGCAGCACCCACTCGCAGGCGGCGGCCGTGTTGAACGCGAGCACCGGCAAGCCGCTGGCCAGCGCCTCCAGGGTGACGTTGCCGAAGGTCTCGGTGAGGCTGGGGAACAGCAACAGGTCCGCCGAGGCGTAGTAGCTAGCCAGTTCGCCATGCCCGCGGGCACCGGCGAAGACGGCCTGCGCACAGCGCTGCCGCAAGGTCTCCTCCAGGGGCCCGCTCCCCACGAACACCAGTTTCACGTCGCGATGCTGTCTTCGCATGGCATCGAATGCGGCCACCGCGGCGTCCAGGTTCTTCTCCTGCGCCAGGCGGCCCACCACCAGCAGCACCAGACTGTGGCCGTCGGCGCCCCATTGGCTGCGCAAGGCATCGCTGCGGTGGCCAGGCTGGAACAGCGCCGTATCGACGCCGCGCGCGACCACGCGCAGGTTCTGAAAACCGTGACCCGACAGCTCGGCGCACAGCGCGCGCGTGGGCACCATGGTGCAGTGGCCAAGGTTGTGGAACTTGCGCAGGTAGGCCACGATGGGCTTGCGCAGCCAGCCCACGCCGTAGTGCTGGCTGTAGGCGTGGAAGTTGGTGCGGAAATCGGAGGTCACCGGCAGGCGCAGGCGGCGCGCGGCCTGCAGCGCCGACCAGCCCAGCGGCCCTTCGGTGGCGATGTGCACCAGGTCGGGCCGCCTGAGCGTCCAGGCCTGGACCAGGGCGCGCTTGGCCGGCAGGCCGAGCTTGAGCTCGGGATAGCGCGGGATCGGCATGCCGCGCATCAGCACCTCCTCGAACCCGTCGTGGCTGATCGCCTGGTCCACGCGCGCCTGGCGCGGACGAATCAGTTGCACCTGGTGGTTGCGCGCGCACAGGCCCTGCACCAGGCGCGAGAGCGTGAGCGACACGCCATTGATCTCCGGCGGCCAGGTCTCGGTCACCACCGACAGGCGCAGCGACGGGCTGGCGGCCAGGTACTCCTCCACCACGATCTGATCCGTGTGCACTGTGGTCATGCGGCGATCTTCCCGAGGCATTGCAACAACCTGATGACAGCGCACGGTTGTCACCGGGTTTTCACATGGGCGCGCAAACATGACAGGCGTTTGACGCACGCCACCCATGCAACCTCCTGGAGCCTTTCGTGAACGATTTTTTCAAGACCCTCGAAGTGCAGCGCTGGGACGACCACCGCTACTACCACCACAGCCGCATCAACCAGACGCTGCACTTCATCAGCGCAATGAGCTTCGTGGTCGCCTATGCGCTGCTCTGGACCGACCCCGTGCTCTCTGCGCTGATCGCCTGGCTGGTCGCCATGACCAGCCGCCAGGCCGGCCACTTCTTCTTCGAGCCCAAGGGCTACGACCACGTGAACCAGGCCACGCACGAGCACAAGGAAGAGATCAAGGTGGGCTACAACCTGCGCCGCAAGGTGGTGCTGATGGCCTTGTGGGCCGGCACGCCGCTGCTGGTGTGGGCGGTGCCGGGCGTGTTCGGTCTGTTCGATCCGCACGCCACCGGAATGGAGTTCACGCGCCAGGTGGGCACGCTGTGGCTTGCGCTCGGTGTGGGCGGCCTGCTGTTCCGCACCGTGCACCTGTTCTTCCTCGTCGACGTGAAGACCGGCCTGGTGTGGATGACCAAGATCCTCACCGACCCGTTCCACGACATCAAGCTGTACCACAAGGCCCCGCTGTACCTGATGCGCGGCCAGTTGATCGACCCGGGCGTCGCGCAGCGAAGCTGAACCTGGCGCTTCGTCAGTGACGCAGGTGCTGCCACATCTCGCGCAGCACCTGGCGGCGGATCGTCTTGTGCGTGGTGCCCGGCGCACGCCACCACCAGCCCTGGTTCTTCATGTCCTGCGCGGCCGCCACGCAACGCCGCAGCACCTCCTCGAAGTCGTCGTCATGCAGGTTCAGGCCGAAGATCACGCGCCCCGTGCCCACCCAGCTCAAGGCCAGCCCGTGCCAGCGCAGGAAGTACTGGTACATCCAGTGGTAGCGGCCGGGCTCGGTGTAGGTGAGCGTCCAGACGCTCTGCAGGTTCGCCGCGCGCACCGGGAAGCCGTGCGCGGCCATGGTGTCGTTGAAGCGTTTGGCGCGCGCGTTCCACTTCGCGTCCTGGTCGTCGTACAGCGCCTGGATCTCCGGCGCCTCCAGCCGGCGCAGGAAGGCGTTCATGCCACCCATCACGTAGGGATGCGCGTTGAAGGTGCCACGCGCGAAACACACGTCGGCGGGGCGCTCGGGGCGGAAGCGCTTCATCAGGTCGACGCGGCCGCAGACCACGCCCACCGGGTAGCCGCCGGCCAGCGTCTTGCCGTAGGTCACGAGATCGGCGCGCACGCCGAAGTAGTCCTGCGCGCCACCAGGGGCAAGTCGAAAGCCCAGGAACACTTCGTCGAAGATCAGCACGATGCCGCGTTCGGTGCAGACCTCGCGCAACTCGCGCAACCAGGCGGTGTAGGCGATGCGGTCGTAGCCCGCGCTGCGGCTGCCGTCCACCAGCGTGGAGTCGCCGGGCGCGTTGCGGTTCGGGTGCAGGGCCTGCAGCGGATTGACCAGCACACAGGCGATGTCGCGCCGCGAGCGCAGCACCCGCAGGCTCTTCTCGTCCATGTCTTTCAGCGTGTAGGTCTCGCGCGGCGGCATCGGGTTGCCGGGGCCGGGCTGCACATCCTCCCACCAGCCGTGGTAGGCGCCGCAGAAGCGCACCAGGTGCTTGCGCCGCGTGTGGTAGCGCGCCAGGCGCACGGCCTGCATCACCGCCTCGGTGCCCGACATGTGGAACGACACCTGCTCCTGTCCCGAGATCGCCTTCAGGCGCGCGATGTTGTCCGCCACGCAGGGGTGGTAGGCGCCCAGCACCGGGCCGAGCGACTCGCCGATCCGCGCGCCCTCGGCCATGCAGGCCTTGTAGAAGTCCACGCCGAACACGTTCACGCCGTACGAGCCGGTGAGGTCGATGAAGCGGTTGCCGTCGAGATCGGTCACGCTGCTGCCTTCGGCCGACTGCACGAAGGCGCCCACCTTGAGGCGCTCGCGCACCAGCGGGCTGAACGGGAAGGGCACGCGGTAGCTGCCGGTGAACTGCAGGTCGGCCAGGCCTTCGCGCGCTTCGGCGCTCAGGGCCAGGCTCTTCGCGTAGCGCTGGGCAAAGCCCGCGCAGAGCGAGTCGAAGGAGGCGCGGCGCAGGTGGGCGATGTCCTCGGGTGCGCCATCGCAATCGAAGAAACGGCTTTCGTCGTGGGCATAGCCGGGCAGCCAGCCCGCCAGGCGCTTGGCCATGCGCGAATGGCCCGCGAGCGAACGGTGCTTGGCGCGCGAGAGCTGCAGGCGCTGCCGCAGGTACGGCAGGGCCAGCACCAGCGAGCCCAGGGGCACGGCGTAAGAGAGGTAGGAAGACATGCGGCAAGCGCTCCAGGGCGGTTGATGTGTGTCGTTTGTAGGTCGCACACATGACGCACGTATGAATCTTTCAAGACAGCTGCAACGCCTAGCCCTCAACGAGGACATCAACTTCCTGCTCACCAACCGCGTGCCGCGCGCGGCGCTCACGCGCTTCATGGGCTGGTTCAGCCGCATCCGCCACCCCTGGGTGCGCGACGCCTCCATGGCCGTCTGGCGCAGCTTTACCGACATCGACCTGAGCGAGGCGAAGAAGACCTCGTTCGAGAGCCTGCACGACTGTTTCGTGCGCGAACTCAAGCCGGGCCTGCGGCCCATCGATCCCCGCCCCGAGGTGCTGGCCAGCCCCTGCGACGCCATCGTGGGCGCCTACGGGCGCATCGGCGACGACGCCGGTGCCCAGGTGTTCCAGGCCAAGGGTTTCCCGTATCCGCTGACCGACCTGCTGGGCGGCGGTGCGCGCGCGAAGGCGATGATCGACGCCCTGCGCGGCGGCAGCTACGTGACGCTGCGCCTGACCTCCAGCATGTACCACCGCTTCCACGCGCCGGCCGCGCTCGCGCTGGAGCACGTGACCTACCACAGCGGCGACACCTGGAACGTGAACCCGATCGCGCTCAAGCGCATCGAGCGCCTGTTCTGCAAGAACGAGCGCGCCGCGCTGCACCTGCGCCTGGCGGATGGCACCCCGCTGCTGCTGGTGCCGGTGGCCGCCATCCTGGTGGCCAGCATGCGGCTGCGCGCGGTGGACGTGGCGCTCAACGCGCAGTACCGCGGACCGCACGAGCTGCCTTGCAACGCGACTTACGACAAGGGTGAAGAAATGGGCTGGTTCGAGCACGGCTCGACCATCCTCGTGTTCACGCCGCCGGGCTTTGCCCTGTGCGAAGGCGTGGACACGGGGCACCGCATCCGCATGGGCGAGGCGCTGCTGCAGCGTGCGGCGGCCTGATCAGGATCGGGCCGGCGGCAGGATCTCCAGCACCGTTTCAGAGGGCCGGCACAGCCGCGTGCCCAACGGCGTGACCACGATGGGCCGGTTCATCAGGATCGGGTGCTGGACGATGAAGTCGAGCAACTGGTCGTCGGTCCAGTGCGCATCGCCCAGACCGAGCTCGGCGTAAGGCGTGCCTTTTTCGCGCAGGATGTCGCGCACCGTGCAACCCATGTCGGCCACCAGTCGCTTCAGCGTCTCGCGGCTCGGCGGCGTCTTCAGGTACTCAATCACTTGTGGCTCTTCGCCGCTGTTTCGGATCAGCGCCAGCGTGTTGCGCGAGGTGCCGCAGGCGGGGTTGTGGTAGATGGTGATGGTGCTCATGGCATCAGGCTCCTGTGGGTTGCTCAAAAGGTGTCCAGGCGTTGATGAGAGCGACCAGCGACAGCATCACCGGCACTTCCACCAGCACCCCGACCACGGTGGCCAGCGCCGCGCCCGAGTGCAACCCGAACAGCGAGATCGCGACCGCCACGGCCAGCTCGAAGAAGTTGGAGGTACCGATCAGGCACGCCGGCCCGGCGATGTCGTGGCGCAGCCTGAGCAGTTTCGCACCCCACCAGGTGACGAAGAAGATGCCGTACGACTGGAGGATGAGCGGCACGGCGATGAGCGCGATGACCAGCGGCTGGGCCACGATGGTCCGCGCCTGGAAGCCGAACAGAAGCACCACGGTCGCAATGAGCCCCGCGACCGACCAGGGCTTGAGTCCTGCCACGAAATCGTGCACGGCGTGGTCGGACTTGCCGCCGAGCAGGTGCCGCGTGAACATGCCGGCGATGAGTGGCAGCACCACGTAGAGCACCGTCGAGAGCAGCAGCGTTTCCCACGGCACGGTGACGTCGGTGACGCCCAGCAGGAAGGCCGCGATGGGTGCGTACGCCACGACCATGATGAGGTCGTTCACCGAGACCTGCACCAGCGTGTAGTTCGCATCGCCTTTGACGAGCTGGCTCCAGACGAAGACCATCGCGGTGCACGGCGCGACGCCGAGCAGGATCATGCCGGCGATGTATTCCCTGGCCGACTGCGGATCGACCCACGGCGCGAACAGGTATTGGAAGAACAGCACGCCCAGCGCGGCCATGGTGAAGGGCTTGATGAGCCAGTTCACGACCAGGGTCAGCACCAGGCCCCGCGGGCGCCGGCCGACACCCTTCACGGCAGACCAGTCGATCTGGATCATCATCGGGTAGATCATCACCCAGATGAACACCGCGACCACGAGGTTGACGTGCGCGATCTCCAGCGCGGCCACCGCCTCGAACACGCCCGGCACGGCCAGCCCCAGGCCCACGCCCGCGACGATGCCCAGGGCCACCCACACCGTCAGATAACGCTCGAACAGTCCCATGGTGTCGGTGCTCAGCAGTGGTCGCAAGCGACCGGCTGGACTTCGCAGGGCTGGCCTTCGCAGCAATGCGCGGTGAGGAAGCCCAGCAGTGCGTTCATCTGCGCGAAGCGGGCGCGGTAGATCAGGTGGCGGCCATCGCGCTCGCTGCTGGCCAGCCCGGCGTGCACCAGCTCCTTGAGGTGGAACGAGAGCGCGTTGGGCGGGGTGCCCAGCACCTCGGCCATGTGGCCCGGCAACACGCCTTGTGGTCCGGCCACCACCAGCATGCGGAAGATGCGCAGGCGGGTTTCCTGTGCGAGGGCGCCGAGGGCGCGGATCACGTCGGCTTCATGCATGGAACGCTTTCTTGGCATGGGCATCATTATTCAACATTTATTGAATTGTCATGCGGTGTCATGACAAACGCATGACACCCCGAAACGTCCCCCGGCGCTTGTCACGGCCTTTTCACAAGGCTTGCACATGATCCCGGTTGACCCACTCTGACAAGGACATGCCATGGCCCACGACCACTTCAACGACGAAGACTCCAACACCAGCCACAACCCCGCCCTCAACAGCGTGCTGCAGGCCCGCCTGAGCCGTCGCGGCCTGCTGCGCGGCACCGCCGCGCTCGGCGGTGCGGCCGCCCTGAGCGGTTGCGCCACCGTCGCCCCCATCAACACCCTGGGTTTCACGCCCGTGGCCAAGACCCTGGCCGACCAGGTGACCGTGCCCCCAGGCTACACCGCGCGCGTCATCTACGCGCTGGGCGATCCGCTCACCGCCAGCACACCAACCTACAGGAACGACGGCACCGATGCCGACTTCGGCAACCGCGCCGGTGACCACCACGACGGCATCGAGTGGTTCGGCCTGGACGCGGCGGGCCAACCGTCGGACAGCTTCGCCTCGCGCGGCCTGCTGGCCATGAACCACGAGGCCACCACCGACGAGAAGCTCAGTTCCTTCTTCATCCACGCCAACGGCGGCACATCCACCCTGCCTCGCCCGGAGGCCGAGATCGACAAGGAACTGATGATCCATGGCCTGTCGGTGGTCGAGGTGCAGACCGACGGCAAGGCCTGGGCCGTGAAGCCGGGCTCGGCCTTCAACCGCCGCGTGACGACCATGACGCCCGTCGCCATCCACGGCCCGGCGCGCGGCAGCGAGCACCTGGTGACGAAGTACAGCCCCGACGGCACGCAGGCGCGCGGCACGCTCAACAACTGCGGCACCGGCCGCACGCCCTGGGGTACCTTCATCTCGGGCGAAGAGAACTGGTTCGGCTACTTCTTCCGCGACGCCAGGGACGACGACGCGCGCAAGAAGGACAAGCAGGTCCAGGCGCTGAACCGCTACGGCCGCCGTGCCGGCGCGGCCAGCCGCCACGGCTGGGAAAGTGGCGGCAGCGCCGACACCTACACGCGCTGGAACAACGGCGCCGTGGCCGCCAGCGCGAAGGACGACTTCCGCAACGAGATGAACACCTTCGGCTACATCGTCGAGATCGACCCCTACGACAAGACCACCGCACTGCGCAAGCGCACCGCGCTGGGCCGCATGGGCCACGAGAACGCCACCTTCGCGCGCGTGAGCGCCGGCCAGCCAGTGGTGGCCTACATGGGCGACGACGCGCGCGGCGAGTACATCTACAAGTTCGTCTCGGCCGCGAAGTGGGACCCGGCCGACGCCCGGCCGGCGGATCGCCTCGCCGCCGGCGACAAATACCTCGACAAGGGCACGCTCTTCGTGGCGCGCTTCAAGGACGACGGCAGCGGCGAATGGCTGGAACTCTCGATGAACAACCCGGTGATCGCCGCCAGCTCGTACTTCGAGTTCAAGGACGATGCCGACGTGGCCATCTTCACCCGCCTGGCGGCCGATGCGGTGGGCGCCACGCGCATGGACCGGCCCGAGTGGGGCGGCGTGAACCCGAGGAACGGCGAGGTCTACATCACCCTCACCAACAACAGCGCGCGCACCGCAGCCAATGTGGACGCCGCCAACCCGCGCGCCTACACCGACCTGAAAGCCGGCGTGGAGCAGAAGGGCAACGTGCACGGCCACATCGTGCGCCTGGCAGAGAAGGCGCCCGCCGACGCGGCCTTCCAGTGGGACATCTACCTGTTCGCCGCCGAGGCCGACGCCGACAAGGCCACCGTGAACCTGTCCAACCTGAGCGATCAGAACGACCTGTCCTCGCCCGACGGCCTGGTGTTCAGCCAGGCCACGGGCATCTGCTGGATCCAGACCGACGACGGCGCCTACACCGACAAGACCAACTGCATGCTGCTCGCCGCCCTGCCCGGCCAGCGCGGCGACGGTGCGAGCAAGACCCTGGCCTACGGCGACAAGCAGGTCACCACGTACGTGGGCAAGCCGCAGACGCCGGCCACGCTCAAGCGTTTCCTGGTGGGACCGAAGGGCGCCGAGATCACCGGCATCACCGAAACGCCCGATGGCCGTGCGATCTTCGTGAACGTGCAGCACGCGGGCGAGAACACGAAGATGGCCGACGTGAACGACCCGACGAAGTACGAAAGCCAGTGGCCCTCGAGCGCGGGCTACGGCGCTGGCAAGCGCCCACGCTCGGCCACCATCGTCATCACGAAGAACGACGGCGGTGTGATCGGGACCTAATGGTTCAGGTGATCGGGGTGAGCTTGGCCACGCTCAGCGCGAGCCATTTCACCCCGTGCCGCGTGAAACTGACTTGCGCGCGCGCGTCGTCGCCCGCGCCTTCCACCGCCAGCACCTTGCCCTCGCCGAACTTGTTGTGGAACACGGCGAGACCGGCACGGATCTCGGTGCCTCGATCGGGTTCCGGCGCGGCCTGACCCAGGCCCTTGGGGTCGCCGCGCTCCTTGAAGCCCGGGGACCATGAAGGCTGCAGCGCGGGCGGCGCGCCGAAACCGCGGCGGCCGTTCTGCCACTGGCCTCCGCCCCCCGCAGGCGCCCCCCAGGCCGGCTGCGGCGGCGTGAGCCACTTCAGGCAGGCCTCGGGCAGTTCGTCGAAGAAGCGGCTCTTGAGGTTGTAGCGCGTCTGGCCGTGCAGCATGCGCGTCTGCGAATGGCTGAGGTACAGGCGTTTGCGCGCGCGCGTGATCGCCACGTACATCAGGCGCCGCTCTTCTTCCAGGCCGTCGCGGTCGCTCATGGAATTTTCGTGCGGGAACAGGCCCTCTTCCATGCCGGTGATGAACACGCAGTCGAACTCCAGCCCCTTGGCCGCGTGCACCGTCATGAGCTGCACCGCGTCCTGCCCGGCCTGCGCCTGGTTGTCGCCGGACTCGAGCGCGGCGTGCGTGAGGAAGGCCGCGAGCGGGCTGAGGGTTTCGCCGGTCTCCGCATCGGGCGCGGGAAGACCCTCACCCCCGCCCTCTCCCGCCAGCGGGAGAGGGAGTGAATTGCCCCCTCTCCCGCTGGCGGGAGAGGGTTGGGGTGAGGGCGCCCCCGGATCCAGCCCCTGACTGACGGGACTCTGCGTGAGCGCCCTGCCCAGCTCGTCCACCGGCAGCGCCACCGCATCGCGCCCGAAACCCTCGATGCTCACGAAGCTCTCGGCCGCGTTGACCAGTTCCTCCAGGTTCTCCACCCGGTCCTGGCCTTCGCGCTCGGCGCGGTAGTGCTCGATGAGCCCGCTGTGCGCCAGCACCAGTTCGATGATCTCGCGCAGCGTGCTGCCTTCGGTCTGTTCGCGCACGATGTCGAGCTTGGCGACGAAGGCGCCGATCGCCGCGCCCGCGCGGCCGGTGACGGCACTCACCGCGTCGTGCAGCGAACAGCCCGAAGCGCGCGCCACGTCCTGCAGTTGCTCGATGCTGCGCGCGCCGATGCCGCGCGGCGGGAAGTTGACGACACGC
>CAZFOT010000083.1:13473-13789 GCA_964520365.1 uncultured Hydrogenophaga sp.
GTAGGGCAAACCTGCGGTGAACAGCGCGGTCTCCACCACGCGGCTTTGCGCGTTGCTGCGGTAGAGCACGGCCATCTCGCTGCGCGGCACGTCCTCGCGCGCGAGCTGCTTCATCTCGTCCACCATCCACTGCGCCTCGGCGAAGTCGCTCACGGCCTCATAAACGCGCACCGGTTCGCCCGCGCCCGCGTCGGTGCGCAGGTTCTTGCCCAGGCGGCGCGTGTTGTGGCTGATCAACGCGTTGGCCGAGTCCAGGATGTTGCTCGCGCTGCGGTAGTTCTGCTCCAGCTTGATCTGGTGGCGCACGTTGAACTCG
>CAZFOT010000084.1:0-13673 GCA_964520365.1 uncultured Hydrogenophaga sp.
TCTCGAAGTGCGGATCCCAGTTCACCAGCCGCTTGCCCCGGTAGATCAGGCCCTGCTCATAAAGCTTGACGAAGGTTTCCGTCACCACCTTGGACAGCTTGTCGTCCATGGTGAAGTATTCGCGGCTCCAGTCCACGCTGTCGCCCATGCGGCGCATCTGCGTGGTGATGGTGTTGCCGCTGTGCTCCTTCCATTCCCAGACCTTGGCCACGAAGTGCTTGCGCGCCTCTTCGGGCGTGGGGCCCATGTCGTGGCGGCTGATGCCCTGGGCCTGCAACTGGCGCTCCACCACGATCTGGGTGGCGATGCCCGCGTGGTCGGTGCCCGGCACCCAGACCGTGTTGGCGCCCGCCATGCGGTGGTAGCGCGTGAGGCTGTCCATGATGGTCTGGTTGAAGGCATGGCCCATGTGCAGCGTGCCGGTCACGTTGGGCGGCGGCAGCTGAATGGCGAACGAGGGCGCGCCTTCGCTGGGCGCGCCGGTGCCGCGGAAGCCGGCCACGCCATAGCCTTTTTGTTCCCAGAAGGGGCCCCAGTGGGCTTCGATGGCGGCGGGTTCGAAGGATTTCGACAGGCTGTCGAGACCGGGCTGGGCGGGCGTTTGGGACATGGCGAGATCTGGAGTTGGGTGCCGGGCGGATTCGGGCGGTGGCGGCCCTCTCGCGGCGGGAAACCCTCGATTTTACGGGCCGCTGGCGATGGCCGTGACCCGTGGCCGGGGCGCGCCGGCAAGGCGTGGCGCCGCCAGCGCGATCAGTGACAGGACGCCCAGCAGTCCATACGCCACCTGCTGCGCCAGCGGACCCTGGGTGGGGCTGAGCCAGCCCACGGCCAGCAGCAGCATGGGACCGCCCAGGCTCCAGAGTCCGGACACGCCGCCGGGCTGGCCCGGCCGATGGCGGCCCGCGTGGACCGACCACGCCAGCGCCAGCAAACCCATGCCGGCCAGGCCGTTCACGGCCCCGCTGCCTGCGAGCAGTGCGAGCGCGCCCAGCGCCAGCAGGGCCAGCGGCAGGCGCTCGGCCCAGGGGGCGGGCAGGGGGCGCGGGATCGGGCCGAGCCGGGTGAGCGCGGGCAGCGCCGCCATCAGGCCCAGGTGCCAGGCCACCATGGCCGTGGGGGTCCAGCCGGCGGCGCTGCACCAGGCATTGTTCAGCCACAGGGTGCCCATCATCAGGCCCATGGCGGTGGCGGGCAGAGCGCTGCCCGCGGTGCTTGAGACCCGATGGGTGGCGCGGTGTTTCGATGTCCCGCCCAGTGCCGCCGCGAGCAGCAGCACCAGTGTGGCCGCCCACGGGCCGGTGACGGACGGCAGCATGTCGGTGGCGCCCAGCGCGGTGAGCGCCGCGGCCACCAGCGGCGGCCAGCCCTGCCAGCGCCGCCCGCAACGGCCGCTGGCAGGCGCTGCCTCCAGCCGCGCCGACCAGGCTGCCCACACCGCCGCAACGCCCATCAGCGCCGCATGGCCATGGGCCGGCGGCTGCAACTGGCCCACGATCAGCACGCCCAGCGCGGTGATGGCGCCCAGCACCGGGGTGGCCGCGGGTGGGAGCCGCACGCCGAGGGCGGTGTGGGCGAACGCCAGCCGCAATGACCACCACAGCGCCACCGGCAGCAGGCCGCTGGCCACCGACCAGCCCAGCCGCTGGCCCTGCGCACCGAGCCAGACCCATCCCATGAGCAGCACCGTCCAGCGCGCCAGCGCCAGGACTTCGGGGCGGTGGGCGGGGCGCGGCTCAGGCATGGCTGTAGCCGTGCAACTGGTCGGAGCCCGAGGCGGCGTGCACGCTGGCATTGAAGGAAACGATGACGCGGTCCAGATCGCCGTCGTAGGGCATGGCCTGGTGCGCCAGCCAGGCAGGGAACACCACCAGCTGGCCGGGCAGCGGCTCGATGTCGATGTGCGCCGACTGCAGGTAGGCGTTGCCGAAGTCCATGTGCGCGCCGCCGAGCCGTTCGAAGTGCGGACCGTAGAACCGCGTGACGCCGTTGGCGGCGCCCAGCAGCCGGTGCTGTTCGCGTTGCCCGGCCGGGTCCGCCTGCAGGCAGTACACGCCCGACCACGAGCAATTGCCGTGGGTGTGCACGTCGTGGTGGCTGCCCCGGTTGGCAACCTGGAACCAGATGCCGCGCAGCGCGATCCGCAGGCCCGGCGCCGCTTCGGGCCATGCGCCCTGGTTGGCCAGCACCACGGTCTGGCGGATGCCGTCCACGATGAAGCGCACCAGTTGCTCCCACTCGGGCACCCGGATGCGCTGTAGCAGGTCGTCGCGGCTGGCGTAGAAGGCGGCGTCTGCCGCTGCGTTCTCGTCGGTGGCGCGAAGGGCGCGGAACACGCGCACCAGCAACGGGTTGACCTCGTCCGCCTGCGCGAAGCGGTGCACGCCCATGGGCGTGCACCAGAGGGGCCGCAGCGGATCGGGTGCCATGCTTCAGACCTGGAGGTCGGGCGGCCAGCGCAGCCGGTGGCCGGTGCGCGCGGCCAGGGCCTCGATGTCCTCGGGGCTGTCCACGTCGGTGCGGTAGCGCTGGTTGCCGCTGGTCCACCGGTGCACCGCCTCGGGGTGGGCCGCCTGCCATTGCCGGCAGCCGATCCTCGCATCGCCGGCGAGGATCTGCTCGCGCACTCCGGCGCTGAACATGACCGGGTTGCCCGGCTGGCCGTCCACGTCGGGCTGCACCACCTGCGTGCCGTCCGGCCGCTTCTTGTAGGCGCCGATCAGGTCGTTGATGTCCTGCGCGTGGATCAGCGGCTGGTCGGCCAGCGCCACCAGCACGGCGTCGATCCTGGGCGAGAGCGCCTGCAGGCCCAGCCGCAACGACGAGACCTGGCCCGCGTCGGGATCGGGGTTGCGCACCAGCGTGACGGGGAAGTCCCGGACCGCGGGTTCGATGCGATCGGCGTGGTGGCCCAGCACCACCACCAGTTCGTCCACCCCCGCCCCCGAGAGGGCGATGAGCTGGCGCCGGATCAGCGGCACGCCGCCCAGTTCCAGCAGGCTCTTGGGCCTGTGGCCCATGCGGGAACCCGAGCCGGCCGCGAGCAGCACCGCACCCACCGCGAGGCGGCTGTACAGGCCGCCGCCGCCTTTGAGAATGCAGCCCATCGTGTTCAGCCTCCGCAGCAGGTTTTTTTGACTGCCGCCGTCGCTGGCGGCAGATCCGGCATGGGCCCGGGCGCGGGCTTCGCCGGTCGCCCATGCCGTGCCGCCACCACGGTGGCCAGCACCGACAACGCGATTTCCTCGGGTGTGTTCGCGCCGATGGGTTCGCCCGCCGGCGCCACGATGGCGGCGACGCGTTCGGCGTCTTCGCCGCTGGCCACCAAACTCTGGCGCAGCACGCCGGCCTTGCGCTCGCTGGCCACCAGCCAGAGGGTCTGCGGATGCAGCGCCAGCGCGGCCTTGAGGGCCTGTACGTCGCGCCGGCCCTGCGTGGCCACGACCGCCATGCCGCCATGGCCCATCTGCTGCGCCACCTGCCCGGCGTCGTCCGACCCCAGAACCTGCGCGGCTTCGGGGAAATCGGTTCCGCGCGCGCCCTCGGCCACCAGCGCCACGCGCAGGCCCACGCGCGGGGCCAGATCGGTCAGCGCGCGCGCCACCGGCGAATCGCCGAACACCGTGAGCTGCGCGGCGGGCAGCACCGGATCGATGAAGAGTTCCAGCGTGCCGCCCGAGTGGCAGGCCATGCCGAATTCCAGCACGTCACCGAGCGTGCGCTCGGCGGTCTCGTTGGTGGGCGCGATGCGGATGCTCTGCGGCTGGCCGCTGGCCAGCACCTGGCGCACCGTTTTCACCACGGCCGGCTGCGCGCAGCCGCCGCCGATCCAGCCGTGGATCCGGCCGTCGGCGGTGACCAGCGCCTTGTCGCCCGCCTTGGCGGAGGTCGGGGCCTGCGCGCGCAGCACGGTCACCAGCGCGAAGGCACGGTCCTCGGCCTGTAGCCGAGCGGCGTGGGTGATCCAGTCGTTGCGGGTCATGGCGATCTCCTTGATTGAATGTCTCGGTTCGTTGTCATCATGCCGAAGCGGACCCGCAGCGCATGAAACAACGCCCATCCAGGGGCATCGAGGGTCCGGCTCCGCCGGCCCAAGATGCCGTCCCCCTCCCGCCGAAGGCGAGAGAGGGGGAAGACGCGAAGCGGCGCAGGGGGTGTTTCATTACGCCAATACTTTTCGGGCGGCCGCCAGATCGGCGAGGCTGGCCAGCGGCACGAAGCGCTGGATGTGTTCGCGCGCTTGCTGCACCGCCGCGGCGGCGGGCGCCGCGCGCGTGGGGTGGAACCAGGTGATGCGCGCGCCGCGCCCGCGCAGGGTCCGCAGGGCTTCGGCCAGGTGTTCGGGTTCGTCCGTGTCGAAGCCATCGGACATGATCCACACACGCGCGCCGCGCCGCAACTGGGCGCGCGCGTGCACGCGCGCGAATTCGCCCAGGCTGCTGGCGATGCGGGTGCCGGCGCCGAAGCCGGCGGTCACGGCGTTGACCTTCTCCTGCACCGCGGCGGAGTCGCGCTGCATCAGCGGCGTGACTTCGGCCAGCCGGGTGTGGAACACGAACACGCGCGCCCGCGCCTCCAGCGCGAAGGCCCGGGCGATGCGCAGGCACAGCGCGGCGTGCGCTTCCATGGAACGGCTCACGTCGGCGAGGATGAACAACCGCGGCGGTTCCTCGCGCCTGACCTGCCAGGCCGGCGCCAGCGGCTCGCCGCCCCAGGCCACGCTGCGGCGCAGGGTCTGGCGCAGGTCCAGCCGCCGGCCAGGCCGGGCGACCCGCCAGCGGCGGGTGGGCCAGGGGCGCAGGCGCTCGGTGATCTGGCGCGCCAGGCGCTGCAGCTCGCCCAGCTCCTGCGGCAGCCACATCCGGCCGTCGCGCTGGTGCAATGCCTCGGCGCGGCTCGCGCCGCCCTGGGCGCGGGGTGTGCCGGCATCGGTGTCGTCGCCCGCGCCCGGCGCATCGGCGGCGGTCTGCGGCGCGGCCGGGGCGGGGGCGGCCGGTGGCTGGGCGGCGGCGTTCATCCGCTCGTGCATTTGCTGCACGGCCTGGCGCAGGCCGCGCGCCGGACGCATCTGCCCGCTCACGCGCACCTGGCCGCGCAGGCGCTCGGGGTGCCAGTAGCGGTCGAACAGCTCGGGCCACAGGCGCCATTCGCGCGCGCTGTGGCAGGCGATCGCGCGCCAGGCGGCTTGCAGGCGCCGTTCCTGCAGGCCGCCCATGAGCAGTGCCGCCTGCAACATGGCCTGCTGCTCGGCCACGCCGATCGCCAGCCCGTGGTCGCGCAGCAGCGCCGCGAAACCGGCCAGGGTTTCGGAGGGGGCGGCCGCGGGCGCGAGGTTCATGGCGCGGCTGTGTTGGCCGGTGCTTTCTCGGCCACGCCCACGGCGCGGCGGCCTTCGATGAGCTGGCGCGCGCGGTCGGCGCCGAGCAGGAAGCGGTCTTCCCGTGTCTTGAGCAGACAGCCCAGCGTGGTGAGCAGCACCGCCATGTCCTCGGGCAGGGTGTGGTGGTTCATGCGGTGCAGAGCCTTGACCCAGTCCAGCGTCTCGGCCACGCCGGGCGTCTTGCCCAGGTCTTCGCCGCGCAGCCGCTGCACGAACTGCACGGCATCCTCCACCAGCCGCGTGTCGGCCTCGGGCAGGGCGGTTTTCACGATGGCGATCTCGCGCGCCAGCGTGGGGTGGTCGAGGTGGTGGTACAGGCAGCGGCGGCGCAGCGCATCGGAGAGTTCGCGCGTGCCGTTGCTGGTGAGGACGACGCGCGGGATGTGGCTCGCGCGCAGCGTGCCGATCTCGGGCACGGTGATCTGGTAGTCGGCCAGCACTTCGAGCAGGAAGGCCTCGAAGGCCTCGTCCGCGCGGTCGATCTCGTCGATCAGCAGCACGCAGGGGCCGTCCTGGCTGATGGCCTTGAGCAGCGGCCGCTCCAGCAGGAACGCGCGGCTGAACACGTCGGACTCCTTCACCGTGCCGGGCTGGCCGTCGTGCAGGCGGATGGCCATGAGCTGGCGGCCGTAGTTCCATTCGTAGGCGGCCTGCGCCATGTCCAGGCCCTCGAAGCACTGCAGCCGCACCAGCGCCGCGCCCAGCGCCTGCGCCAGCGCGGTGGCCAGCGCCGTCTTGCCCACCCCGGCGTCGCCTTCGAGCAGCAGCGGGCGCTGCAGCTCGCCGGCCAGCCAGGCGGTGGTGGCCAGATCGGCATCGGCGAGGTAGCCCGCCTGCTGCAAGGCCTCGCGCAGCAGGCGGTCGCCGGGCACCGGGGCCGTCGTGCTCATTTCATGTCCTGTGGCCGAAGAGGCCCCGCCACCAGTTCCTGATGAGTGCCCAGACGATGGCCAGGCCGTTGATCTCCCTGGCCACCGCAGGGGGAGGGCGGTGGCTTTCGGGCGCTGCCGTTGCTCCGGCAGACGGCGCCTGCGGCGCGGACGAAGGCAGCGCCAGGGCGGCCTGGCGGAAGTTCTCCACGAACTGCGCGAGGATCATGTCGGACACCTGCACCATCATGCGGCCGCCGAACTGGGCGAACTTGCCGTTGACGACGACCGCCGCGTCGCCGTGCAGCACGCTGTGCGCCGGGTCGGCGGGGTCGGCTTCGACGGTGGCGCTCAGGTCCATCGAGGCGGACGAGCCGCCCTTGTCGGCGCCCTTGCCGCGCAGCACCATCCTGCGCGCCGCGTCGTCTTTTTCCAGCACGTCCACCTGGCCGCCGAACTGGGCCACGGCCGGGCCGACCTTGACCTTCACGCCGCCCTTGTACGACGTGTCGGAGAGCTGTTCGGTGAGTTCGGCGCCGGGCATGCAGCCCGCCACGGCCTTGAGGTCGCCGAGGATGGCCCAGGCGCGGGCCGGGTCCACGTCGAGCGGGTAGCGCTTGTCGAGTTTGACTTCCATTCGGGTGTGCTTTCGTTGAATCGGGTTCAGAGGGCGAGGTGGCGGGCCTTGAGCTCCTTCCAGACGCGGAACGCGTTGTGCGGCATGTCCATGTGGGTCATGCCCACGTGCGAGAACGCGTCCACGATGGCCGAGGTGAAGGTCGGGATCGAGCCCACGTGCGGGGATTCGGCCACGCCCTTGGCGCCGATGGGGTGGTGCGGCGAGGGCGTGACGGTGTGGTCGGTCTCCCAGTGCGGGGTTTCCACGAAGGTGGGCAGGAAGTAGTCCATCAGCGTGTTGCCCAGCAGGTTGCCCTGGGCATCGAACGGCATCTGCTGGCCCATGGCCACCGCGAAGCCTTCGGTCAGGCCGCCGTGGATCTGGCCTTCGATGATCATGGGGTTGATGCGGGTGCCGCAGTCGTCGAGTGCGTAGAAGCGGCGGACCTTGGTCTCGCCGGTGGCGCGGTCGATGTCGACCACGCAAAGGTAGATACCGAACGGGAAGGTGAAGTTCGGCGGGTCGTAGTAGTGCACGGCTTCCAGGCCCGGCTCCAGGCCGGCGGGCGGCTGGTGGTAGGCCTGCCAGGCCACCTCGGCCATGGTCTTGAACTTCGCATCGTCGCCCTTGACCTTGAAGCGGTCCACCTCCCAGTCGAGGTCGTTCTCGTTCACCTCCAGCATGTGGGCCGCGATTTTTCGCGCCTTCGCGTGGATCTTGCGGGCTGCCATGGCGATGGCGGCGCCGGCCACCGGCGTGGAGCGCGAGCCGTAGGTGCCCAGGCCGTAGGGCGCGGTCGAGGTGTCGCCTTCCTCGACCTGGATCACCTCGGACGGGATGCCGAGTTCGGTGGCGATGATCTGCGCGTAGGTGGTCTGGTGGCCCTGACCCTGGGTGATGGTGCCCATGCGCGCGATGGCGCTGCCGGTGGGGTGGATGCGGATCTCGCACGAGTCGAACATGCCCACGCCCAGGATGTCGCACATCTTGCTCGGGCCGGCGCCCACCACTTCGGTGAAGGTCACCAGCCCGATGCCCATGAGCGTGGGGCTGTCGGGATCGGCGCGTCTGGCCGCCTGCTCGGCGCGCAGCGCCTTGTAGTCGACGGCATGGAGGACCTTGTCGAGCGCGGTCTGGTAGTCGCCCGAGTCGTACTCGAAGCCGAACGCGCTGGTGTAGGGGAACTGCTCCCGGCGGATGAAGTTCTTGGCGCGGATCTCGGCCTTGTCCATGCCCAGTTGCTGCGCCAGCACGTCCACCATGCGCTCGATCAGGTAGACCGCCTCGGTCACGCGGAAACTGCAGCGGTAGGCCACGCCGCCGGGCGCCTTGTTGGTGTACACGCCCTTGACCGAGCAGTGCGCCGCCGGGATGTCGTAGCTGCCGGAACAGATGTGGAACATGCCGGCGGGGAACTTGGTCGGGTCGGCGCAGGCGTCGAAAGCGCCGTGGTCGGCCACCACGTTCACGCGCAGGCCGGTGATCTTGCCGTCGGCCGTGGCGGCGAGCTCGCCGTCCATGTGGTAGTCCCGCGCAAAGCCGGTGGACGAGATGTTCTCGATGCGGTCTTCCACCCATTTGACCGGGCGGCCCAGCACGATGGAGGCCACGATGGCGCACACATAGCCCGGGTAGATCGGCACCTTGTTGCCGAAGCCGCCGCCGATGTCGGGGCTGACGATGCGCACCTTGCTCTCCGGGATGCCCGAGAGCATGGACACCACGGTGCGCACCACGTGCGGCGCCTGCGAGGTGATCCAGGTGGTGAGCTCGCCGCGCACCGGGTCGAAACTGGCCACGCAGCCGCAGGTCTCCAGCGGGCAGGGGTGCACGCGCGGGTAGTGCATGTGCTGGCTCACCTTCACCGGCGCGGCGTCGAACGCGGCGTCGGCCGCGGCCTTGTCGCCCGCGTCCCAGGTGAAGATGTGGTTGTGGTGCTCGCGCTTGCCGTGCGCCCCTTCGGTCTTGCCGGCCAGGTCCTCGCGCAGCACGGGCGCGTCCGGCGCCAGGGCGGCGTAGGGGTCGATCACCACCGGCAGTTCCTCGTACTCGACCTCCACCGCCTCCACCGCGTCCGCCGCGATGTAGCGGTCGTCGGCGATCACGATGGCCACTTCCTGCATCTGGAAGTGCACCTTCTCGTCGGCCAGCACGGCCGCCACGTCGCCGGCGAGCGTGGGCATCCAGTGCAGCTTCAGGGGCTTGAGGTCGTCGGCGGTGAGCACCGCGTGCACGCCGGGCATGGCCAGCGCGGCGTCCTTGTGGATCTTCTTGATGCGCGCATGGGCCACGGGTGCGCGCACGATGTCCATGTGCAGCATGCCGGGCATCTTGATGTCGTCGACGTAGTGGCCCTTGCCCTGGATGAAGCGGGCATCTTCCTTGCGCAGGCGCGAAGCGCCCATGCCGGCCAGCGCGAGTTCGCGGGCTTCGGCGTCATTGACGGGTGCGTTCATAGGTGTGTCTCCTGGTCAAGCCGTGGCGGGTTCTTGCAGTTTGCGGGCGGCGTACTGCACCGCTTTCACGATGTTCTGGTACCCGGTGCAGCGGCACAAGTTGCCCGCCATGCCGGCCCGGATCTCGGCTTCGCTGGGGTCGGGGTTTTCCTGCAGGAAACGCTGGGCGCGCATCAGCATGCCGGGGGTGCAGAAGCCGCACTGCAGGCCGTGTTCCTTGTAGAAGCCTTCCTGCACCGCGTGCAGCACGCCCTTGCTGGCCAGGCCTTCGACGGTGCGCACCTCGGCGCCGTCGCACTGCACCGCCAGGTGCGTGCAGCTCTTGACCGAGCGGCCGTCGACGTCGACCGTGCAGGCGCCGCAGTGGCTGGTTTCGCAGCCGATGTGGGCGCCGGTGAGGTTGAGCTCCTCGCGCAGGAAGTGGATCAGCAGCGTGCGCGGCTCGACGGCTCTTTCCTCGGCCTTGCCATTGACGTTGACGGTGATGAGTTTCTTGGCCATGTGGTGTCTCCTCGTGTTCTGTGGATCAGGCGCAGCGCGCCCAGGCCGTGGCCAGTGCGCGCTTGACCATTTCGCCGGCCATGGCGGTCTTGTATTCGATGTCGCCGCGAAGGTCCTCCGCCGGGTCGCAGATCGCCATGGCGGCGTCGGCGGCGGCCTGCACGGCCGCTGGCGTGAAGGCCTGGCCCAGCAGCGCCGCCTCGGCCGCGTTGGCGCGCAGCGCGGTGGGTGCCACATTGGTCAGCGCGATGCGCACATGGCTCACGGTGTCGCCGCTCCGGCGCATCACCACCGCGCAGCCGGCGGTGGCCCAGTCGCCGGTCTTGCGCTTGAGCTTTTCGTAGGCCCAGCCGGTGCCCTGCGCAAAGGCGGGCACGCGGATCTCGCACATCACCTCGGTCTCTTCGAGCAGGGTCATGTAGGTGCCCAGGAAGAAGCCGTCGGCGGGCACGGTGCGCCGGCCGTTCGGGCCTTCCAGCACGAACTGCGCTTCCAGGGCGATGGACAGGGCCGGGTGGTCGTTGCCCGGGTCGCCGTGCGCGATGTCGCCGCCGATGGTGCCGCGGTTGCGCACCTGCGGGTCGGCGATCAGCCGGGCGGCCTCGACCAGCAGCGGCACCCTGGCCTGCAGGATCGGGGAGTCGATCAGCTCGTTCTCGACCGTCATCGCGCCGATCACCACCGTCTGGCCCTCTTCGCGGATGCCGCGCAGTTCGGGGATGCGGTTGATGTCGATCAGATGCTCGGGCTGGGCGAAGCGCAGCTTCATCATCGGCAGCAGGCTGTGGCCGCCGGCCAGCAGCTTGGCGTCGGCGCCGAACTGGCCCAGCAGGGCCACCGCCTCGTTGATGGAACGCGGGGCGTGGTACTCGAATCGGGGTGGAATCATGCGCGTCTCCTGTGGGGCTGGTGGTCTTGTGTCATTGACTTCCGTCAACGATGAGCCAGTCTATGGAGACGCCTATCCCTGCGCGAACGCCCGGGCTTTGCCGGCGGGGTTCATCAAATGCCGTATTTTTTGCACGAAATGCGCGCTGGGCTGCACGAAGTGCTCAGATCAGGCGCGCGCCGCGCCGCAATCCGGGTAAGTCCCTATCTGAAATCAATGCCTCGCCAGCAAGCCCAGGGCCTCGCGCAGGCGAACCACCTCGCTGCGCGAGACCGGAATGGGTTCGCGCTGCTTGCCCTTGAGCACGATCTGCGTCTTGCTGCCTTCGCGCGACAGGCTGGCCACGGCCTGCAGATTGACGATGAAACAGCGGTGCACGCGCATGAACTGCGCCGGGTCCAGCCGCGCCTGCAGGTCGCCGATGCTTAGGTTGCAGAAGTGGTAGCCGTCGCGGGTGAGGACCCGGGTGTAGTGAGCCTGGGATTCCAGGCTCAGCACCTCGGCGGTGTCCACGAAGGCCACCTTGTGGTTGGCCACCGTGGGAATGCGGTTGAGCCTCAGGTTGGCCACGGGCTTTTCGGGGGTGATCTGCGGCTCTTGGCTCACGATCCGGGTGACGTCGTAGAACACCAGCACGAAGCCCGTGGTCTGGCCCAGGTGATCGCCCAGCCGGGTGATCTTGATCAGCAGCACCTGCTCGGGGATGTTGATGATCATGGCCATGGGCACGGCATTGGCCACCGGACAGCTCGACGCCTGGTCCAGCAGGAAGTTGACCTTGGGCTTGGAGTGCTCGGGATGGAACGACGACACCAGCTTGTCGAACGGCTGCTTTTCCTGCACGGGCAGCACCTTGCGGGCGAAGTCGTTCATCGCCAGCACCTTGCGCTGGGTATCCAGGTGAATCACGCCCACCTCGAATTTCTCGAACAGGTACAGGGGCGAGTGGCTCGCGACCGGGGCATCCATCGGCTGTCTCCTGGCCGGTCCGGGGCGCGCCGGCCTGTGCGAAGGGTACCGCAAGCCGGGCCTTCGCATACACTGCGGGGTTGTTTTCCGAGGTATTCCATGAGTCTCCAATGCGGCATCGTGGGCCTGCCCAACGTCGGCAAGTCCACCCTCTTCAACGCGCTGACCAAGGCCGGCATCGCGGCCGAAAACTACCCCTTCTGCACCATCGAGCCCAACACCGGCGTGGTCGAAGTGCCCGACCCGCGGCTGCAGCAGCTCGCGGCCATCGTCAAGCCCGAGCGCACCGTGCCGGCCATCGTGGAGTTCGTGGACATCGCCGGCCTGGTGGCCGGGGCCAGTACAGGCGAAGGCCTGGGCAACAAGTTCCTCGCGCACATCCGCGAAACCGACGCCACCATCAACGTGGTGCGCTGCTTCGAGGACGACAACGTGGTCCACGTGGCCGGCAAGGTCGATCCAATCGCCGACATCGAGGTCATCCTGACCGAGCTCTGCCTGGCCGATCTGGCGTCGGTGGAAAAAGCCATCCACCGCGTGAGCAAGACCGCACGCTCGGGCGACAAGGAATCGATCAAGCAACTGGCCATCCTGGAGAAATGCCAGGCCGCGCTGAACGACACCCAGTCGGTGCGCACCATCGACTTCAGCAAGGAAGAACAGGCCCAGCTCAAGCAGTTCTTCCTGATCACCGCCAAGCCCGCCATGTTCGTGGCCAACGTGGCCGAGGACGGTTTCGAGAACAACCCCTTCCTGGATCGCCTCAAGGCCTTTGCCGAGAAGCAGAACGCGCCGGTGGTGGCCATCTGCGCCAAGATCGAGGCCGAACTCTCCGAGATGGACGATGCCGACCGGCTCGAATTCCTCAAGGAACTGGGGCAGGACGAACCCGGCCTGAACCGCCTGATCCGCGCCGCCTACAAGCTGCTGGGCCTGCAGACCTATTTCACCGCCGGCGTGAAGGAAGTGCGCGCCTGGACCATCCACGCGGGCGACACCGGCCCGCAGGCCGCCGGCGTGATCCACACCGACTTCGAGAAGGGCTACATCCGCGCCCAGACCATCGGCTTCGACGACTTCATCGCCTACCAGGGCGAGCAGGGCGCGAAGGACGCGGGCAAGATGCGCGCCGAAGGCAAGGAGTACGTCGTCAAGGACGGCGACGTGATGAACTTCCTGTTCAGCAGCTGAACACCCAATAACACCAAAAATGGGTGTTATTGGGTGTAGGATTGGTGCCCATGGTCACGATCAGCACCGTCCAGATCACGCCCGAATTCCTGAATCTCATCGCCGGTATTGATGAGTTCAAGGGTGCCTGGCGTGCGCTCGGTACCCTGGCACCGGACCGGCTCTCGGCCCTGCGCCGGGTGGCCACCATCGAGAGCATCGGTTCGTCCACCCGTATCGAGGGCAGCAAGCTGTCGGACCGGGAGGTCGAGCGCCTGCTGTCCAACCTGCAGATCAAGTCCTTCTCGACACGCGACGAGCAGGAGGTGGCCGGCTACGCCGAAGCCATGGAACTGGTGTTCTCGTCCTGGCAGGACATCACGCTGACCGAGAACCACATCAAGCAGTTGCACCGCGATCTGCTGACCTACAGCGAGAAAGACACTTGGCACCGCGGCAACTACAAGACTTCCACGAACAGCGTGGTCGCCTGCGATGAGGACGGCAAGCAGTTGGGTGTGGTGTTTGAAACTGCGACGCCCTTCGACACGCCGCGCCTGATGACCGAATTGGTCACCTGGTTCAACGAGGAGCGCGACACAGCGCGATTCCATCCTCTGCTGCTCATCGGCATCTGGGTCGTGGTCTTTCTGGAGATCCACCCCTTCCAAGACGGCAACGGCCGCCTGAGCCGGGTGCTCACCACTTTGCTGCTGCTACAGGCCGGCTATGCCTACGTGCCTTACAGCTCGCTCGAAAGCGTGATCGAGCAGAGCAAGGAGGCCTACTACTTGGCATTGCGGCAGACGCAAGGAACGAT
>CAZFOT010000085.1:0-13632 GCA_964520365.1 uncultured Hydrogenophaga sp.
TTCGAGTTCCACACACGCGTTACGGTTTTGCTCCCTCTCCCGCTTGCGGGAGAGGGTCGGGGTGAGGGCCGTGGCCGGGTTGGCCTCACTCGACCCGGATGCCGGCGCTCTCGATCACCGGCGCCCATTTCTTGCGTTCGGCCTTCGCGAACTCGGCCAGCCGGGCCGCCGAGCCGCCTGCGGGGTCGAAGCCGAGTTCGAGCAGCCGTTGGCGCGTTTCGGGCCGTTCCAGGATCTTGTTGATGGACGCGTTGAGGAGGTTGATCACTTCCGGCGGTGTGCCCTTGGGGGCGTACAAGGCGTTCCAGGCCACCACCTCGAAGCCGCTGAATCCCTGCTCGGCCACCGTCTTGACGCCGGGCACCAGACCGCTGGGCTGGGCGGACGTCACGCCCAGGGCGCGCACCTTGCCCGAAGCCAGGTGCGGCCGCAAGGCGGTCGGGGTGTCGACGATCGCCGGGAGCTGCCCGCCGAGCAGGTCCGCCATGGCGTTGCCGGAGCCCCGGTACGGGATGCCGAAAAGAGGCACCGAAGTGCGGTCCTTGAGCAGCTCGACCACCAGCCGGGCGGTGGTGCTGGGCATGGCGATGTCGGCCGCGCGCGGGTTGCCCTTGGCCAGGCTGACGAGCTCGGCCGCCGAGGTCAGCGGCGAAGCGCTGCTCACCGCCATCACCATGGGGAAGGTGCCGACCAGCACGATCGGCTCGAAGTCCTGCTCGGGGTCGAAGGACAGCTTGCTGTACAGGAACTGGTTGAGCACGTGGGTGGCGTTGGTGCCCATGGTGAGGGTGTAGCCGTCCGGCGCCGCCTGCTTGGTCAGTTCGGTGCCGATGTTGCCCCCGGCACCGGCGCGGTTGTCGATCACGACCGGCTGGCCCAGATCCCTGGCCAACTGTTCGGCCAGGTAGCGGGTGGCGATGTCGGTGCCCTGCCCCGCGGCATAGGCCACGATGATCTTGATGGGCCGCGACGGATAGGTCTGCGCGGTGGCGGCCATCGAGGCCACCAGCGCGCCGACGGCGGTGATGAGTACGGTCAGGAATCGCATGCTTGTCTCCTTCTGTTGTGATAGCCAAATGGCTTCTGGTTGCCAGTTTCTAACGTCTGGGCCCTGGCGCGGCACCCATTGCTTGCATTCGTTGGCGGTCTTCCCCGGAATAGCCCAGGTCGGCCAGGATGGCCTCGGTGTCCTGGGCGAAGGCGGGCGGGCGACCGCCCGGGGACCCCGGCGTGCCCAGCAGCCGCATGGGCGAGCGCAGGCCGGTGTAGTTCGCGCGGCGCACGACGATGTCGCGGTGCTCGCAGTGGGCGTGCGCCAGGGCCTGCGGCACCGAGTTCACCGCGCCGGCCGGCACGCCGGCGCGCATGAGCGATTCGCACAGGGGTTCGCACGCCCGCCCGGCAATCGCCACCTCGATCTCGGCCTTGAGCGCGGTGCGGTGGACCACGCGCAGGCTGTTGGTGGCGAAGCGCTCGTCCTGCGGCAGCCGGTCCAGCCCGAGGCAGGCGCAAAGCCGCCGGAACTGGGCGTCGTTCAGGATGCCGATGAAAAGCTCGCCGTCCTGCGCCCTGAACTTGTCGTAGGGCGCGATGTTGGGGTGCGCGCTGCCCAGCAGCCGGGGTGAATCCTGGGACGCGAACCAGTTGGACGCGTGCGGCAGCAGCAGGCTGAGCGCCGTGTCGTACAGGGTGGCCTCCACCCGCTGGCCGACTCCGGTGGCGTGGCGCGCCTGCAGCGCCATGAGGATGCTGGTCAGGGCCACGTAGCCGGTCAGGTGGTCCACGATGGGCATGCCCACGCGTGTGGTGCCGCTGCATTCGTCGCCGTTGATGCTCATCAGCCCGCACAGGGCCTGCAGCACGGCGTCGTAGCCGGGCAGCCCGCCCAGCGGCCCGTCGTTGCCGAAGCCGGTGATGCTGCAGTGGATCAGCCTCGGGTAGCGGGCCGACAGCGTCTGCTCATAGCCCAGGCCCCAGCGCTCCAGGGTGCCGGGCAGGAAGTTCTCGACCAGCACGTCCGCGTCGGCCAGCAGCCGGTGCAGGACCTCCTGCGCCTCGGGGCGCGAGAGGTCCAGGCTGATGGCGCGCTTGCCCCGGTTGAGCGCCAGGAAGTACGCCGCCTGGCCCTCGCCGTCGAACGGCGGCCCCAGGCCCCGCGTCTCGTCGCCCGCGGGCGGCTCGACCTTGATCACCTGCGCGCCATGGTCGGCCAGCATCTGCGTGCACAGCGGCCCCGCCAGCACCCGGGTCAGGTCCACGACCTTCAACCCTTGCAGAGCGCCCCTGGCGGTGGTGGTCATGGGCATCACCCCCTGGACGGCAGGATGACGATGCCGCTGCCGACGACCGACAGTTCGTCGTCCTGGTTGCGGGCTTCCTGCTCGATCTCGACCATGTGCTGGCCGTTCTCGATGAACTTGCGCTTGACCTTGCCCTTGATGAACAGCATGTCGCCTTCGGGGTTGTGGCGGCGGATCTTGCAGCTGGCCTTGTGCAGGAAACCGGCATCGCCCATCCAGTTGGTGAGCTGGTGCGTCAGCCACGAGGTGCGCTCGGGGCCATAGTCGTAGGCGCCGGGCGCGCCCACTTCGAGCGCGAAGTCTTCCTCCCAGTGCACGCGCTCGGGGCAGTCGGGGATGCCGAAGCGGTTCTTGATGCCGACGCCCGGGTGCTGGTCGATCAGCTTCCAGGCCAGCTTGTTGGCGCGGATGTACAGCCCGCCCCAGCCCTGCGCGTACGCGATGAAGCCGGTCACCGTCATCGGGCCCTTGAACATCGTCGGCAGTTCCTCACCTTCCTTGACGTCCTCCCAATGGCGCGGGGTGGCGCCGCGGATCTCTTCGCCGCGATACAGCTTGTAGGCCTCGCCCAGTTCCTCGTCGGTGTAGCGGCGCGGCGCGCGCGCGCGCACGTCCTTGTACTTGGTGCCCACCTCGCGGGCATGGTCGCGCTCGGTGCGGAAGCACCAGCTGTCGGCCTCGGCCACCTTGTCACCGGTCTGGTTGAAGAAGTCCACGTGGTAGATCTGCTGCACGGCGCGGCCGGCGAAGCGGGTCTGGTGCTCGATCAGGTCCTTGAGGTGGGCCTCGGTGTGGATCTCGTCGTTGCGGCGCACCGGCTTGTGCCAGGTCCAGTCGGCGCCCGACCACATGGCGTGCACGCCCGGCAGGCCGCCGACGTAGCCCGAGACGATGCGGCTGGTGGCGAACAGGAAGCTGGGCAGGGCCACGATGCCGCCGTAGTGGCTCTTGGCCGCGTAGTCGGGGTCGCACCACAGCGGGTTGTCGTCGCCGATGCCGTGGGCGTAGTGGCGGATGTTGTCGCGCGTGGCTTCGTGGCACCAGGGTTCGACCGTCTGGCCGATCTTGGCGCCGATGCGCTGGCGCAGTTCGTCCAGGCCGCTTTCGGTGATCTTGGGAAAGTTGCGGGTTTCGGTGGTGGTGGACAAGCTCGTCTCCTGAGTAGTGGTGGTGGGTTGGATGAATGGGTCGATCGGCGGGTCAGAGGGCGGGGGTGACCGCCTGCGCGGCCTCCTGCTCGCGCAGCTTCTTGCGGTGCACTTTTCCGGCGGGGGTCTTGGGCAGTTCGGCGACGAAGGCCACGTGGCGTGGGTATTCGTGCTGGCTCAGCTTGCCGCGCACGAGGTCCTGGATCTCCTGGGTGAAGGCGTCGCTGGCGGCGCGGCGGCTGACCACGAAGGCCTTGACGGCCAGGCCGCGCAGCGCGTCGGGCACGCCGATGGCCGCCGCCTCCAACACGTCGGGGTGCATGAGGATCACGTTCTCGATCTCCACGGCGCTCATGGTCCAGCCGGCCGAGATGATCACGTCGTCGGCGCGGCCGCCGTGGTGGAAATAGCCCGAGCTGTCGATGCGGCCCAGGTCCTTGGTGGGTATCCACTGGCCGCGGCGCAGCACCATGAGCTGCCCGGTGCTGCCGACGAGACAGGGCTTGCCGTCGGCGTCGTGCACGGCCACCTGCGTGCCGGGCACGGGCTTGCCCAGCGAGCCGCGCCGCACGGGGAAGTCCGGCGCGCCGGGGTAGCTGACCAGCACCACGCCGATCTCCGTGGTGCCGTACATGCTGCAGACCTCCAGGCCGAAGGCCTGGTGCACGAAGTTCGCGGTCTCGTCGTCGATCGGCTCGCCGGTGAACGACAGCTTCTGCAAGGCGTAGGTGTGGCGGCCGGCCGCGCCGCTGTTCTTCATCATGCGGTAGTGCGTGGCGGCGGCCGACATGTTGTTGAAGCGGTGTTCGGAAAGGGCTTGCAGCAGCCGTTCGGGATTGAAGCGCCCGCTGTAGGCGCCGACCGTCAGGCCCAGCGCGAGGGGCGCGAGCGTGCCGTGCCACAGGCCATGCCCCCAGGCCGGCGACGAGGGGCAGAAGAACCGGTCGCCCGGGCGCAGGCCGGTGCCGTAGAGCGCGGCCACCATCAAGGTGACCAGCGCCCGGTGCGAGTGCTTGACCGCGTCGGGCAGTTCGCGCGTGGTGCCCGAGGTGTACTGGAACACCGCCAGGTCGTCGGCCCTGGTCTTCACCTCGAAGGTGGCGGGCAGCGCCTGGATGGACGAGAGGAAACCGGCGTCGAAGACCAGCACGCCATCGTCGCCCACGATGCCGCGCGCCACCGCCTGCTTTTCCTCGTTGGTGACCAGCAGCGCGGGCTGGCAATCGTTGACCCGCAACCGGATGCCGTCGGGCCCGAACAGCGTGAACAGGGGCACCGCGATGGCGCCGCTCTTGATGACGCCGAACATGGCCACGTAGAACGCCCGCGAGGGCTCCAGCATGATGGCCACGCGCTGGCCGGGCTGGATGCCCCGTGACACCAGGTGGTGTGCGAAGCGCGACGAGTCCGCCGCCAGTTCGGCGTAGGTGATGGTCTCGTCCTCGCCTTCGGTGTGCACCACGATCAGCGCCTCGCGCCCCGAATCGGCGTACCGGTCCACGCACTCGTGGCCCATGTTCAGGTGCTCGCGATTGCCATCGAAAAGCTCCCACAACTTGTCGCTGGAGAAGTGCGCCTGGGCGTCCGCGTAGCTGGTGTGGTCGGTCAGTTTGCTCATGTTCGTCGTCTCGTCTGGTGTGGATGAATTTTTGGCATGTTTTTCATTTTTGTCAAATGGCATATCTATTTGTACATAGACAAATATAAAAATGGCAAAAAAACTCGGCCACGGAGGCGGGGTTCAGGCCGCGCGCGAGGGCCTCGCCAGCTTCAGGATGGCGCGGGCGGCGAGCACCGGCCGGCCATCGACCTGCACTAGGCCTTCCATGAAAACCATGCCGCCGGTGCGCGCCGTGACGGTGGCCCGTGCCTGCGCGAACTGCCCCGCGCGCACCTCGGCCAGAAAGTGCGTGTCGAGCTGCACCGTCACGCACGGCGCGCGGTCGCACGCTTCCCACGCCACGGTGCTGAGCGCGTGGTCGATCAGCGTGGCCAAGGCGCCGCCATGCACGACACCGGCCGGGTTCAGGTGCCGCGCCTCGGCAAGCAGCCCGTACGCCCAGCCGTCTCCCTCCCGGCGGGTCCACAAAGGCCCCGAATGGCCCATGAATCCACCGAGTTCACGGGGCTTCCAGCCCTGTTCCTGCAAAACACCGGCTTGCTGCGAATTCGACATCGGACGCTCCTCTTGAGGCCGCTGGACGCTGCTGCGTGCCACGCGATCATGAATGCCATATGGCAATTGAATTGTATGGAAGCAATTATTTTGACGCCAATGACGCGGTCTTCGAGCCGGACCCGGTGGCGGGTGAACGGCGGGTTTGTTAGCATTTGCGCCACTGCCCGCCCGCCCCGGGCAGACCACCCGACAACCACCATGGGATACCCAACATGACACGTCGACACACCACCCGTTCCACCGCACTGGGACTCTGCCTCGCGCTGCTCGGCGCCACCGCCTCGGCCCAGGTGCCCGAGCAGGGTTTTCTGTGCTGCAACATGCGCACCGACGGCAGCTGGATCAGCGACATCAACTACGAAGAGAGCGGCAAGCGCATCGTGCCCTATGGCACGCCGCTGACGTTCAAGGGCTTTGGCCGCAACCGGGTCGAAGTGGAGATGGAAGGCAAGCGCCAGTGGCTGGGCAACGACTACAGCCGCGACCTGAGCCAGGAAGTGTTCGCGCAGCGCTACATCGTCGCCCGGGACCCCCGCACGGTGGTGGCCAGCGCCCCGCCCAAGGTGCGCCAGGCGATCGAGACCGCGCGGATCACGCCCGGCATGACCCGCGAGCAGGTGGCCATGGCCGTGGGCTACCCGGTGAGCAGCGAGAACCCCAACCTGGATGCCCCCCGCTGGCGCTTCTGGCTGTGGAGCTATTCGCCGTTCACCGTGATCTTCAACGAGCAGGGCCGCGTGACCACGGTCGAGAGTGACGCGGACACGCTACTGAAAGTCTTCCTGAAGTAGATAGAGACTCCCCCCTGCGCCGCTTCGCGGCTTCCCCCCTCCCTGGCGCGCCGCTGCGCGGCGCTTGGAGGGGGGACGGCATTTCGGGCCGGCAAAGCCGGACCCTTGCTGCCCCTGGCTTGGAAACCCGTCACTCGCTGCGTGTCTGGCTCCCTCTCCCGCTCGCGGGAAAGGGCCGGGATGAGGGCCTCATACGGTTTTGCATTCGAGCGTAGAACAAGGCGGGTCGCCGCAGACAGTGCTGTAGCACGGCAAGGCGACCCAACGCAGTTATACGTTTGAAGGCGAAACCGTATCAGCGCCAGCGCGACCGCCACTGCGCATAGATGCGGTCGGCCAGTGCTTCGCTGCCGGCCTGGTAGCGCTGTGTCGAGGCATGCATGTCGGGCGGTGCCTGCACGCTGTCCGGGTACCGGGTGATCGCTGCGGGGTAGACCTCTCCGGGGTCGGCCAGCCAGGTGGCGATCTTCTCGGGCGTGATCTCGATGTGGAACTGCATGGCCAGGTGCGGCCCGATGGCGAAGGCCTGGTGCGCGCATGCGGCGGACGAGGCCAGCAGCTCGGCACTCGCGGGAAGTTCCACGAAGCTGTCGTAGTGCCACTGGTAGACCGTGGCCTCCGCGGCCTGCCCCAGCCAGCGCTGCGCGTTGCCGCTGTCGGCGATGCGGATGGGCAGCCATCCCACTTCGGGTTGCGGCAGGCGGGCCACGCGGCCGCCGAAGGCGCGGGCCATGAGCTGGCCGCCCAGGCAATGCCCGATCACGGGAATGCCCAGGGCATCGGCCTGCAGGATCAGCGCCTCGGCCTGGCGCAGCGTGGGCCGGTCGTCGTTGGCGCTCCATTCGCCGCCCAGCACCGCCAGCGCGCGAAATCCCTGCACGGTGGCCGGGTAGGCCTCGCCAGCCTCGGCGCACAGGACTTGCCAGGGCACGCCCTGGGCATCGAGCCATTGCCCGAAGTAGCCGGGGTGGTCTTCCAGGG
The DNA here is from genome assembly GCA_964520365.1 of uncultured Hydrogenophaga sp. GTDB lineage: Bacteria > Pseudomonadota > Gammaproteobacteria > Burkholderiales > Burkholderiaceae_C > Hydrogenophaga. Next base: position 7,400 of record CAZFOT010000085.1, read on the forward strand.
TGTGCTGCAGCACCAGCACTTCGGCAGCAGAAGCGGTGTTCAGGGGTGGGGACATGCGACCCATGATACGAAGTGCCACCGCCCTCACCCCAGCCCTCTCCCGCCAGCGGGAGAGGGAGCAAAACCGGAACGAGTGAGACAGCCCAAAGCCAGGGGCAGCAAGGGTCCGGCTCCGCCGGCCCGAGATGCCGTCCCCCCTCCAAGCGCCGCGAAGCGGCGCGCCAGGGAGGGGGGACGCCGCGTCAGCGGCGCAGGGGGGAGCACCTCATCATTTGCCGTGGCGCCCGGCACCGCCGGCGAAGCGGCGCGCGCCCTCCAGCGCATCGGGGATGCGTTCGCGCCCGCGCTCCCATTCCTGTTGCAGCGCTTCGCCCAGCGACAGGTTCCACTGCCGGTGCGCGCTCTCGCGGTCGGCCCGCATGGTGGCCTGCGGAAAGGCCGCGAGCTGTTGCGCGAGGGCGATGGCGGCTTCGCGCGCCTGCCCCCTGGGCACGACGCGGTTGGCCAGGCCGATCTGCCGCGCCTCGGCGGCCTCCACCTTGCGGCCGGTGAGGATCATGTCCATCGCGTGGCCCATGCCGATCAGGCGCGGCAGCCGCACCGTGCCGCCGTCGATCAGCGGCACACCGAAGCGGCGGCAGTAGACGCCGAAGTAGGCGTCTTCTTCCATCACGCGCAGGTCGCACCAGAGCGCGAGTTCCATGCCGCCGGCCACGGCCGCGCCGCCGACCGCGGCGATGACCGGCTTGGAGAGCTGCAGCCGCGACGGGCCCATGGGGCCCAGCGCGCGCGTGTCGTCGGAAGCGAAGTCCAGATCGAGGACGGCGGTCTCGCCCGATTCGGCCAGCCGCGCGCCGTACTGCAAGTCCCAGCCGGCGCAGAAATGGCCGTGCGCGCCGTGGAACACCGCGACCCGCGCCTCGGCGTCATCCTCGAAGGCGAGGAAGGCCGCATGCAAAGCCTGCGCGGTGGGGCTGTCCACCGCGTTGCGCACGTCGGGGCGGTCGAGGGTGACGATCCAGATCTCGCCTTGTTTTTCGGTGGTGACGGCGGAGGGGTTCATCTGATTTTTTCCAATGGGTTGGCGGGCGGGCCCGCGCCCCACCAGCCCACACGCGGTGCATTCAAGGCCTCGTCCAGCTCGGCCTGCGTCACGTCGATCTCCATGCGCAGCAAGGCGCCGGCCATGGCCTTGCCCAGGTTGTCCAGGCGCAGGTTGCGCGCGCCGCCGCCTTGGAGCGCGCCGCGCAGCACCAGCTTGATAGCCAGAAGGTTGGGCAGCGGCCAGCGATCGACCTCGCCCGGCAGCCAGGGCGCGAAATGGGCCTGCACGCGCGCGGCCGTGACCTCGCGCGCCAGCAGCCGGTAGCCCACCTCGTTCCAGGCGAACAGGCCGAAGTCCACCCAGTCGGCCTTGTCGCCGCTGCGCGCGTGGGCGATGCGCACCAGGGGTATGCGGATCTTGCTCATGCGGCTTCCTCCAGCAGCTCCACCTGCACGCCGGCTTCGACCGCCGCGCGCGGGATCAGCGTGGGCCAGATGCCCAGCAGTTCGCTGGTGTTGTGCAGCCCGGTGAAGCCGCAGGTGTAGGCCGGACCGCTCAGGCCGATCCAGGGGAACAGGCGGCCGAAGCCGTCGGCCGCGGCCTTGTTCGGCGTGCGCAGCACCAGGCGCGCCCAGATCTCGTTCATGCCGTTGAGCGTGGCCGCGTCGGGCAGTGGCGCAAGCGCGCCGTGCGCGGAACTAAGGCCGGGGTATTCCACGAACAGCTCGTCGAACGGGATGCGCCGGTCCTTCAGCAGGCTGCGGATGGTGGCCTGCGCGGCCTGCGCCTTGTCCCAGGCGTCGGGCCAGGAAAAGCCCCAGGTCACCTCGGCCTTGTGGCCGTCGCGGAATCCGGCGACCACCTTGAGCGTGTCGGCCGGCGGCCCACCGCGCGCGCCCGTGACCCGGACGCGGTCCTGGCCCTCGTCGTGCAGCGCGATGCCGCCCATGTCCAGCACCACGTCGGGCGAAAAATACGCGTGCGGGTCGTGCACCTCGTACAGCAGTTGCTGGCGCACGGTATCGAAGTTGATCCGCCCGCCGGTGCCCGGCGCCTTGGTGATGAGCGCGGTGCCGTCTTCCCACACCTCGGCCACGGGATAGCCGATGTGTGCGAGATCGGGAATGGCCTGCCACGCGCCCTGGCTGCCGAAGTTGCCGCCGCTGCCCTGGCCGGAGCATTCGAGCAGATGGCCCACGGTGAGGCCTTGCGCGAGCCGGTCCAGATCGGCTTCGGCGCTGGCGCCGGTCAACGTCCAGCCCAGGCCATGCACCAGGGGTGCGAGGAAGAGCGCCGCGTCGGCCACGCGCCCGGTGATCACGATGTCGGCGCCCGCGTCGAGCGCGCGGACGATGGGCGCCGCGCCCAGATAGGCGTTGGCGAACACCAGGCGCTCGCGCACGCCGGCCACGGGCTCGGCGCTGAACAAATGGGCGAAGCGGTCGGGTGGTGTGCCGGCATCGAGCAGGTGCGGCAGCACGTCGTCGCCCGTGACCACGGCCACGCGGGCACGCAGGCCCTTGGCGGCGAAGGCGGCCAGCACCGCCTGCGCCGCGCCGCGCGGGTTGAGGCCGCCGGCGTTGCACACGAAGCGCACGCCCCGGGCCTGCATGAGCGGCCACAGCCGCAGCAGCATGGGCACCACGTCGCGCGCGTAGCCCAGCGCCGGGTCGCGCTGGCGGTCTTTCTGCAGGATGGCCAGGGTGAGCTCGGCCAGGTGGTCGCTGGCGATGAACTGCACGTTGGCGCGCTCGATGCTGGCCACCACCGGCTCCCAGTTGTCGCCATAGAAGCCGAGGCCCGCGCCGATTCGGATGGATTTCATGACATTCGGATGAAAGTGGAAGGCGCAGCATAAAACCATCGCTCATTTTTGCAAAGCGTTTGCTTTGTAAAAATATGACATCCATTGATCGCTGTCGCCTGATGCTGGCGCGCAGGCGACTCCGGATGGGGGAGAACCCCTAGCGTCAGTTCCGTGCAAGGCAGCTATAAATTGCGCACGCCGTTTGGGAGGCCTGCCACAAAGATCGCAGCAGCATCCCGCCGCCTCGGAGTCGAGAACAACAAGGAGACATGTGTGCAATTGCTGCAACTGATCATCAGCGGCGTGGCCCAGGGCTGTATCTACGGCCTCATCGCCCTGGGTTTCGTCCTGATCTACAAGGCCACCGAGACGGTGAGCTTTGCCCAGGGCGACCTGATGATGGTCGGCGCCTTCGGCGGCCTGGCCGCCATGACCATGCTGGGCTTCCCTTTCTGGCTGGCGGTGCCGGCCGCCATCGCGGCCATGGGCCTGTTCGGCGTGCTGGTCGAGCGGGTGGTGATCCGCCCCATCCTGGGGCAGCCGGCGTTCTCCATCGTGATGCTCACCATCGGCGTGGGCTTCGTGCTGCGCGGCCTCATCACCATGATTCCGGACATCGGCACCGACACCCACACCCTGCCCGTGCCTTATGCCAACGAGGTGCTTCGCATGGGCGGCCTGGTGGTGTCGGCCGAGCAGGTCGTCGTGATCGGCTCCACCGCCATCCTGTGCGCGGGGCTGTTCGCCATGTTCCGCTACTCCAAGCTGGGCATCGCCATGCAGGCGTCCTCGCAGAACCAGCTCGCGGCGTACTACATGGGCATTCCGGTCAAACGGCTCAACGGCCTGGTATGGGGCCTGGCGGCGGCGGTGGCGGCCATCGCGGGCCTGCTGCTCGCGCCCATCACCTTCGTGCACGCCAACATGGGCTTCATCGGCCTGAAGGCCTTTCCGGACGCCGTGGTGGGCGGCTTCGCCAGCCTGCCCGGCGCCATCGTGGGCGGGCTGATCATCGGCATCGTCGAAGCGCTCTCGGGCTTCTACCTGCCCGAAGGCTTCAAGGACGTGGCGCCCTACATCGTGGTGCTGGTCATGCTGGTGCTCAAGCCCAACGGGCTGTTCGGCGAGAAGTTGAGAAAAAAAGTATGAAGAAACTCAAGAGCAACGCGTGCCACAACGCAGCCCAAGGCCACCGCGGAACCGGCTTTGCCGGGCCGCTGGTGGCGCCCCCCTGGGGGGGTAGAGCCGCAGGCGATGCGGGGGGGACTCCATGAGGTTTCTGTTCAAGACCGACTACGACCAGGACATCCGGCTCGCCAAGCACGGCGGCCACACCTTCTGGTACGGCCTGCTGGGCCTGTTCCTCCTGGCCGCGCCCTGGCTCATCCAGGAATACTGGCTGGCGCAGCTCACCTTCGTGCTGATCTACGCCATCGTCGGCCTCGGCCTGATGCTGCTTTCGGGCTTCACCGGGCTGTTCTCGATCGGCCATGCGGCCTTCCTGGGCGTGGGCGCCTACACCCAGGCCATCATGGTCAATGCCGGCGTCCCGTTCCCGCTGGCGCTGGTCTGCGCCGGGCTGCTCTCGGCCGCGGTGGGCATGGTGGTGGGCCTGCCGGCGCTGCGCGTCAAGGGCATCTACCTCGGCATCGCCACGCTGTCCTTCGGCTTCATCGTCGAGGAGGTGATGGCGCGCTGGGAATCCATGACCGGCGGCAACGCCGGCCTGATGGTGCAGTACCCGGCCCTCTTCGGCTGGGAGCTGGACTCCACCAACGAGTTCTACTTCCTGTGCCTGGTGGTCACGGTGCTGGCCACGCTGGCCATCGTCAACCTCATGCGTTCGAGCACCGGGCGCGCGTTCGTCGCCATCCGCGACTCGGAGATCTCGGCCCAGAGCATGGGCATCCACCTTGCGCGCTACAAGACGCTCTCGTTCGCGCTCTCGGCGGCGCTCGCCGGCATCGGCGGCGCGCTGTACGCGCACAAGATCCAGTTCCTCTCGCCCGAGCAGTTCGGCATCATCCAGTCGATCGACCTGCTGCTCATGGTGGTGATCGGCGGGCTGGGCTCGATCCACGGCGCCTTCCTCGGCGCGATCTTCCTCATCGTGATGCCGCAGCTCATTTCGCTGGGCAAGGACTTCCTGCCCGCGGCCATCGGCCAGGCCGCCGGCCTGCAGGGCACGGTGTACGGCCTCGTGCTGATCGCCTTCGTGCTGTTCGAGCCCATGGGGCTGTACGGGCGCTGGCTCAAGGTGCGCACCTGGCTGCAGATGTTCCCGTTCTGCCGCTTGAACCTGCCCTTGCGGTAGAACGGGTTCCAGAAATCGGATCGCCTGAAATGAACCAAGACGACATCCTTCTCTCCGCCAGGAATCTCAGCGTGCGCTTCGGCGGCGTGCTGGCGGTCAACAACGTGAGCTTCGACGTCAGGCGCGGCGAGGTGTTCACCCTGATCGGTCCCAACGGCGCGGGCAAGACCACGGTGTTCAACCTGATCAGCCGCATCTACACGCCCACCACCGGCACCATCGACTACGCCGGCCCGAACGGCCCGCTGCGCCTGACCGACCTGGCGCCGCACCAGATCGCCGGGCTCGGCATCGCGCGCACCTTCCAGAACATCGAGCTGTTCGAGCACGCCACCGTGCTGCAGAACCTGCTGATCGGGCGCCACACGCACCGAAAAACCGGGCTGTGGAGCGAAATCTTCTTCACCGGCAAGACGCGCGCGGCCGAGATCGAGGCGCGCGAGAAGGTCGAGCACGTGATCGACCTGCTCGACCTGCAGCACCACCGTGAATCCATGGTGGCCGGCCTGCCCTACGGCGTGCGCAAGGTGGTGGAACTGGCGCGCGCGCTGGCGACCGAGCCGGACCTGCTGCTGCTGGACGAGCCGGCCTCGGGCCTGAACGTGGAGGAAACCGAGGACATGGCGTTCTGGATCACCGACATCAAGGACGAGCTCGGCATCACGGTGCTGATGGTCGAGCACGACATGACGCTGGTCTCCAAGGTGTCCGACCGCGTGCTGGCCATGAGCATGGGCACCGAGCTGGCCTCGGGCACGCCGGCCCAGGTGCAGAGCGACCCGGGCGTGATCGAGGCCTACCTGGGTTCGGAGGACGACGTGTCCAGCCTGCGCCGGGAAAACCACAAGGTGGCAGCATGAGCGCCGCACGGCCGCCCGAAGGCGCTCGCACCGCAGTGCGCAGCGCGGAGGTTACCCAATGAGCGTCGCCACCTCAGACACCCCGGTGCTCAAGCTGCTCAACGTCGAGAGCGCGTACGGCCCGATCAAGGCCATTCGCGGCGTGAGCCTGCAGGTGCGGCGCAGCGAGATCGCCACCGTGCTGGGCTCCAACGGCGCGGGCAAGAC
>CAZFOT010000086.1:0-13320 GCA_964520365.1 uncultured Hydrogenophaga sp.
GGTACGACAACGAGTGGGGCTACTCCAACAAGTGCCTGGAGATGGTGCGCGTGGTCGCCAAGTAAGCGCAGGCTCGCTCAGCAAAGAAGCGCCTTCGGGCGCTTTTTTGTTGTCGGATGCACCTGCGCGACAGCCATGGCTTGACTCTAGACCGACCGGTCTATAGATTACTCCCATGCCTGAAACCATCACCCCCGGCACCCGCGAACGCCTGATCGTGGCCATGGCCGACGCCTTGCGCCGCCGCGGCCTGCACGGCATCGGCCTGACCGAACTGCTCCAGCAAGCCGGTGCGCCCAAGGGTGTGCTGTACCACCACTTCCCGGGCGGCAAGACCGAACTCGCCATCGCGGCCATCGACGACGTGGTCGATCGCATGCTGCAGGGGCTCGACGCCCTGCTCTCCCGCACACCCGACCCGATCGAAGCCACGCGCCGCTGGATGGCCGGCGCCACCACCCGCTTGCAGGACACCGGCTTCGAGTGCGGCTGCCCGCTGGCCACGGTGGCGTTGGAAACCACAGCCGGCGACCGGCTGCTGCGCGCCGCCCTGGACCGGGCCTTTGCCCGCATGCGCGAGCGCATCGCCCAGGCGCTGGAGCAGGCCGGCGAGCCGCGCGACGCCGCCCGGGGCCTGGCGGCGCTGATCGTCGCCGCCTACGAAGGCGGCCTGCTGCAGGCGCGCGTGGCGCAGAGCCCCGAGCCGATCGCGCAGGCCACGCACATGCTGCTCGGCCTGCTCGCCCAGCGCTCCACCGGAGACCGACCATGAACCCCGTTCCCAGCCATCCGGTGCGTATCGAACGCATCACGCTGACCGCCGACGACGGCTACGAACTGGCGGCGCACCGCTACCACAGCACCGGGTCCGCGCGGGCCCGGCTGGTGGTCGGCGGCGCCACCGCCGTGCCGCAAGGCTTCTACAAGCGCTTCGCCGAACACGCCGCGCGCCGCGGCTTCGACGTGCTGACGCTCGACTACCGCGGCATCGGCCAGTCGGCCCCGCCCACGCTCAAGGGCTTCCGCATGAACTACCTCGACTGGGGCCGGCTCGATCTGGCCGCCGCCGTCCAGGCCATGCGCCAGGACGGCATGCCGCTCTATCTGGTCGGCCATTCCTTTGGCGGCCATGCCTTGGGGCTGCTGCCCGAACCCGACGCGGTCGCCGGTGCCTGGACCTTCGCCACCGGTGCCGGCTGGCACGGCTGGATGCCGCCGCTGGAACGGTTGCGCGTGCTGTTCATGTGGCGGGTGCTCGGCCCGGTCTGGACGCGCATGGCCGGCTACCTGCCCTGGAGCCGCCTGGGCATGGGCGAAGACCTGCCGCTGGACGTGTACCGCCAGTGGCGCCACTGGTGCCGTTTCCCGCGCTACTTCTTCGACGACCCCGAGATGAGCGACGTCACGCGGCGGTTTGCCGAGGTCCGGTTCCCCATCGTCGCCGCCAACGCGTTGGACGACGCCTGGGCGCCGCCGGCCTCGCGCGACGCCTTCATGGCCGGCTACCGGGGCAGCGACGTGCGCGCCGTGACCATCGACCCGCGCCAAAGCCGCCTGGGCGCGATCGGCCACATGGGCTACTTCAGGCCCAGGGCCGCGCCCCTGTGGGACGAGGCGCTGGACTGGTTCGACAGCCGCGGCCCCCAGCCCTCTCTCTAGCGCGCCGTTTTGCGGCGCTTGGTGGGTGTCCCTGGACGGCGCTGTTTCGTTGCGGGCCGCGCTCCGGTGCGGTGGTCAACCGATACGGTCCGGGGAGGGACCACCCGTCGCCACGGGGTGACCAGCCGTCGGGAATGTCTCGCGCATGCGCGGCGGCGGGAAGAATGCCATTTCCAATCGGGATGGCCTGGCTTGCACCAAGCCTCCGCAATTATCTGTAATTACGCACAACAAACAAGGAGACAACCATGGCACATGGTCCTGGCCGCCGCATGCGGCACGTTCTGGGCGGCGCCCTGCTGGTCGGCCTGTGCGCGGCCGCGCAGGCGCAGATCCTGATCGGCCGCACGGCCGGCATCACCGGCCCGGTGGCCGCGGGCGTCAAGGAAACCTCGGACGGCGCGACGCTCTACATCGATGCGATCAACGCCCAGGGCGGGGTGCATGGCCAGAAGATCGAACTGATCCAGCTCGACGACAAGTTCGACCCCAAGCTGGCCGGCGAGAACGCGCGCGCGCTGATCGTGGACCGCAAGGTGCACGCGCTCTTCCTGACCCGGGGCACGCCGCACAACCAAGCCATCATGCCGCACCTGGCGGAGCACAAGGTCGCGGTGATCGCGCCCTCGACCGGGGCCATGGTGCTGCACCAGCCCGTCAACCCCTACATCTTCAACGTGCGCGCCACCTACCAGCGCGAGGCCGAGCGGGCCGTGCGCCACCTGAGCCTGATCGGCCTGGACCGCATTGCCGTGATGCAGGTGGACGACTCCTTCGGCGAGGACTCGATGGCGGGCGCGCAAAAGGGCTTCGACGGCGTGGGCAAGAAGCCCGTGGTGCTGGAGAAGTTCGACCGCGCCAAGCCCGACTACGCCCCGATCGTGCCCAAGATCGTGAAGGCCGAGGCGCAGGCGGTGCTCATCATCGGCTCGGGCTCGGCGGTGTCCAACGGCCTCAAGGCCTTGCGCGACGCCGGCTCGCGCGCCCAGGTGGTGACGCTGTCCAACAATGCCTCGGCCGGCTTCGTCAAGCAGTTGGGCGAGCACGCCCGCGGCGTGATCGTGAGCCAGGTCTTTCCCTACGAGCGCTCGCTGGCCGCGCCGATCGTGAAGGAGGCCGTGGACCTGATGCGCGCCAAGGGCGGCACCGAGGTCTCGCCCGCGATGATGGAAGGCTTCGCGGCCGCCAAGGTGCTGGTCGAAGGCCTGCGCCGCGCCGGCCCCAACCCGTCGCGCGCGCAGATCATCCAGGCGTTCAACAACCTGCGCAACTTCGACATCGGCGGGATGGAAGTGAGCTATTCACCCACCGACCACACCGGTCTGGACTACGCCGATCTGTCCATCGTCGGGCAGGATGGCAAGTTCCGGCGCTGACGACCCCGCGCGCCCCTCACCCCAACCTTCTCCCGCAAGCGGGAGAGAGAGTCCAAAGCCAGGGGCAGCAAGGGTCCGGCTCTGCCGGCCCGAGATGCCGTCCCCCCTCCAAGCGCCGAAGGCGCGCAAGGGAGGGGGCTGAGGGCCGCGGCTCCGAGCCTGCCTGCGCAGGCTTGGACGTGCCCGAAGAGCCACTGCCTCTGGCAGTGACACCGAGCCGCAAAGCGGCGCAGGGGGGAGTCCCTACCTCAACCTCACCGGCGCCCGCATCTGCTCGGGCGTGGTGAAGTAGGCGGCGCCGGCGCCCATGCGTTCGCGCGCCTGGCCGAACTCGTGGCGTGCCACGCCGCGCAGGTGGACTTCATCCGGGCCGTCGAGCAGGCGCAAGGCGCGGCCCCAGGTCCAGAACTGCGCCAGCGGCGTGTCGGGCGAGAGCCCCATGGCGCCGAAGATCTGCATGGCGCGGTCCGCGACGCGGGTCTGCAGCCCGGCGGCCACCACCTTGATGGCGGCGACCTGCGCGCGCACGGCCGCGTGCTCGGCGTGCTCGGGGTGGTCGAGCAGCCAGGCGCAGCGCAGCACCAGCAGCCGCGCCTGGTCGATCTCGATGCGCGAGAGGGCCACCCATTCCTGCACGTTGGCGTAGTCCGCGAGGTGGCGGCCGAAGCTTTGCCGTTCCAGCGCGCGCTCGGCCGCGAGCGCCAGCGCCAGCTCGCATTGCCCGATGGCGCGCATGCAGTGATGCACCCGGCCCGGGCCCAGCCGGGCCTGGGCCATGGCAAAGCCCTCGCCCCAGCCGCCGAGCAGGTGGTCGGCCGGCACGCGCACCTGCCGGAACACGAGTTCGCAGTGCCCCTCGGGCGCGTGGTGGTGCACCACCGCGATGTTGCGCACCACATCCAGGCCCGGCGCGTCCATGGGCACGAGCACCATGCTGTGGGTGTGGTGGCGGTCATCGCCGTCCGCGTTGCGGGCCATGACGATGAGCACCCGGCACAGCGGATGCGCCGCGCCGGTGATGAACCACTTGCGCCCGGCGAGCACGAGTTCATCGCCTTCGCGGTGCACCGTGGTCTGCAGGTTGGTGGGATCGGAGGAAGCGACGTCGGGCTCGGACATGGCAAAGGCCGATCGGATCTGGCCTTCGAGCAGCGGCATCAGCCACCGCTCGCGCTGCATGGGCGTGGCGAAGCGGTGCAGCAGCTCCATGTTGCCGGTGTCGGGCGCATGGCAGTTGAAGACCTCGGCCGCCCAGGGCAGGCGGCCCATGCACTCGGCCAGCGGCGCGTAGTCCAGGTTGCACAGGCGCGTGCCCGGTTCGTCCTCGCGCAGTCCGGGCAGGAACAGGTTCCACAGGCCTTCTTCGCGCGCCAGGGTCTTGAGGTCGTCCAGGAACGGCGGCGGGTACGGGCCTTGCTGCACCGCCTGCTGCCAGGCGGCGTTGTGCGGCAGCAGGTAGCGCTGCATGAAGCCTTCCAGGCGCTGCACCAGCGCCTGGGCCTTGGGGCTGTGTTGGAAGTCCATGGGCGTTGCGGGTTGTGAAGGGGATGCGGTGGTCCGTGCGCCGGAGCGCCTGTTGGCGATCTACAGCCCCAGCGTGTCGGCCAAGGCGTCCATGCGCTGGCGCACCTGCGGGTCCATGCGCATCACCCGGCCCCATTCGCGCTGCGTTTCGCCCGGCCATTTGTTCGTGGCGTCCAGCCCCATCTTGCTGCCCAGGCCGCTGGCGGGCGAGGCGAAGTCGAGGTAGTCGATCGGGGTGTTCTCGATGGTGAAGCTGTCGCGCGCGGGGTCCATGCGCGTGCTCATGGCCCAGACCACGTCCTTCCAGTCGCGCACGTCGATGTCCTCGTCCACCACGACGATGAACTTGGTGTACATGAACTGCCTCAGGTGGCTCCACACGCCCATCATCACGCGCCGCGCATGGCCGGCGTAGGCCTTGCGGATGGACACCACCGCCAGCCGGTAGCTGCAGGCCTCGGGCGGCAGGAAGAAGTCGGTGATCTCGGGGAACTGCCGCTGCAGCAGCGGAATGAACAGCTCGTTCATCGCCATGCCGAGCACGGCCGGCTCGTCGGGCGGCTTGCCGGTGTGGGTGGAGTGGTAGATGGGGTCGCTGCGCAAGGTGATGCGCTCGACCGTGAACACCGGGAATTCGGCGCGCTCGTTGTAGTAGCCGGTGTGGTCGCCGTACGGGCCTTCCAGCGCGTGCTGCCAGCCGCTCGGGTGGGCCGGGTCGGGGTGGATGTGGCCTTCGAGCACGATCTCGGCCGCAGCCGGCACGCGCAGCGGCACGCCGATGGCGGGCGCCACCTCGGTGCGCGCGCCGCGCAGCAGGCCGGCGAACTGGTACTCGGACAGGCTGTCGGGCACCGGCGTGACCGCGCCCAGGATGGTGGCCGGGTCGGCGCCCAGGGCCACCGCCACCGGGTAGGGCCGCCCGGGGTGCAGCCGGCAGTGGTCGCGGAAGTCGAGCGCGCCGCCGCGGTGCGCCAGCCAGCGCATGACGAGTTGGTTGCGCGAGAGCACCTGCTGGCGGTAGATGCCCAGGTTTTGCCGGGGCTTGTGCGGGCCTTGCGTGATGACCAGGCCCCAGGTGATCAGGGGCGCCACGTCGTCGGGCCAGCCGTGCTGGATGGGCAGGCGCGCCAGGTCCACGTCGTCGCCTTCCCACACCACCGCCTGGCAGGGGGCGTGCCGCACTTCGCGCGGGTGCATGTGCCACAGCGAGCGGATCATGCCGCCCAGGCCCGCGGCCTCGCGCAGGCTGCCGGGCGCCTCGGGCTGCTTCAGGCGCGCCAGCACCTCGCCGAAGCGGCGCAGTTCGCCCACCTCGGCCACGCCCATGGCCCGGGCCACGCGCGCGGGGGTGCCGAACAGGTTGCCCAGCACCGGCAGGGTGCGGCCCGTGGGGTTCTCGAACAGCAGGGCCGGGCCGCCGGCGCGCAGCACGCGGTCGCACAGCGCGGTCATCTCCAGGTGCGGCGACACCGGCTCGCGCACGCGCAGCAGTTCGCCGCCGGCTTCGAGCTGGGCGATGAAGTCGCGCAGGTCGCGGTAGCTCACTGGTGCACCCTTCGGCCTGCGGCCTGTCCCGCCAAGCGGGAGCGAGCTTGCTTGGGGCGGCCCGGCGCTGCGCTCATGTGTTCAGGCGCCCGTCCACCGCGCGGACAGGCCGTGGGGCAGGTCCAGCAGGTCGAGCACGCGGGCCAGGCTGGCGTCCACCAGGTCGGCGATGCTCTGGGGGTGCAGGTAGAACGCCGGCATGGGCGGGCAGACGACGCCGCCCATCTCGGTCACCTGCGCCATGTTGCGCAGGTGGCCCAGGTGCAGCGGCGTCTCGCGCGCCATCAGGACCAGGCGGCGCCGCTCCTTGAGCATCACGTCGGCCGCGCGCGCGATCAGGTTGTCCGACAGGCCGTGGGCGACGGCCGCGAGCGTGCGCATGGAGCACGGCGCCACCACCATGCCGTGGCACCGGAACGAGCCGCTGGCCGGTCCGGCGCCCAGGTCGGACGGGTCGTGCAGGCGGTGCACCAGCGGTTCGAGGGCCTCGGGGCCGAGGCCGAGTTCGTGCCGCAGCGTGATCCAGCCGGTCGGCGAGACCACCAGGTGGGTTTCGATGGCGGGCAGTTCGCGCAGCACCTGCACCAGCCGCCAGCCGTAGACCGCTCCGCTGGCGCCGGTGATGGCGACCAGCACGCGCCGCGGATTCACTGCGGCATCAGTCATGCGCCGGGTCCTGGCGCTCGGCCACCAGCGCCCGCAGGTCGGAGCGCACCCGGAACAGCACCGCCTCGGCCTGGTCGGGGTCGAAGTCCTCGTGCATGCGCTTGCGCACGCCGTAGATCTGCAACTGGTGGTGTTGGTCGGGCTCGATGCCGTGGCGCTGCAGGCAACTGCGCGCGCAGGCCAGCGGGCAGCCGTCCAGCGCGACGATGGGCCGCCCGGCCTTGGCGAGCTTGAGCAGGGCGGGCACGTCGCCGCCGACGCCGGCGATGCAGGACATCTCGGCGGCGCCCGTGCGGTCGAGCCGCACGGCCACGTGGTTGGCCAGCTGGGCCGCGCTGGAGCAGCCCGAGCAGGCGTACACCACGGGCTTGTTCTGCTTGTCGTCCGGCTCCATCTCAGTCGTCTCCGCACGAAGGACTTCCCGTCCAGGGGCGCCGAGGGTCCGGCTTCGCCGGCCCCATGGCGCCGTCCCCCCTCCCAGCGCCGAAGGCGCGCCAGAGAGGGGGGAAGCCGCGCAGCGGCGCAGGGGGGAGTTCCAGTGAATCCAGCGCGTTCTTGACCACCAGGCCGAGTTCGGTGTCCCCTTCCATCGACAGGCGCCGGTTGAAGAACAGGGTGTCGGGGTCGTCGAGCCGCCGGGCCAGGCGCACGAAATCGTGGGCATTGGCGCCGAGGGTGAGGTCGGTGCCGCCCTGGGGCGGGCAGGCGCGGAACGTCGAACCCTGCCAGGCGAAGTCGAAGGTCAGGCCGGCGTCGCGCACCTGGATGCGGATGCGCTTGCCACGCAGGCGTTCGCCCACGTCGGCGGGCAGTTGCCGCGCCAGCACCCGGTTGAGGGCCGCCGCGAGCAGCAGGGAGCCGGGATAGGGCGGCAGGCGGGTGAGCACGGCGGCCACCGGCGGCGGCACGGTGTGGCGATGGACAGGAGGCGCGGGCATGGGGGTTCAGGCCACGTAGAGCAGCAGGGTGAGGAAATGGCAGATGCTGCCGCCGAGCACGAACAGGTGCCAGATGCCATGGCCGTGGCGCAGCTTGTGGTCGGTGGCGTAGAAACCGATGCCCAGGGTGTAGACCGCTCCGCCGGCGGCCAGCCAGGCGAAGCCGGCTGGCCCCAGGGCCTGCCAGAGCGGCACCACCGCGACCAGCGCCAGCCAGCCCATGAGCACGTAGATGACCAGCGACAGCACGCGCGCGCCGCGCGCCAGCCAGATTTCCTGGACCACGCCCAGCACGGCCAGCGACCAGACCACGCCCAGCAGCGTCCAGCCCCAGGGGCCTTGCAGGGAGACCAGGGCGAACGGCGTGTAGCTGCCGGCGATCAGCAGGTAGATGCTGCAGTGGTCGAGCTTGCGCAGCACCGTCTTGGCGCGGCCGCGCACGGCGTGATAGAGCGTGGAGGCCAGGTAGAGCGCGATCAGCATCGCGCCGTAGACGCTGAAGCCCACGATGCGCCAGGGGTCGCCCCGGATCGACGCGGTGGTGATCAGCACCGAGGCGCCGGCGATGGCCAGCGCGGCGCCCACCAGGTGGCTGATGCTGTTGAAGCGTTCGCCGGCGACCATGGGCTCAGGCGGCGGCCGGCGCCACGCTTTCGACGCGGTCCTGGCCCGGCTGTCCGTGCCAGTAGCCGTTGCAGTCGGCAGGGCCTTGCTCGGCGGCCGGCAGCAGGGGCAGCAGCGCCTGGCGTGCCGCGGCGGCGCCGAGTTCGCCGCAGCGCACCGCGTGGTACAGCCCGACGATGGCCGCCGTGTGCCGCGACTGCGGGCTGATGCGGGCCACGTCCACGCCGAGGGCGATCAGGTCGTCCCACGCGTCGATCAGGCTGTGCACCCGGGCCGACTGGGTCTGGATGCCGTTGAGCACCAGGAAACCGGCGCTTTCGCGGGTCTTGAGCATCAGGCCGTCGGGATGGTCGAGGCAGCTGAAGCGGCAGTCGTCCTTGGGCAGGTTGCGCTGGCGCGCGGTGAAGCAGCGCGCCGAGAAGGCCAGCGGCAGCCGGCCGTGCACGAAGACTTCGGTCTGCAGGCCGGGCGGGCGCTGGCGCTGCATCAGCGCGAGGTCTTCGCGCTTCATTTCCAGCGGCGCCACCCAGCGCGTGGCGCCGAGAGACGCCATCCAGTGCAGCGAGGGCGCGTTGTAGAGGTTGAGGTGCGGGCCGGCGACGAAGGGCGTCCGGCCACCGGACAGGCCGATGGCGCCGACCGCGCCCATGTCGTTGGCCTCGACGGGGAAGTCCGGGTTGGCCGCGATCTTGCGCATCGTGCCCACGTCGGCGCCCGACTCCAGCAGCACCTGGGTCGAGAGCACGGCGGTCTTGCCCGCCGAGCGCATGAGATCGGCCACGTCCAGCCAGTCGGACAGGCGCAACTCGTGGCGGCGCGAGCAGGTGACTTCGCCCAGGTAGACCACGTCCACCGCGGTCGCGGCCATGGCCTCGTAGAAGTCGAACACGGTCTGGCGCGGCCAGTAGTACTGCAGCGGACCAAGGGCAAGTTTCATCCTGGTGGCTCCATGGCGTTTTCTCGGTCGTCGCCGGAGCACGTGCCTTTTCCAGCACACACCGCAGAACCGGCTTTGCCGGGCGGCTGGTGTGGTCCCCCCTCCGGGGGGAAGACGCGAAGCGGCGCAGGGGGGTTTTTCACTTCCATGGGCGGTGGTAGGCGCCGAGCGTGTGCTGCTGGCCTTCGGCGACCTGGTCGAGCGCGGCCATCCAGGCACCCCTGGGCGTGTAGTGCTGGGGTTGCGCCAGGCAGTCGTCGATGGCTTCGCGCCAGACCTGCGTCACCTGGGCCACGTAGGCCGGGCTGCGCTGGCGCCCTTCGATCTTGATGGCGCGCACGCCCATCTCCATCAGTTGCGGCAGCAGCGACAAGGTGTTGAGGCTGGCCGGCTCCTCGATCGCGTAATAGCTTTCGCCGTCTTCGTCGCCGACGTTGAAGCGGCCCTTGCACAGCGTCGGGTAGCCGGCGTTCTCGTGCGGGCCGAAGCGGTCGATCAGCACGCCGTTCAGGCGCGACTCCAGTCCCCGGGGCGTTTCCTGCCAGCGCACCGCCTTGGCGGGCGAGCACACGCCGTGCGTGTTGGGCGATTCGCCGGTGACGTAGGAGGAGAGCGCGCAGCGCCCCTCGACCATCACGCACAGGCTGCCGAAGCCGAACACCTCGATCTCGACCGGCGTCTTGCGCACCACCTGGCGCACCTGCTCGAGCGAGAGCACGCGCGGCAGCACCGCGCGCGCGATGCCGAATTGCCGGTGGTAGAACTCGATCGCCTCGAGGTTGGTGGCCGAGCCCTGCACCGACAGGTGCAGGCGCAGATGCGGATGGCGCTCGTTGGCGTGGCGCATGAGGCCGGGGTCGGCCAGGATGACCGCGTCCACGCCCAGGTTCACCGCCTTGTCCATCGCCTGGCGCCAGCGCTCGGGCTCGGCGGCCTGGGGGTAGGTGTTGAGCGCCATGAACACCTGGCAGCCGCGCGCATGGGCGTAGGCCACGCCAGCGGCGAGCGCCGCGTCGTCGAAGTTCAGGCCGGCGAAGTTGCGGGCATTGGTGGCGTCGCGCAGACCCAGGTAGACGCCGTTGGCGCCCTGGTCCACCGCGGCCTTGAGCGCGGCCAGGCTGCCGGCGGGGCAGATGAGATCCAGGGCGGACGCGGCGGGAGGGGGCATGTCGGGCGGCATGGAGGGTCGGGTTCGGGGTACCGCGGCGGGTGCGGGGTGGCAGGCAGCCATGTTGGCGCCGCCCCGAGACCGCGGCATTGACCTGGGTCAACGCCAACCCGCTTGACGCAGGTCAAACGCGCCGGTGGCCGCGGGCGATGAACTCCGATAACCTATGCCGATGACTTCCACCGCCTCGCTCTCGACCAAGCTGGTGCGCATCGGCGCGGGCCTGCTCGTGGTGGCGCTGGCGTCGATCGGGCTCACGCTGTGGGTGACGTGGCAGCTCGAAGGCGGCGCGGCGGCGGTGAACGAGGCCGGGCGCCTGCGCATGCAGACCTGGCGCCTGCACAGCGCGGTGCTGGCCAAGCTGCCACCGCCCGAAGTGGCTGCGCTGGTGGCCGAGTTCGACCGCAGCCTGGCGCTGCTGCGCACCGGCGACCCCGGCCGCCCGCTCTTCGTGCCCTGGGACGGCGACGTGCACCGCGAATTCGCCACGGTGGAGGCGATGTGGGCCGAGCAGCGCCAACGGCTGGCGGCGAGCGCCACGGACATCGGCCCGCCGCCGCTGCCCTCGGCCACCGGCTTCGTGCAGGCGATCGACCGGCTGGTGCTGGGCATCGAGCACCAGCTCGCCGGTTTCACAGCCATCCTCAACCTGTTCCAGATGCTCATGATGGCGCTGGCCATCACCGGCGCGGTGGTCATGCTCTACACCGGCTACCTGTACGTGATCCATCCGCTGGCCAGCCTGCGCAAGGGTCAGCACCGGCTGGAATCGGGCGACTTCGCGGTTCGCGTGGACGTGGACACCAACGACGAGTTCGGCCAGGTGGCCGCGGGCTTCAACCGCATGGCCGCGAACCTGCAGTCGCTCTACGGTGGCCTGGAAACGCAGGTCGAGACCAAGACGCGCCACATCGAGGCGCAGCGCGCGCGGCTGGCGGCGCTGTACGAGGTCAGCGCGTTCCTGGCCAGCGCCAACACCATCGAGGAGCTCTCGCGCGGCTTTGCGCAGCGGGTGCGCGGCGTGATCGGGGCCGACGCGGTGGCCGTGCGCTGGTCGGACGAAGCCAACCAGCGCTACCTCATGCTGGCGTCCGACTGCTTCCCGCAAGAGATGATGGACGACGAGCGCAACCTGCTCGCCGGCGCCTGCGCCTGCGGCAACCTGCAGCCCGATGCGCGCACCCGCGTCATTCCGATCCACAGCCATGAAGAAGCGGCCATGCGCCATTGCGAGCGCGTGGGCTTCCAGAGCCTGGTGAGCGTGCCGGTGCGGCTGCAGCAGCGGCTGATCGGCGAAATCGATCTGTTCTTCCGGGAGCCGGTCCAGCTCAGCACGGGCGAGACCGAACTGCTCGACGCGCTCGCCAGCCACCTGGCCAGCGCGCTCGAAGGCCTGCGCGCGGCGGCGCTGGAGCGCGAGGCGGCGGTGGCCGAGGAACGCGCGCTGCTGGCGCGCGAGCTGCACGACTCCATCGCGCAGGCGCTGGCTTTCCTGAAGATCCAGGTGCAGTTGCTGCGCACCGCGGTGGACAAGGCCCAGCCGCAGAAGGTGCAGGCGGCGCTGGACGAACTCGACACCGGCCTGCGCGAGAGCATCGGCGACGTGCGCGAGCTGCTGGTGCACTTCCGCACCCGCACCAACACCGGTGACATCGAGGCCGCGCTGCAGGAGACGCTGCACAAGTTCCAGCACCAGACCGGCCTGCCGGCGCGCCTGCACGTGAGCGGCCAGGGGTTGCCCCTGCCGGCGGACGTGCAGGTCCAGGTGCTGCACGTGGTGCAGGAAGCGTTGTCCAACGTGCGCAAGCACGCCGGCGCCAGCCAGGTCGATGTGGACGTCGTGAAGGGCGCGCAATGGCGCTTCCAGGTGCGCGACGACGGCGTTGGCTTCGACGAAGGCAATCACCCGGGCGAGACCCACGTCGGCCTGAAAATCATGCGCGAGCGCGCCGCGCGCGTGGGCGCCCGCGTCGATATCGAATCCCGCCCCGGGCAGGGCGCCACGGTGCTGCTCACCCTGCCCAGCCACCCCGTGGCCGACCACGCACCGCCGGCCGGCCAGCCCGAGCCCATTGCCGCCACCCCATGAACCGCATCCAGTTGCTGGTGGTCGATGACCACTCCCTGTTCCGCCGCGGCCTGACCGCGCTGCTGGCCCAGGACGAACGTTTCCATGTCGCGGGCGAGGCCGGCGACGTCGGCGAAGCCCTGCGCTGCGTCGAGAAGCGGCGCCCCGACCTGATCCTGCTCGACAACCACCTGCCCGGCGTGCGCGGCATCGAGGCCATTCCCTCGCTGCGCCAGGCCGCGCCCGGCGTGCGCATCCTGATGCTGACCGTGAGCGAGCACGAAGCCGATCTGGTGGCCGCGCTGCAGGCCGGCGCGGACGGCTATTTGCTCAAGACGGTCGAGTCCGAGCACCTGTGCGATGCCATCGTCAAGGTGCTGGCCGGCGAATCGGTGGTCAGTCCGGAGATGACGACCAAGCTGGTGTCGGCCCTGCGCACCCAGCCGCCGCCGGTGGCGTCGGTGGCGCCGGCGAGCCAGGCCGGTGCGCCGGACGAAATGGCTTTGCTCTCGGCGCGCGAACGCGAGATCCTGATGCTGATCGCGCGCGGCGACAGCAACAAGCTCATCGCGCGCCAGCTCGACATCGCCGAGACCACGGTCAAGATCCACGTGCAGCACATCCTGCGCAAGCTCAACCTCACCTCGCGCGTGCAGGCGGCCGTGTTCGCTGCACGGTTTGGATGACTCCCCCCTGCGCCGCTGCGCGGCTCGGTGCCACCGCCAGAGGCGGTGGCTCTTCGGGCACGTCCAAGCCTGCGCAGGCAGGCTTGGAGCCGCGGCCCTCAGCCCCCTCTCTGGCGCGCCTTCGGCGCT
>CAZFOT010000087.1:0-13269 GCA_964520365.1 uncultured Hydrogenophaga sp.
CTTCCTGGCCCGGCTCGCCACCAAATACGGCAAGCGCAGTTCCGGCTTCGCGCCCGAGGCCCTGAAGGCGCTGACCATGGCGTCCTGGCCGGGCAACGTGCGCCAGCTCTACAACGTGGTCGAACAGGCCTGTGCCCTCACCACCACGCCGCTGGTGTCGCTGGCGCTGGTGCAGCGCGCGCTGCGAACCCCCTCGGCCGAGGTGCTCAGCTTCGCGGATGCGCGCCAGCGCTTCGAGCGCGATTACCTCGTGGGCCTGCTCAAGATGACCGACGGCAACGTGGCCGACGCGGCGCGGCTGGCCCAGCGCAACCGCACCGAGTTCTACCGCCTGCTGCAGAAGCACGCCCTCACGCCCGGGCTGTTCAAGAGCGACACGGCGGGCAGTGGTGCCGGGGCCGCGGAGGACCCTGTCGCCGATGAGTGACAGCATCAACCCGTTGATTTCAAAAGGGTTTTCTGCACACCATGGTCCTGTTGTCGCTGTTTGGCGACAAAACCGGGGGTTTTGAGGCATACCGCACACCCGTGTTATCGGAGAAGACCCTCCGGGTGCCTGCAAGTCCTTGATTTCAAAGACGTTTTCCGGGCTGGCACGGGGATTGCCCCATACAGGGCATGGCTTCTCTTTTTCCCCTGTTTTCTTCCCCCCGGCGCTGGCGCGGCTGGGTGCTGCTGGGCGGGCTGGCGGCCACGCTGGCCGGGGCGTCGGCCCATGCGCAGCGCTTCGATTTCGACGCACTGACCCGCCTGGCCCAGACCCGTGCCAGCGAGCCTTACCGCGCCAACAGCGACAAGCTGCCGACCGAGCTGGCCAACATCACCTACGACCAGCTGCGCGACATCCGCTTCAAGACCGAACAGTCGGTCTGGCGCGCCGAAGGCCTGCCGTTCGAGGCCCAGTTCTTCCACCTCGGCCTGTACCAGACCGAGCCGGTGCGCATCCACGAAATCACCGCTGACGGCCGCGTGCGCCACCTGCCCTACCGGGGCGCCGATTTCGACTACGGCCGCAACACCTTCGACCCGGCGCTCTGGGGCGACCTGGGCCACGCGGGTTTTCGCCTGCACTACCCGCTCAACAACAGCGCCTACAAGGACGAGCTGATCGTCTTCCAGGGCGCGAGCTACTTCCGCGCCCTGGGCGCGGGCCAGCAGTACGGCCTGTCGGCGCGCGGCCTGGCCATCGACACCGTGGGCGGCCAGGGCGAAGAGTTCCCCCGCTTCACCGAGTTCTGGATCCAGCGGCCCGCCGCGAAGGCCACCGAAGTCACTGTGCTGGCCCTGCTCGAATCGCAGCGCGCCACCGGCGCCTACCGCTTCGTGGTGCGCCCGGGCACGCAGACCACCACGACCGTGCACGCCCGCGTGTTCCTGCGCCAGGGCGCAGGTCCGGTCCACACACTGGGCATCGCGCCGCTGACCAGCATGTTCCTCTCCGGCGAGAACCAGCCCATGGCGAGCGACTTCCGCCCCGAGGTGCACGATTCCGACGGCCTGATGATGGCCACCGGCGAGGGCGAGTGGCTGTGGCGCCCGCTGCAGCGTCCCACGGCTCCGGTGGTGAGTTCGTTCGCCATGACCAACCCGCGCGGCTTCGGCCTGATGCAGCGCGACCGCCGCTTCGCCAGCTACGAAGACGTGGAAGCGCACTACGAGCGCCGCCCCAGCGCCTGGATCAAGCCCCTGGGCCACTGGGGTGCCGGCCGGGTGGAGCTGGTGCAACTGCCCACGCCCGACGAGACCCATGACAACGTCGTCGCCTACTGGGTGCCGGCCAGGCTGCCCGCACCCGGCCAGCCGCTGGAACTGAGCTACGAACTCGCCTGGCAGGGCGATGAGCAGCAGCGCCCGCCCAGCGCATGGGTCACGCAAAGCCGCCGGGGCCATGGCTACACCAGGCTCACGCCCGAAGAGCAGAAGGCCCAGCCGCAGTACGTGATCGACTTCACCGGCCCCGCGCTGGACACCCTGTCCGCCGACGCTCCGGTGCGCGCCGTGGTCAGCGCCGACGCCAATGGCCGGGTGCTCGAAACCCTGGCCTACCCCAACCCGGCCACGCGCTCATGGCGCGTGACCTTGCGCGTGCAGCGCATCGACCCCACCCAGCCGGTCGAGCTGCGCGCCTTTCTCCAACACCAAAAAGACACAGTGAGCGAAACATGGACACATCTGCTGCTTCCCGAGTGAGCTCCGATCTCCCGCCCGTGGCAAGCACACACAGCCTGCTGCGCGAGGAACGCCACCCCAACGCCTTCACCGCACCGCCGCTGAACCGCGGCTCGATGGTGCCGCGCCCGTGGCGCGGCTTCTGGAACAGCGTGGGCACGGCGGTGCTGGGCACGGCCAGCCGCCTGCTGCCGCCGCGCACACCCGCGGCCTCCGAAACGCAGGCCTCGGCACCCGAGTCCTGGGAGCGCGCCGCCAACCGCCGCCGCCTGGTCTTCGTGCTGCTGTCTCTGCTGACCGCCGGGCTGGCCACCAGCCTGTTCGCGCAGGCCCAGCCCGAGCACGGCAACGCCTGGCTGCAGGCTGGCCAACTGGTGCTGTTCATGGTGCTTTCGGCATGGGTCGTCACCGGTTTCGTCACCGCCGCCATGGGCTTCTGGGTCACGCTGCGCGGCGACGCGCACAGCCTGAGCGCCGCTTCGGTGCGCGATCACACCATGAACCCCGATGCGCGCACCGCGCTCATCATGCCCATCTGCAACGAAGACGTGGCCACCGTCTTCGCCGGCCTGCGCGCCACCTGCGAGTCGCTCGCCGCCACCGGCCACGCCCGGCAGTTCGATGTCTTCGTGCTCTCCGACAGCTATGACCCCGCCGTCGCCGCGGCCGAGCGCGCGGCCTGGGAGCAACTGCGCGGCGATCTGGCGGCCCAGCCCGACCTGCCGCCGATCGAGGTCTACTACCGGCTGCGCACGCGCCGCACGCACCGCAAGGCCGGCAACGTGGCCGACTTCTGCCGTCGCTGGGGCAAGGACTACCGCTACATGGTGGTGCTCGACGCCGACAGCGTCATGAGCGGCAGTTGCATCGTCTCCCTGGTCAAGCTCATGGAAGCCAACCCCAGAGCCGGCATCGTGCAGACCGCCACCCAGGCCATCGGCCACGCCACGCTGCACGCGCGCGCGCAGCAGTTCGCCTCGCGCGTCACCGGCCGTCTGTTCACGCTGGGCATGCAGTTCTGGCAACTCGGCGAATCGCACTACTGGGGCCACAACGCCATCATCCGCGTCGAGCCGTTCATGAAGCATTGCGCGCTGGCGCCCATCAAGGGCACGGGCGGGATGTCGGGCGGCATCATGTCGCACGACTTCGTCGAGGCCGCGCTGATGCGCCGCGCCGGCTACCACGTGTGGCTGGTCTCCGACCTCACCGGCAGCTACGAACAGCAGCCGCCCGACCTGCTGAGCGAACTGCAGCGCGACCGGCGCTGGTGCCAGGGCAACCTGCAGAACTCGCGCCTGATGGCCGAGCCCGGCATCCACCGCGTGCACCGCACCATGTTCGTGATCGGCGCCATGTCCTACCTGTCGGCCCCGATCTGGCTCGCCTTCATGGCCGTCGGCACCGCGCTGTGGGTCGGCGACAGCGGCGCCCTGCCCCGATGGAACGCCATTCCGCCCGAGATCCGCACCCTGTGGGTCTGGACCTTGTGCATGCTGTTCATGCCCCGTGTGCTGGGCCTGGTGGCGGTGTTCCTCAAGCGTGGCCAGAAGGCCTTCGGCGGCACCGCCGCCCTGCTGCGCAGCACGGCGCTGGAAACGGTGCTGGCCCTGCTGCAGGCGCCGGTGCGCATGCTCGCGCACTCCCTGTTCGTGCTGACGGCCGTCACCGGCATCAAGCTCGACTGGCAGTCGCCCCCGCGTGAAGCCTCGGGCATTTCGTGGCGCACCGCCGCCACCCGCCTGGCGCCCATGACACTGGTCATCTGCCTGCTGGGCGCCGGCGTGGCGATGCTCAACGTCCATGCCCTGCTGTGGCTGTTCCCGATCGCGCTGCCGCTGCTGCTCGCGGTGCCGCTCACCGTCATGACCAGCCACGTGACGCTGGGCGAGCGCATGCGCGCGCAGGGCTTCCTGCTGATCCCCGAGGAATCGTGGTCGCCCGCCGTGCTGCGCCGCGCCTGGCGCCATGCCTCGCGCCTGGTGGTGGCCTGATTCACCGCAGGTAGCGCTCGTCCGACCAGGTGGCCAGGTACTGCGGTGCAAAGGCCACGCCGACGGCCGCGCACATGCCGGTGAGAAAGGCGTCTCCCCAGGCCATCAGCCAGCGCGCCACCAGGGCCTGCTCCAGCGCCACGCCGCCCACCAGCTGGTGCATCCATTCGTACATCGCGCCGGACAGGAACACCACCAGAGCGGTGCCCAGAAACCCCCGGCCCAGGGTGTAGACGAACGGGTTGGGCGGCAGCCAACGCCGCATCAGCGCCCCCAGGACCAGGGCCAGCGTGGCGGGCACCAGACCGACCCAGACCCATTGCGACAGCGCCGCTTCGGCGCCGGATGGACCGAGCACCCAGACCGCCAGGGCCACCACGCCCAGCACGGGCACGGCCAGCGGCCAGCCCAATGCCAGCACCAGCAGGCTGGCGCCGGAGAGCTGGACCGACAGCCCATCGGGCAGGTGCTGGGGAAGCAGCCACAGCCAGGGCAGCAAGGCCACCGCGGCCAGCGCAGGGGTCAGCAAGCTGCCGCGCAGCATGCGCCAGGGACGCAGGGCGAGCGCGGAAACCATGCACAGCACGGCGATCGCGATTTCGAGAAACAGCAGCATGGCGGGCAGTATGGGCGCCGCCGGCAGGACCGGTGTTGACGCCGGTCAACCCATGCCGGGCAGCCTGGGCATGCCTTTCATGCCGCCCATGCGCTTCATCATCTTCATCATGCCGCCGCCCTTCATCTTCTTCATCATGCCCTGCATCTGCTCGAACTCCTTGAGCAGGCGGTTGACTTCCTGCACGTGCACGCCGGCGCCGGCGGCGATGCGGCGCTTGCGCGTGGCCTTGATGATGTCCGGGCGCGTGCGCTCCTTGAGCGTCATGCTGCAGATGATGCCTTCCTTGCGCTTGATGTCCTTCTCGGCCCGGGTGAGGTCGGCCTCGCTGGCCTTGGCGGCCATCGCGCCCGGCAGCTTGTCCATCAGGCTGGAGAGTCCGCCCATCTGCTTCATCTGGCGGATCTGATCCAGGAAGTCGTTGAGGTCGAAGCCCTCGCCGCTCTTGACCTTGGCCGCCAGCTTCTGAGCCGCGGCCATGTCCACGCCGGCGGTGACCTGCTCGACCAGGGCCACGATGTCGCCCATGCCCAGGATGCGGCCGGCGTGGCGCTCGGCATCGAACACCTCCAGCCCGTCGATCTTCTCGGACACACCCGCGAACTTGATCGGCACGCCCGTGACGGCCCGCACCGACAGGGCCGCGCCGCCGCGCGAGTCGCCATCGGTCTTGGTCAGCACGATGCCGGTCAGCGGCAGCGCATCCTTGAAGGCCTTGGCGGTGTTGACCGCGTCCTGGCCCTGCATCGCATCGACCACGAACAGCGTCTCCACCGGATCGAGCACCGCATGCAGTTCCTTGATCTCGCGCATCAGGGCCTCGTCGATCGCAAGCCGGCCAGCGGTGTCCACCAGCAGCACGTCGAAGTAATGCCTGCGTGCGTGGTCGATCGCCGCGCGGGCGATGTCGACCGGCTTCTGGTCCACCGTGCTGGGAAACCATTCCGCGCCGGCCTGCGCGGTGACCATCTTCAACTGCTCGATGGCCGCCGGCCGGTACACGTCGCCCGAGACGGTAAGCACCTTCTTCTTGCGCTTCTCGATCAGGTGCCTGGCCAGCTTGGCCGTGGTGGTGGTCTTGCCCGCGCCCTGCAGGCCGGCCATGAGGATCACCGCGGGCGGTTGCGCCGCGAGGTTGATGTCGGCCACGCCCTCGCCCATGGTCGCGGCCAGTTCGCGGTTGACGATGCCCACCAGCGCCTGTCCCGGGGTCAGCGAACCCACCACCTCCTGGCCCAGGGCCTTTTCCTTGACCCGGGCGATGAAGTCGCGCACCACCGGCAGCGCCACGTCGGCCTCCAGCAGGGCCATGCGCACCTCGCGCATCATGTCGGTGACATTGCTCTCGGTGATGCGGGCCTGGCCGCGCATTTCCTTGACGATGCGTGAGAGACGTTCGGAGAGGGCTGATGCCATGGTGCGCTCGGGTGAGGGGAGACACCACCGGTGCCGGTGGCTGGAAATGGCGCTGGACGGCCGGTTTTTCCTGGAAAACCAGTCCCCAGGCTTGCAGCGGCGTTCGTAACAAGGCCGTTAAACTGTGCGGATGATTTTAGCTGCGCAACCCGTTCGCGCACGGGTTGTGGCGCCTGGACCATGAACCTGCTGCCCACCCTCATGTCGAACCCGCCCGCCGCCCTGCTCTCGTCGGTGGCGGCGCTGTCGTACGCCGTGCTGGCCTGGGCCCACCCGAGAATGACGCCGCCGCAGGTTCGCGGCGTGCTGGCCACGGCGTGGTTCCTGCATCTGGTGGTGCTGGTGCTGGGTTTCGTCGATCAGCCAGTGCGTTTCGGTTTCGCGCCGGCGCTGTCCATCACGGCATGGCTGGTGCTCACGGTCTACCTGGTGGAGAGCCGGCTCTACCCCCAGTTGCGCGCGCGCTGGGCGCTGGCCGCGCTGGGCACGCTGGCGGTGCTGCTGGCGCTGGTGTTTCCAGGCTCCGCCTACCCCGCCCTGCGCTCGTCCTGGCTGCCGCTGCACTGGGCGCTGGGCATCGCCTCCTATGGCCTGATCGCCGCCGCGGTGGTCCATGCCTGGATCATGCAGCGCGCGGAGAAGGCCATGCGCCAGGGAACGTCGGCCGAGCCCACCATGCCCCTGTTGATGCTAGAGCGCCTGACCTTCCGCTTCGTGGCCGCGGGTTTCGCGCTGCTGAGCGCCACGCTGCTCGCCGGCGGCTGGTTCTCGGCCGCGATGCACCAGCAGTGGGTGTGGGAACACAAGACGGTGTTTTCCGTGCTGGCCTGGCTGACCATGGGCGTGCTGCTGTGGGGCCGCTGGCGCCTGGGCTGGCGCGGGCGCACCGCCGCGCGCACGCTCTACCTGGGCGCGGGTTTCCTGCTGCTGGGCTACGTCGGGTCGCGCTTCGTGCTCGAAGTGGTGCTCCATCGCGCCTGAAACATCCCCCATGAAATACCTGCTCGTTCTGGCCGTGGTCCTGGTGGCCATCTACATCTGGCGGAACAACCGGCGGCTCGGGAACGACGGCGGCACCGGCAAGCCCGGGCGCCCGGCAGGCAAGCCGCGCAAGCCGACAGGGCCGACCGTGATGGTTGCCTGCCCGCACTGCGGCACCCACCTGCCCGAGACCGAGGCCATCAAGGGCCGCGATGGGGCCTATTGCAGCGACGAGCATCGGCGGTTGAGCGAGGGATGAAACACCCCCCTGCGCCGCTTCGCGGCTTCCCCCCTCTCTGGCGCGCCGCTTTGCGGCGCTTGGAGGGGGGACGGCATCTCGGGCCGGCGGAGCCGGACCCTTGCTGCCCCTGGCTTTCGAGTTCCACACACGCATTGCTGTCTCGCTCCTTCCCCCTCTGGGGGACAGTTGGGATGGGGGCCCGCTGGCACGTGCCCTTGTTTCATGCGCCGCGGACAACCCCCAACACCATGGAACACTGACATGGCGCGAAGCGGCAGCTCCCATTTCGCGCCATCGTGGTTCTCGGTCTTCGAGGGCGGCGGCACGCATGGGCGCGAGCAGCGCCTGAAGGCCTTCACGCGGCTGTGGAGCGCCTTCATGCGCGCGCGCGCCTTCATCGCCGCCGTGCTGCTGGCGCTGCAGGCGTTCGTGCTGTTGACCGGCGCGGGCGGTCCGGACTGGCTGGTGGCGGTGTGCGCCGCCCACCTTTGCGCCACCCTCGCGGTGCTGCTCTGGTTCCGCCCGGTCGATCACGGCCGGGTGTTCCGCTTTCAGTGGGTGCTGACCATCGGCATCGACGTGGCGGTGTTCGCGCTGCTGCAGTATTTCCAGCAAGGCAGCCTCAACTACACGCCGCTGTTCGCGCTGCCGGTCCTGCTGGCCTCCATCATGGGTCCGTTGACGCTGGGCCTGGCCACGGCGGCCAGCGTGACGCTGTACCTGCTGGGCGAGGCCTGGTTCAGCGCGCCCCTGCTGAGCGAGGTGTCCACCGCGCGCTTTCTCCAGTCGGGCCTCACGGGCATCGGCTTCTTCCTGGTCGCCGTGCTCGCCAACCAGTTGGCCATCCGCCTGGCCCGGGAAGAGGCGCTGGCGCAAAGCAGCCAGGCCGCGGCGCGCAACCAGGCCGAGGTCAACGAACTGGTGATCGAGAGCCTGTCCGAGGGCGTGCTCGTGGTCGATCCCCACGGCGTCGTTCGCAACGCGAATCCCGCGGCGCTGTCCATGCTGCTCGGCGAGGGGCACTCCAGCACCACGCGGCTTTTGTTGTCCGTCAAGGAAAGCTGGGCCGGACTGTCGCACCTGGTCAACGAAACCTTCGTTCTGGGCCAGCCGCTGCAATCGGAGGTCACGATCGACGTTGACGAACTGACCACGCACCGCCTCTATGCCCGCACGCGCCTGACCGTGCAAGGCGGCCGCGGCCGCGGCCTGTGCGTGCTGTTCCTCGAGGACCTGCGCGAGGTGGAGGCGCGCGTGCGCACGGAAAAACTGGCCTCCATGGGGCGGATGTCGGCCGCCGTCGCGCACGAAATCCGCAACCCGCTCTCGGCCATCACCCAGGCCAATGCCCTGCTGGACGAGGAGGTTCAGGGAACGGCCCAGAAAAAGCTCACCCGGATGATCGAGCACAACGCGCAGCGCCTCTCGCGCATCGTCGACGACATCCTCAACGTGGCGCGCGCCCAGCCCAGCCAGATCGAGGGCCTGATTCCCGCGCTGCCGCTGGACGCCTCCATCCGCTACATCACGCAGGAATGGTCGCGCCAGAACCAGTCGCGCGGCGCGCTCGGCGTGCACACGCATGCACCCAACGCCCAGGTCGGGTTCGATCCGGAACACCTGCGCAGGCTGCTGGTCAACCTGCTGGACAACGCGATGCGGCATGCCAGCGGCGAGCCGTCCTCGATCCGGGTCATCTCGCAGCCCGGCGGCAGCGACCGGGTGCGCCTGTCGGTCTGGAGCGACGGCGCCCCCCTTGAAGCCGGCGTGCTCAAGCACCTGTTCGAGCCCTTCTTCTCGTCGGAGAGCCGCTCCAGCGGGCTCGGCCTCTACATCTGCCGGGAACTGTGCGAGCGCTATGGCGCGCAGATCGCCTACCAGCGCACCCGGCTGGACCATCGCGACGGCAACGAGTTCTATGTGATCATGCCGGCCTCGACCGCCCGGGTTCGCCTGCCCGTACAGCAGAACCTGTCCTACGCGCCGGGCGACTCCCTGCCCACCATGACGCGGCCCGGATCGGTCGGTGGTACAAGATCGTGATGCCCATTCATGCCACCCCCTGACCGCCACCGCCCAAGATGACCGCGCCGCCCATCGCATCGGTCCTCGTCGTGGACGACGAGCCCGACCTCCGGACGCTCTACGAACTCACGCTGCTGCGCGAAGGCCATGAAGTGACCTCGGCGCCCGATCTGACGCAAGCCCGGGAGTGGCTGGCCCAGAAGCACTTCGACGTGCTCATCACCGACATGCGCCTGCCCGACGGGCTCGGACTGGAACTGCTGCGCGAGCTCGCAGACGACCAGCGCACCGAGAAGAGCATCGTCATCACCGCGCACGGCTCGGCCGAGAACGCGGTGGAGGCCTTGAAGATGGGCGCCTTCGACTACCTGACGAAACCGGTCGATCTCAAGCAGTTGCGCGCCGCCGTCACCGCGGCCCTGAAAAGCCAGCGCCACCCTCCCGCGGCCGTGCTCGATCGCGCCTCGGGGCCGCGCCAGGCGGCGCACAGGGAGGACTCGGCGCCCCTGTCCGACGCGCCGCTGCCGCCCGCGGGCGTGCGATCCCTGCAGCGCATCGTGGGCGGCGCGCCCAGCATCGTGCAGATCAAAGCGCGCATCGAGAAAGTGGCCACCAGCATGGCGCCGGTGCTGATCCTGGGCGAATCCGGCACCGGCAAGGAACTGGTGGCGCGCGCGGTGCACGAATGCAGCCACCGCGCCAGCGGCCCCTTCGTGGCGGTCAACTGCGGCGCCATCCCCGAGAACCTCATCGAGGCCGAGTTCTTCGGCGCCCGCAAGGGCGCCTACACCGGCGCCACGCAGGACCGCGAAGGCTACTTCCAGGCGGCCAAGGGCGGCACGCTGTTCCTTGACGAGATCGGCGATCTCCCGATCGCCATGCAGGCCAAGCTGCTGCGGGTCATCCAGGAACGCCGGGTGCGCCCGCTGGGCGCGGTGCAGGAACACGCCGTGGACGTTCGCCTGGTCAGCGCGACCCACCGCGATCTCGCCGCGCAGGTGCAGACCGGCCAGTTCCGGCAGGACCTGTTCTACCGCCTCAACGTCATCGAGCTGCGCACGCCGGCGCTGCGCGAGCGCCGCGAGGACCTGCCCGAGCTGGCGCGCGCGCTGATGCGGCGCATCTGCAAGGAAAGCGGCCAGGCCGCGCCCGCTCTCTCCGACCGGGCGCTGGCCTGGCTGCAGACCCGCGAGCTGCCCGGCAACGTGCGCGAGCTGGAGAACCTGCTCCAGCGCGCCCTGGCGCTCAGCAGCGGCGACGCGATCGAACCTTCCGACTTCGGCGACCTGGAAACACAGCCCGGCGAACTGCCGCCCGAAACAGCGCCGCCGGCCACAGCCGACCCGCAGCCCGCAGCCGCCACCGACGGCGCGCCGGCCGCGCCCGCGATTCCTTCCGACCTTCAGACCTATCTCGACGAGCAGGAGCGCCAGGTGCTGCTCAATGCCTTGCGGGAGTGCGACTACAACCGCACGGCCGCCGCGGCCCGGCTCGGGCTCAACCTGCGGCAGATCCGTTACCGCATCCAGCGCCTGGGCCTGAGCATGCCTTCCGACGATGGCGATGGCGCCTGAGGACCCGGCCGAAGTCCGCTGGCAAGGCGGCTGGCTCGAAGGCGCGCGCCGCTGCCCATCGCCCAACTTCGGTCCCCGCCCCGCCGATGCCCTGATCGACCTGATCGTGGTCCATTCCATCAGCCTGCCGCCCGGCCGGTATGGCGGGCCCGAGGTGGAGCAGTTGTTCACCAACCAGCTCGACTGGCAGGCCCACCCCTACTTCGAGCGCATCCGGGGCGCCCAGGTCTCCGCCCACTTCTTCATCCGCCGCGATGGCGAACTGGTCCAGTTCGTCGATGCCGACCAGCGCGCCTGGCATGCCGGCGCGTCCCACTGGTGCGGGCGCGGCAACCGCAACGACGACTCCATCGGCGTCGAACTGGAGGGGCTCGAAGGCGAGGTGTTCGAGACGGCCCAGTACGGCGCGCTGATCCGGCTGTGCAACAGCCTGGCGTCGCGCTACCCCATCGCCCACGTCGCCGGACACGAGCACATCGCCCCCGGCCGCAAGTTCGACCCTGGCGCGGGATTCGACTGGCGCCGGCTGCGGCAGGGGTTGGGCTGGCCCATCGGGTGTTTCCCCAGGGTCGCGCACGGCGACGTCGAAGCGAAGGACTGAGCGCCCGCGTGGCTTTCAGAAGCATTTGGCTTCGAAACCCCAGCGCCGCAAGGGGTCCGGACAAGCGACGCAAGCGCGCACGGCGCCTGCGAAATCAGGCCGTTTTCCGTGTGGCGAAACCGAACGGCGCACGGCCACCGAAAAATTACCAAACACTACCTGTAGTGGCTTGAACCGCACCCACACACCAGATATAGTGTGCGCTGCGCCACGGCAGTCCCGCGCCCTCCGTACCGGATCGGTCAAGGGCCCGGCATCTATCCACTGCCCTCGAGCCTGAACTTGCGTCACTTGCGCCAAAGAAACACAAAACGATCGAAAGAGGAACCATGCAGACCACATCATCTTCCGCCACCCTGCCTTCGGCCTCCGCCGGTCCGGCTGCAACGGCTTCCCCCCGGCCCTCGTCGGCGTCCGCCAGCGCCGCCTATGCCCAGTACCAGATCATCCGCCGCAATGGCGCCGTGGTGTCGTTCGAGCCCAGCAAGATCGCCGTGGCCCTGATGAAAGCCTTTCTGGCCGTGCACGGCACCCAGGGCGCGGCGTCGGCCAGCGTGCGCGAAACCGTGGACGCCCTGACCCAGACCGTGGTGCACGCCCTCGTGCGTTCGCGCCCCGGCGGCGGCACCTTCCACATCGAGGACGTGCAGGACCACGTGGAACTCGGCCTGATGCGCGGCGGGCACCATGAAGTGGCGCGTGCGTACGTGCTGTACCGCGAGCGCCGCGCCCAGGAGCGCGCGCACCAGGCCCAGGCGACCAAGCCGGCCGAGGCCGCGCTGCACGTCGTCGATGGCGGCCAGCGGGTGCCTCTTGACCTGCAACGGCTACAGGGCCTGATCGAGGCGGCCTGCGCCGGCCTGGGCAAGGACGTCAAGGCCGATCCGATCGTGGCCGAGACCAAGCGCAACCTGTACGACGGCGTGCCGATCGAGGAGGTCTACAAGGCCTCCATCCTGGCCGCGCGCACGCTGATCGAAAAAGACCCCGACTACACCTACGCCACCGCGCGCCTGCTGCTGCACACCATCATCAAGGAAGTGATGGGCGAGGAAGTGCCCACCGCCGAGATGGGCGCGCGCTACGCCGACTACTTTCCGCAATTCATCAAGAAGGGCGTGCAGAACGAGCTGCTCGACGAGCGCCTGCTGCAGTTCGACCTGGACCGGCTGGGCGCCGCGCTCAAGCCCGAGCGCGACCTGCAGTTCGACTACCTCGGCCTGCAGACCCTGTACGACCGCTACTTCCTGCACGTGCGCAAGACGCGCATCGAGCTGCCGCAATCGTTCTTCATGCGCGTGGCCATGGGCCTGTCACTCAACGAGATCGACCGCGAAGCGCGCGCCATCGAGTTCTACGAAGTGCTCTCTTCGTTCGACTTCATGTCCAGCACGCCCACGCTGTTCAACAGCGGCACCCGGCGCTCGCAGCTCTCGAGCTGCTACCTGACCACCGTGCCCGACGACCTCGACGGCATCTACGAGTCGATCAAGGAAAACGCGCTGCTCTCCAAGTTCGCCGGCGGCCTGGGCAACGACTGGACCCGCGTGCGCGCCCTGGGCGCCCACATCAAGGGCACCAACGGCGAATCGCAGGGCGTGGTGCCTTTCCTCAAGGTGGTCAACGACACCGCCGTGGCCGTCAACCAGGGC
>CAZFOT010000088.1:0-4034 GCA_964520365.1 uncultured Hydrogenophaga sp.
TGATCACCAGCGACATCGCCATGGCGCTGCGCACGCCGACCAAGGACGCCGAGGACATCAAGGTGGAAAGCGGCTGCGCCAAGCAGTTGCTGGCCGATCCGGACACCCAGGTCGAGGTGCCGGGCCTGGGCGACCGCGGTCCGCGCATGCTCGGCCGCCAGGCGCTGGCCGGCGTGATCGAGCCGCGCGTCGAAGAAATCTTCTCGCTGGTGCAGCAGGTGGTGCGCGACTCGGGCCACGAGGAGGTGCTGTCCTCGGGCATCGTGCTCACCGGCGGCAGCGCCGTGATGCCGGGCATGGTCGAACTCGGGGAAGACATCTTCCTCAAGCCGGTGCGCCGCGGCGTGCCGAACTACGCCAGCGCGCTGTCCGACATGGTGGCGCAGACGCGCGCGGCCACCGTCATGGGTTTGTTGGAAGAGGCCAGGCTGGCGCGCGTGCGCGGCCACAAGGTGGCCCAGAAAGCGGGTTCCGTGCAGGGCGCACTGGAACGGGTGAAGAACTGGTTTGTGGGGACATTCTGAAATGCATACGACCACCCCTGCGCCGCGCTTTCAGCGCGTCTTCCCCTCAAGGGGACGGCACCTGTCGGCCGGCCAAGCCGGACCGACGGTGCCCTGGACCCCGCGGACCCGGCCGCGCTCCCGATGTCGGGACTGCACCGGACCGCCTGGCTGAGCACCAACCCCGTACCGAATTTTTTCAATCCAGCGTTTTCATGAATCACCAGCGCCCTTCCAGGGGCCACACAAGGAGCTAGCAATGAGCATCGAAATGATCGAAGTCGAAGAATTCAACCAGGGCACCCAGATCAAGGTGATCGGCGTGGGCGGCGGCGGCGGCAACGCCGTCGAACACATGATCTCCCGCACGGTGCAGGGCGTGGAGTTCATCTGCGCCAACACCGATGCGCAAGCCCTCACGCGCAGCGCCGCCCACAAGACCATCCAGTTGGGCACCAGCGGCCTGGGCGCGGGCAGCAAGCCCGAGAAGGGCCGCGAGGCCGCCGAGGTCGCCGTGGACGACATCCGCGAGGCGATCGCGGGCGCGCACATGCTGTTCATCACCGCCGGCATGGGGGGAGGCACCGGCACCGGCGCCGCGCCCGTGATCGCGCGCGTGGCCAAGGAAATGGGCATCCTCACCGTGGGCGTGGTCACCAAGCCCTTCGACTGGGAGGGAGGCCGGCGCATGACCAACGCCGACAACGGCCTGGCCGAGCTCGAAGCCAACGTGGACAGCCTGATCGTGGTGCTCAACGAGAAGCTGCAGGAAGTGCTGGGCGATGAAGTCACCCAGGACGAGGCCTTCGCGCACGCCAACGACGTGCTCAAGAACGCCGTGGGCGGCATCGCCGAGATCATCAACGAGTACGGCAACGTCAACGTCGACTTCGAGGACGTGCGCACCGTGATGGGCGAGCCCGGCAAGGCCATGATGGGCACCGCCACCGCGGCCGGCCCCGACCGCGCCCGCATCGCCGCCGAGCAGGCCGTGGCCTGCCCGCTGCTCGAAGGTATCGACCTCTCGGGCGCCAAGGGCGTGCTGGTGCTGGTCACGGCGGCCAAGGGTTCGCTCAAGCTGTCGGAATCCAAGCTCGCGATGAACACCATCCGCGCCTACGCCTCGTCCGAGGCGCACGTGATCTACGGCGCCGCCTACGACGACAGCCTGGGCGACGAGATGCGCGTGACCGTGGTGGCCACCGGCCTCTCGCGCCAGGGTTCGCGCCGCACCGCGCCGCCGCTGCAGGTGCTGCGCACCGGCACCGACAACGTGCCCTTCAACGTGCCCACGGTCAACAGCGCCGTGGACGGCCCCGGCGCCGGCCACGGCCAGCCCGACTACCACTCCATGGCCGTCCCCAGCGTGTGGCGCACCAACCGCACCCAGGCGGCTGCCAAGGTCGATGCGCTGACCTCGGGCGGCATGGAAGACTTCGAGATTCCGGCATTCCTGCGCAAGCAGGCGGATTGATGGGGATCTCCCCCCCCTGCGCCGCTTCGCGGCTTCTCCCCTCTCTGGCGCGCCCTTCGGGCGCTGGGAGGGGGGACGGCATCTCGGGCCGGCGGAGCCGTCCCTTGCTGCCCCTGGACGAAGGCACGTCTTGCCTGCGCTCCCTCTCCCGCTGGCGGGAGAGGGCCGGGGTGAGGGTGGCGGGCCGGGGTGCGGTGCCGCCGTCAATCAGAGCCATAGCCATTTCCGCCATCCGGGAACGGCTGTAAAACTTAAAATCACGGGATGCTCGCTCAAAGAACGCTCAAATCCCTGACCAAGGCGGTCGGGGTCGGCCTGCACAGCGGCCAGCGGGTGGAGCTGACGCTGCGTCCGGCCGCGCCCGACACCGGCATCGTGTTCCGCCGCATCGACCTGCCCGAACCGGTGGAAATCCCGGTCAGCGCGGAGTCCGTGACGGACACCCGCATGGCTTCCACCATCTCCAGGGGCGGGGCGAAGGTCCACACGGTGGAACACCTCATGAGCGCCTGCTCCGGCCTGGGGCTGGACAACCTGTACGTGGACATCACCGCCGAGGAAGTGCCCATACTGGATGGGTCCTCGGCGTCGTTCGTGTACCTG
The DNA here is from genome assembly GCA_964520365.1 of uncultured Hydrogenophaga sp. Classification (GTDB taxonomy): domain Bacteria; phylum Pseudomonadota; class Gammaproteobacteria; order Burkholderiales; family Burkholderiaceae_C; genus Hydrogenophaga. Next base: position 2,581 of record CAZFOT010000088.1, read on the forward strand.
CTGCAGAGCGCGGGCATCGTGATGCAGAACGCACCCAAGCGCTTCATCCGCGTCATCAAGCCGGTGGAGGTGCGCGAAGGCCAGGGCCGCAGCGGCAAGTGGGCGCGGCTCGATCCCTTTCACGGGTACAAGCTGCGTTTCGAGATCGAGTTCGATCACCCGGCGGTGACCTCCACTGGACAGAGCTTCGAGTTCGACTTCGGCAGCGGGCGCTATACCCGGGAGATCGCGCGGGCGCGCACCTTCGGCTTCACGCGCGACGTCGAGATGATGCGCTCGCATGGCCTGGCGTTGGGCGGGGGGCTGGACAACGCGATCGTGATGGACGACGTGAAGGTGCTCAACGCCGACGGCCTGCGCTACCAGGACGAATTCGTCAAGCACAAGATCCTCGACGCCATCGGCGACCTCTACCTCGTCGGCAAGCCGCTGCTGGCCGCCTACAGCGCCTTTCGCAGCGGCCATGCCATGAACAACCTGCTGCTGCGGGAGCTGTTGAGCCGGCCCGATGCCTACGAAGTGGTGAGCTTCGAGCGCGAGCGCGAGGCGCCGTCGGGTTTCGCCCAGTTGGCTCCCGCATGGTGATCGCGGGCTCGCGCCCTGGGGATCGCTGATGCTGCTGTTCCGGGCCACGCTGTTCCTGCTGCTGATCGCGGCGGGCGTGTGTTTCGCGTTCTACGTCGGCACCGGACAGGCCCGGTACCGGCAGTGGGGGCTGGTGATCCTGAAATGGACCGTGATCGCGGCGCTGGGCTTCTTCGGTGTGCTGATCCTGGAGCGCCTGCTTTGAGCGCCGAAGGCGACGCGGGGGGCTTCCTCAGTAACTGCGCCCGCCCTTGTACGCCGCGTGCGTGCGTGCCTGCAGCGACGACACCTTGTTGATCGCGGCCACGGTGCGGCTGACCTGGGCGTGCGTGATGGCCAGGCCCAGGGCGTCGGCGGCGTCCTTGCCGGGCAGGCCGGGCAGTTGCAGCAGGCGCTTGACCATCTCCTGCACCTGCGGCTTCGCGGCCTTTCCGTAGCCCACCACCGCTTTCTTGAGCTGCAGGGCCGTGTACTCGGCCACCGGCAGGTGGTTGGCCACCAGCGCGGTCAGGCAGGCGCCGCGCGCCTGGCCCAGCAGCAGCGTGGCCTGCGGGTTGACGTTCACGAACACGATCTCGCAGGCCGACACCTCGGGCTGGTAGCGCGCCACCACCTCCGAAATGCCGTCGAACAGCACCTTCAGGCGCGCCGGCAACAGCGCGCCGTCCTTGGGGCTGGTCTGGATGGTGCCGCTGGCCACGTAGTGCAGGTGGGCGCCATCGGTGTCGATGACGCCGAAGCCGGTGCATTGCAGGCCAGGATCGATGCCGAGGATGCGCATGTCAACGCTCCAGAGTGGGGCAGGCGAGCGCGACGAGCGCGGGGCATTGGTGCCAGGGCACCCGTGGAACCGGCTTCGCCGGGCCACA
>CAZFOT010000088.1:4044-13198 GCA_964520365.1 uncultured Hydrogenophaga sp.
GCACCCTGTGGCCCGGCGAAGCCGGTTCCACGGGTGCGTCCCCCCTGGAAGCGCCGAAGGCGCGCCACGGAGGGGGGAAGCCGCGCAGCGGCGCAGGGGGGTGTCTCATACCCCGAAGGTCCAGCGCACGGAGTGGAAGAACACCGGGGCCGCGAAACACAGCGCGTCCACGCGGTCGAGCAGGCCGCTGGCGCCCGTGGTCGAGCGCCCGGCCGAGCCCCAATGGGTCACGCCGCGATCGCGCTTGATGGCCTTCATGACCAGGTGCCCGAGCGAACCCGCCGCGCAGGCCACCAGGGCCATGCCCATCGCCGCGAGCGGCTTGAAAGGGGTGAAACCGGCCAGGGCGGCGCCCAGCAGCCCTCCTGCCAGCAGACCGATGCCCCAACTGCTCCAGCGGAAGGTTTCGCTGATGGCGGGCGCGGCCGGCGTGCCCTGGCGGCGCGCCGCCACGTGCTGCACCAGCATGCAGGTCTGGACCACCAGCACCAGGAACAACACCAGAAATGCGTTCTTGCCTTCAAAGCGGGGAAACGCCAGCAGCATCAGCGCCGGCACGTGGCTCATGCCGTAGACGCAGACCATGATGCCCCATTGCAGCTTGGCATTGCGCGCCAGAAAGTGCTCGGGGTCGTTGCCCAGCGCGCTGACCACCGGGATCGCCAGGAACACATACACCGGGATGAACACGGTGAACAGATTGAAATGCTGCGTCCAGACCAGGCCGTACTGCATCGGCAGCACCAGGAAGAACGCCATCACCAGGCTGCGGTGGTCGCCGCGCCGGGTGGGCGAGAGGCTGATGAATTCGCGCAGGATCAGGAACGACACCAGTCCGAACAGCAGGATGGCTACCCCGTCGCCCGCGGCCCAGGCGACCCAGAACACCAGCACCATCAGCCACGAACTGCGCAGCAGGGCCCGGTCGTCGCGCTGCCGGTAGCGGCGGTCCTCGCTGATCGGCGTGGCGGCGCGGCGCTCGCGCAGCGACAGCAGCACGCTCGCGCCACTGGCCAGCATCAGCAGGCCGAACAGCACCACGAACAGCAGGCTGACCTGCTGCTCCGGTGACAAACTGCGCAGGAACGAGCCCATCTCAAACTTCCCGCAGGGTGATCACGGCTTCCCGCGCGCGGACCAGGAAATCGGCCCGCGCCTCGTCAGGCCCGAGCGCGAGCGGCTCGCCGAAGGTCACCGAGCACAGCACCGGCACCGGCACCACCTCGCCCTTGGGCATCACGCGCTGCACGTTGTGTATCCATGCGGGCACCAGCACCACGTCGGGAAACCGCTGCGCCAGGTTGTACAGGCCCGACTTGAAGGGCTGCGGGTCTTCCCCGAAGCCGCGCGTGCCTTCCGGGAACAGGATCAATGAATCGCCGCTTTCCAGCGCCTGGATCAATGGCTGGAGAGGGTCTTCGTCGCCCTTGCGTTCGCGCTCCACGTAGACCGCGTTGAAAACCTCGGTGGTGATCCAGCGCTTGAAGCGCGATCCCGTCCAGTAGTCCTTGGCCGCGATGGGGCGCGTGATGCCGCGCAGCTCCTGCGGCAGCGCCGCCCAGATCAGCACCAGATCGGCATGGCTCTGGTGGTTGGCGAAGTAGATGCGCTGCTCGGCCTTGGGCGGGCAGCCGTGCCAGCGCGCCTGCGCGCCGGTGAGCAGGCGCACCAGGCCCAGCAGGAGCACGCTCGTGAAGCCCGCGGCGAGCCTCATGGCAGCCGCACCGAGCCCATGCGGGCCACGATGGTGGACGTGCGGCCGGCCAGGTAGGCCGAGCCCTGGCGGGTCTCGAAGAACTTCGGCGAGGGCAGCATCACGGCCAGCCGCGCGGCCTCGCGCGCACTCAACTGGCTGGCGGGCTTCCTGAAATAGCGCTGCGAGGCGGCTTCGGCGCCAAAGATGCCTTCGCCCCACTCCACGCTGTTGAGGTAGATCTCCAGGATGCGCTCCTTGCTCAGAAGGGTTTCCAGCATGAGGGTGAGCGCCAGTTCCTGGCCTTTGCGCAGCATCTGGCGCTCGCCCGAGAGCAGCAGGTTCTTGGCCAGTTGCTGGGTGATGGTCGAGCCGCCGATCACCCGGGGGGTGCGAGGCGAGGGTGTTTTCCTTTGCGCCGCCTGCTCCTGCCGGCGGGTGTTCTTCTTCCAGGCCGACTCGATGGCGGCCCAGTCGACCCCGCCATGCGCCAGGAACCCGGCGTCCTCGGACGCGATCACGGCGCGCTTGAGGTGGGGGCTGATCCGGTCGCCGTCGATCCAGCGGTGCGACCAGCGCCAGGCCTTCCTGTCGTTGCCCAGGCTGGCCGCCCCGATGCGCCAGGCCTCCGAGCGCATGAAGGCCGTGCTCTGGGGATCGATCACCACCATGAGCGCGATACGCAGGAAAAAGAACACCTGGAGCGCCACGCCCGCGATCAGCAACCACATCAACCAGCGCAGAACCGGTTTCATGGGCAGGCCTTCACTGGCTGGAGAGCTGCGTTCTCAGCGTCTCGTCGCGGGTGAAGCGAAAACGCGAGACCACCACGATTTGATCGGCCTGCCGGCGCATGGCGTCGTTGAAGCGGCCGAACGCCAGGCTGTGCACGATTGCCTCGGCGCGGCGGTCCAGCGTGCTGTTGCCCGAGCCCTGGACCACTTCGGTGCCGAGCACGTCGCCCGTGTGGTTGACGGTGATGACCATGGTCAGCTCGCCATAGAGCTTGCGCCCGGCCGCGACGGGAAAGTTGACCGTGCCCCGGTCTTCGATCTTGCGGCGCAGTTCGTCGTAGTAGATCGCGTAGACCTCTTCGCGCGTGGCGGGGCTGATGTAGCGCTTCTTGGGCCGCGCATTCTCTTCGTTGATGCGCTTTTCGATCTCGGCCAGGATCTTGACCAGCGCGCGGCGCTTCTGCTCGCGCTCGATCGACTCCGGGCTGGTGTTGACGGCCTGGAGGTCGGGCGGCGGCAGGCTCGCCAGTTGCTTGCGGACCTGGGCCAGGATCTGGTTCTGCTGCTGCTTGAGCGCCTCGATTCTGCGCTCGTCCTCGTCGGGACTGTCGCCGATGCGGGCGATGGCCGAAGGCGGCAGGGGCGAAGTGGCCCGGCCGCGCTCGGCGTCGCCGCCGCCGGCCAGGGACGCCTGGGCGATGGCGGTGGCCTTCTCGGGGCGTTGGTCGCTGCGCGTGTTGACCAGGATGACCTCCAGCGGCGTGTCCTGGAACACCCGATTGAAGCCTTCCGGATGCACGAAGCGCACCGTGAGCAAGGCGGCGTGCACGGCCACCGAGACCGCCAGGGCCAGTTGCAGCGTGCTGAACTGCTTCAAGAACGTCAACGCGGTTTTCACGGGGCCATTATCCGCAAGCCGGTGCCATGGCCGCTCAAGGCCCTTCGGTGGCGGGCGACGCCGCCGGCTCGGGCTCGTCCACGCTGATCGCCAGTGCCAGCGGAGCGGCCAGGGCGTCGTCGTCCTCGCCGTCCGATTCGTCGCCGCTGGCTTCTTCCAGCGCATCTGCGGGCAGGTCCAGCCGCTCGATCACGGTGCCCGAGACCTCCAGCGAGATTTCATCGATGCCGCCCAGGCGCACCCTCACGTGCTCGCCCCTGGGCAGGCCCTCGGCACCCAGCGCCGGCAGCACCAGCGGCAGCGTGTCCGCGCGGACCAGGTTGTCCCGCACCAGCGTGGCCGTGAGTTCGGTGATGCCGTTCTGCTGCAGGTACTTCAGCGTCCAGTAGCGCTCCATGCCGTTCTGGAAACCGTTGTAGGCCGCATAGGCGGCGTCGAAGGCGCTGATGACCGAGAACAGGTTAGCGTCCTTGGGCTTAAAGGGGGCCGCCAGCGCCGCCGTGCGGCCATGCCGGGCACAGGCGATGATCTGCCACTGGTTCACGAGGTCCACGTAGCGCCGCAGGGGGGACGTGCTCCACGCGTAGCTCTTGACGCCAATGCCCGCATGCGGCTGTGCCCTGGCGCCCATGCGCACCTTCACGCCCGGCATCAGGCTGGCCTGGCTGCGGTAGATGCCCGGCACGCCGCATTCGGCCAGCCACTGGCCCCAGGTGCTGTTGGCCAGGATCATGGCCTCGGCCACCATCAGGTCCAGCGGGGCGCCGCGCTGGCGGGTGCCGATCTGCACGCGTTCGTCGCCCACGGGTTCGTCGCCGCTCACGCCTTCGAGGCGGAAGGTGTAGTCGGGCCGGCTGAAACTCTCGGGCTTGCCGCGCACCACTTCGCGCTGCGCCTTGAGGTGGCCGGCCAGCCGGAACAGGAAGGCCAGCGTGGGCTGCAGCGCCGCGATTTCCGGAGGCGGCGGCTGGCCCGCTGCGCCGCCGCCGGCCAGCCAGGCCTCGGTGATCACGCCGTCGAGCTGGTCGTGGCGCAGGTTCAGCGCGATCGGCACGCGCTCCAGGGCCGTGCGGCTTTCGCGAACCTCCAGCGTCGATTCGTCCAGCGTCACGTAGAGCGACACCGCCGGACAGTCGCGCCCAGCCATCAGGGTGTAGGCCTGCACCACCTCGTCGGGCAGCATGGTGATCTTGTGGCCGGGCATGTAGACGGTGGACAGGCGCGAGCGCGCGACCTGGTCGATGGCGCTCTCGGGCAGCACGGCCAGGCCGGGTGCGGCGATGTGGATGCCCAGCGTCACCGAGCCGCTGCCCAGGCCCTGCAGCGACAGCGCGTCGTCGATCTCGGTCGTGTGCGAGTCGTCGATGGAGAACGCCTGCACGCCCGCCAGCGGCAGTTCGTCGGCGATGACCGGTGCCTGCAGGTTCGGGAAGCCCGTGCCCTTGGGGAACTGGTCGAACAGGAAGCGCTGCCAGTGGAACTGGTAGGCGCTTTCGATGGCGCCGGCGTTGTGCAGCAGGGCCAGCGGCGCGGTGTGGGTGTTGCGCGCCGCTTCCACCACGGCCTTGTACTCGGGCGCGTTCTTGTCGGGCTTGAAGAGGATCTTGTAGAGCTGCTGGCGCACCGGCTCGGGGCAGGTGCCCGCGGCCAGTTCGCCGGCCCAGGCCTCGATCTGGGCCTGCACCTGCTTCTTTTTCTCGATCGCGGCCAGTGCCTGGGCGAGGATGTCGGGCGGCGCCTTCTTGTAGCGCCCCTTGCCCGAGCGGCGGAAATAGTGCGGCGCGCCTTGCAGGCACAGCAGCGCCGCGACCTGCTCGGACACGCCGGCGCTGGCGCTGAAATACTCCCGTGCTAGATCGGCGAACCCGAATTCGTCTTCCGGCGCGAATTCGTAGGCCAGTTCCAGTTCCATGTCGCCCGCCAGGGCGTTGGCCGACGACATCAATTGGGCCGGGGCGGGCTTTTCAAAGCGCAGCAAGGCGTTGGCGGCCTTGACCTTGACCCGTTTGCCCGAATCCAGCTCCACTTGCAGGGAGCTTTCGGCTTCGGAAAGAAGGCGGCCGGTCATCAGCTTGCCGGCCTCGTCGAACAGAATGTGCATCGGGGCATTGTCCCATGCCAACGCGGCGGCCTATGGCGTCAGGCGAAGGAATCCGAACAGCGCATCGATGTGTTCGTCGAAGCCGCTGATGGCATGGTCGCCGCCTTCGAGCAGCTGGATGGTGCCGCCGGCGCAGAAGGCCTGCATCTCGCGCCAGTCCAGCACCTCGTCGCCTTTCGCGACGATGGCCCATTGCCGCTCCGACGTCGCGGGCTGCCGCGGCGCCAGGCGCGCGATGTCGGCTTCGAGCGTCCGCAACTCCTCGATGTAGCCCGGCTGGAAGAAAAAGCGCTCCTCGGGGTTCTGCCAGGTGGTCTGTTCGCCGATGTGGCGGGCCAGGTCGCGCGCGGGAAACACTGCCGGGTTGAGCAGCGCGGCCCGGCAGCCCGTCTGGAGCGCGATCCAGCGGGCGTAGAACCCGCCGAGCGACGAACCGACCACCGCCATGGCGTGGTGCGGCCATTGGGCGATCCCCTGCGTCACCAAGGCGATGGCTTCGGCGGGCGAGGGCGGCAACTGGGGGCACCACCAGGTCACGCCCGGGTGCCGTTCGCGCGCCCGGGTAGCCACTTTCGCCGCCTTCATGGACCGTGGCGACGAGCGAAAGCCGTGCAGGTAGAGCAGGTGCGTGGTGCGGGTGTCGGTGGGGGCCATCGGGCGAAGGATAATCGCAGCCGATGTCCGCCGTGTTCGACAAACCTTCCCTGCCCCAGCGCATTGCCCCGATCTTCCAGGGGTTCGACCTGCCGCTGGCTTTCGGTGTGCTGCTCATGGCCGCGGCGGGCCTGCTGGCCATGTATTCGGTCGGGTTCGACCATGGCGAGCGGTTCACCGCCCATGGCCGCAACATGATGATCGCGCTCGCCGTGCTGTTCGCGATGGCCCAGGTGCCGCCGCAGCGCCTGATGTCGCTGGCGGTGCCGCTCTACCTCGTGGGGGTGGTGCTGTTGCTGGGGGTCGAACTGATGGGCATCGAGCGCAAGGGCGCGCAGCGCTGGCTCAACGTCGGGGTGGTGATCCAGCCGAGCGAGCTGATGAAGATCGCCATGCCGCTGATGCTGGCCTGGTGGTTCCAGCGCCGCGAAGGGCAGCTCAAGCCGGTCGATTTCATCGCCGCCTTCGTCCTGCTGGCGATGCCGGCGGCCCTGATCCTGCGGCAACCCGACCTGGGCACCACCTTGCTGGTCCTGGCGTCGGGCATCTTCGTCATTTTCTTCGCCGGCCTGAGCTGGAAACTGATCCTGCCGCCGCTGGTGCTGGCGGTGGTGGGCGTGGTGACGCTCATCGTCATGGAGGACGCCTGGTGCGCGTCGGGCGTGGACTGGAAGGTGCTGAGGGAGTACCAGCGCATCCGGGTCTGCACCTTGCTGGACCCGTTCCAGGACCCGCTGGGCAAGGGTTTCCACATCATCCAGGGCATGATCGCCATCGGTTCCGGCGGCATCTGGGGCAAGGGCTTCATGCAGGGCACGCAGACCCACCTGGAGTTCATTCCCGAGCGCACCACCGATTTCATCTACGCCGCCTATGCCGAGGAATTCGGCCTGGTGGGCACGCTGGCGCTCATGTCGGGCTTCATCTTCCTGGTGGTGCGCGGCCTGATGATCGCGCTCGACGCGCCCACGCTGTTCGCCCGCCTGCTGGCGGGCGCGCTCACGCTCAACATCTTCGTCTACGCCTTCGTCAACATCGGCATGGTCAGCGGCATCCTGCCGGTGGTGGGCGTGCCGCTGCCGTTCGTGAGCTACGGGGGCACCGCCATGGTCACGCTGGGCGTGGGGTTGGGCATGCTGATGTCGATCGCGCGTTCCAAACGGTTGATGCAATCGTGAACGCCCGCCGTCTTTTTTCGAGGTTCTCATGAACCCGGTCCTCGCGCAGGCCGCGGTGATCGGCGCCGGCAACATGGGGGGTGCCATGGTCGAGCGCCTGCGTGACCAGGCCTGGCCGGTGGTGGTGTGCGACATCGACCCCGTGCGCCAGCAGCAGGCGCTGCAGGCGGGTGCGCAGGTCGCCGACACCCCGCATGCCGCCGCGGCGGCGCTCCAGGAAGCGGCGGTGCTCATCGTCTGCGTGGTCGACGCGCCGCAATCGAACGACGTGCTGTTCGGCGCCACCGGCGCCGCGGGGGCCATGCGGCCGGGGCAGGCGGTGCTGCTGTGCCCGACCCTCGCGCCGCACGACGTCGAAGCGATCGCCGCGCGGCTGGCGCAGCAGGACATCGGTTGCATCGACGCCCCCATGTCGGGCGGACCGGCGCGCGCCCGCGAGGGCAGCATGAGCCTCATGGTCGCCGGCGCCGAGGCCTTGCTGGCGCGGCATCGGCGCTTGCTCGATGCCTTGTCGTCGCGCGTGTTCCGCATCAGCGAACGGGTGGGCGACGCTGCCCGGACCAAGCTGGTCAACAACCTGCTGGCAGGCATCAACCTCGTCGGAGCGGCCGAGGTGCTGGCGCTGGCGGAGCGCCTCGGACTGGACCTTTCCCTGACGCTGGACGTGATCGAGCAGTCCAGCGGCCAGAGCTGGATCGGCTCCGACCGCATGCGCCGCGCCATCGCTGGCGATCTTGCGCCTCGGGCCCACGTCACCCTGCTGGAGAAGGACACCCGGCTGGCGGTGCAGGCCGCCCTGGCCGCGGGCTTCGAGGGCCCTCTGGGGGCGCGGGCCGCGGCGGTGTTTGCACAGGCGCGAGCGGGCGGGCTGGGTGGCCTGGACGATGCGGCCCTGCTGGAGTGGCTCCGAAAGGTGGGGAATGGGCCTGCATCGGCTTGATGCCGGACCGATGGAACCCGTCGCATCGGCAAGACCATGCGCGCGGCGCGAAAAGGCGGTCCTTCTTACAATGGGGCCATGATTGCACGCGAACCCACCCTTGCCCGCCTCGCCACCGCCCAGAGCACGCTGCTGGAGCCGTTCGGCCTGAGTCCGGCCCATCTGCAGCGGGCGCTGGGCGAGATCATGTCGCATGGCGTGGACGACGCCGACCTGTATTTCCAGACCACGCGCAGCGAAGGCTGGAGCCTGGAAGAGGGCATCGTCAAGACCGGCAGCTTCAGCATCGACCAGGGCGTGGGCGTGCGCGCGGTCAGTGGCGAGAAGACCGCCTTCGCCTATTCGGACGATCTGTCGTGGGATTCGCTGATCGACGCCGCCCACACCGTGCGCTCCATCTCGGCCCAGGGCCAGGGCCGCAAGGTGCGCGTGCCGGCGGTCAAGGTCTCGAAATCGCGCTCGCTCTACCCCGGGCTGGACCCGATCGGCACCATGGACAGCAACGCCAAGGTCGCGCTGCTGGAGCGGGTCGAGCACCTGGCTAAAGCCAAGGACCCCCGCGTGGTGCAGGTCATGGCGGGGCTGGCGGCCGAGCACGACGTGGTGCTGGTGGCCCGGGCCGACGGCACCATGGCGGCCGACGTGCGTCCGCTGATCCGCCTGTCCGTCACCGTGATCGCCGAGCAGAAGGGCCGGCGCGAAGTCGGCTCGTCCGGCGGCGGTGGCCGCTTCGGCCTGGCCTACTTCGATGACGCGATGGTGCAGTCCTACGTGGACGAGGCGGTCGCCAACGCGCTCACCAACCTCGACGCCCGCCCCGCGCCCGCGGGCGAGATGGTGGTGGTGCTCGGGTCCGGCTGGCCGGGCATCCTGTTGCACGAAGCGGTCGGGCACGGCCTGGAGGGCGACTTCAACCGCAAGGGCTCCAGCGCCTTCGCCGGCCGCATCGGCCAGCG
>CAZFOT010000089.1:0-13189 GCA_964520365.1 uncultured Hydrogenophaga sp.
GATCCCCATGTACTACGACTCGATGATCGCCAAGCTCATCGTGCACGGCACCGATCGCCATGATGCCATTGCCAAGATGCGCGAGGCGCTCAACGCCTTCGTCATCCGCGGCATCAGCAGCAACATCCCGTTCCAGGCCGCGCTGTTGGCGCATCCGAAGTTCGTGGCGGGCGATTTCAACACCGGCTTCATCGCCGAGCACTACGCCCAGGGTTTCCACGCCGAGGACGTGCCGCACGAAGACCCGGACTTCCTCGTGGCCCTGGCCGCGTTCGTGCGGCGCAAGTCCCGCGAGCGCGCCGCCGGCCTGTCGGGGCAGTTGCCGGGTTACGGCGTGAAGGTCGGGCACGACTACCGTGTCATCGCCATGGCGGCCGATGGCGCGCACCGCTACACGGCCGTGCACGTGGACGAGGTGGTGGGCGAGACCGGGGCGGCGCAGGTGCTGGTGAACGGCAAGCGCTACCAGATATCCTCGCCATCGCGGCTGAACGACGTCGTCATCACCGGCGAATGCAACGGTCGGCCCTTCACGGTGCAGATGGAGCGCGGCTCGCCCAAGAACCCGCTGGCGCTGGTGGTGCAGCACAACGGCACGAGGCTGGAGACCATGGTGGTGTCGCCGCGCATGGCCGAGCTTCACGCCCTGATGCCGTTCAAGGCGCCGGCCGACATGAGCAAATACGTGCTGTCGCCCATGCCCGGCCTGCTGGTGGATGTGGCGGTCCAGCCCGGCCAGAAGGTGCAGGCCGGCGAGCGCGTGGCCGTGATCGAAGCCATGAAGATGGAAAACGTGCTGTTTGCCGCGGCCGATGGCGTCGTGGACAAGGTGCTGGCCAGCAAGGGCGAGTCCCTGGTGGTCGATCAGCCGATCGTGGCGTTCCAGTAAGCATTTCGATACCTTGGCAATCGGTGGGCCGCTTACGCATCTCCGGATTTCGGATACGCTGTGGCCCTTCAGCATGTCCGAGGAGACCGCATGAGGCAGCGATTGGCTTTTGCATTGAGCTATCTGCGCAATCCCCGACATGTGGGCGCCATCGCTCCCGCTTCCCGCGCGCTGGCACAGGCCATCCTCAACGAGGTGCTTCGCAACGATTCACGGGTGCTCATCGAGGTCGGCGCCGGCACCGGAGCGATCACGCGGGCCCTGGTGCCAGCCCTGGACCGGCTGGATCGTTTTGTCGTGATCGAGCGCGATGCCGGATTTGCCCGCTTGCTCAGCAGCAGCTTTCCCGAGCTCGAGGTGCTCAACCGCTGCGCGTCGAGCGTGGACCAGTTGCCCCTGGAGCCGCTGGCGCCCGTGACCGTGGTGTCGTCGCTGCCGCTGATCTCCATGCCCAGGGCCGAGGTGCGGCGCTGCGTGTCGGCCATCCTGGCGCTGCTGGCGCAGCGGCCCGGATCGCGCCTGATCCAGTACACCTATGCGGCGCCGCATCTGCGCCCGTTCGCCTGCATTCCCCCGGGCTGGCGCTGGCGCCGGGTGGAGTCCATCTGGGCCAACCTGCCGCCCGCCACCGTCTGGTCGCTGGAGCAGGCGCCGCGCGGCAGCCACATCGTTCACTGAACCACTGATCACTTCACTTCGACATGGACCACACGCAACGCCCCTTCCGCGTCCTCGGCATCCAGCAAATCGCCATCGGCGGACCTGACAAGCAACGGCTTCAAAGGTTGTGGGTGGACATGCTCGGGTTGGAGGTCACCGGCACCTTCCGCAGCGAGCGCGAGAACGTGGACGAGGACATCTGCGCCATTGGCGCCGGCCCGTTCAAGGTCGAGGTGGACCTGATGCAACCGCTGGACCCCGAGAAGAAGCCCGCGGTGCACACCACGCCGCTCAACCATGTCGGCCTGTGGATCGACGATCTGCGCAAGGCCGTCGAATGGCTCAGCGCCAAGGGCGTGCGTTTCGCGCCAGGAGGCGTCCGCAAGGGTGCGGCGGGCTTCGACATCACCTTTCTGCACCCCAGGAGCAGCGACGAGTTTCCCATTGCCGGCGAAGGCGTGCTCATCGAACTGGTGCAGGCGCCGCCGGAGGTGGTGAGCGCGTTCTCGCGCCTCTCGGGCCACGCCCAGGCCACGTAGTCCCGTGGCGGGGCGTTCCCGCACCCTCGATGCCCGGAATCCAGCGAGTTGGAGGGCTTTTGCGTTGCTGTTTCAGGCAATGGGACGGTCCGTCCCGGCCTACGATGCAGGCATGGATTGACCACAACCATGCCTCCGCCGTCCTGTTTGCGGGGCCATGGGTTCGCAGGAGTTCGCCATGCATCAGGTTTCGCCTCGGACATCCTTGGATTCGACCAGCACCCTGGACAAGCGCACCGCCCAGCGCCCGGTGGGGCAGGATGGAAAGCGTCTCGTTTCGCAGGCGCGCTCGCAAGAACTCCTCGATGCCTTTTGCCTGCGCATGTCGAGCCACGGCATGTGCGTGAGCCGGGTGCTCATGCAACACGACAGCCGCTACGGGCTGGAGCAGCTTTCGCATGCGCACAACATGGCGGACGACACGCTGCGCGTGATGGCGGTGGCGTTGTTCCGGCACTACGAGCCCGGCCTGCCGGGCGTTTCCGGCGCGCATTGATCGAGCCCTGACGACAGCCTCAAGATGGTTCCGGCCCGGTCGATACATCCCTGGACACTTATAGGAGCGCCAAGCGCATGTCAAGAATCAACCTTCTTTCCCCCGGCGTCTGGCTGATGCGCCGCCTGCGCCTGCGCGGGAAGCTGGCGGTGCTGGCGGTGGCCTCGGTGCTGCCGCTGCTGTCGATCTGGGCGATCTCGGGCGCTTCATCGGCCGGCCAGTGGGTGATGATCACCGCGCTGGTGGGCATGGGGGTGCTGTGCTACCTCATGCTGAGCTTCTACGCCAGTTTCATGGGCGACTTCCGCCAGGTGCTGGCGGGCATGGAGCAAACGGCCTCCGGCAACCTGCGCGTCGCGATGCGCACGCAAGGCCATGACGAACTGGCCGAGCTGACGCGGCTGCTGGACCGCATGATCGGCAGCCTTTCCGCGATGGTGGCCGAAGTGCGCAGCAATTCGGCGCTGGTGGCCCATGCGGGCAAGAGCCTGGCGGTGGGCAACCGCGATCTGGCGGACCGCACCGAGCAGCAGGCGGCCAACCTGGAGCAGACCGCCGCCAGCGTCCAGCAACTGTCGAGCACGGTGCACCAGAACGCGGAGACCGCCGGCGACTCCGATCGGCAGGCGGCGCGGGTGCGCGACGTGGCCGAGTCTGGCGCCCAGTCGATGGGACAGGCGGTGAGTTCGGTCGAGATGATCCAGAAGAGCGCCCAGCAGATGAACGAGATCATCGGCGTGATCGACAGCCTGGCGTTCCAGACCAACATCCTCGCCCTCAACGCGGCGGTGGAAGCCGCGCGTGCCGGCGAGCAGGGCAGGGGCTTCGCGGTGGTGGCCAACGAGGTGCGCACGCTGGCGCAGCGGTCGGCCGCGTCGTCCAAGGAGATCCGACAGTTGATCGAGACTTCCCGCACGCAGGTGGACACCAGCGTGGCGCAGATACGCACCGCCGGCAGCAGCATCTCGGAGATCGTCAGCGGCGTGCGTGGCGTGGCCGAGAACATGTCGCTCATTTCGGCGTCCAGCGCCGAGCAGAGCAGCGGGCTCACGGAGATTTCATCGGCCGTGACGCAACTCGACCAGATCACGCAGCGCAACGCCCAGATGGTCGAGCGCGCGGTGGCGCAAGCGAACCAGCTTGAACACCGGGCCGCCCATCTGTCCCAGGCCGTGTCCTTGTTCATGCTGCAGCAGGGCACGGCCGAGGAGGCCATGGGCCTGGTCGCGCGCGCGATCGAACACCGCGGCAGGACGGCCCGCGATGCTTTCGTGCGCGAGCTCTCGGAGCCGGCCATGGGTTTTCACGACCGCGACATGTACGTGTTCGCGCTCGATCGGCAAGGTGTGTACCGCGCTTTTGGCGGCAGGCCGGAGAAAGTGGGCGACCGGGTGCAGGACATTCCGGGCGTGGACGGTCAGGCCCTGCTGGAAAACATCGTGGCGCAGGCCGAGGCAGGGCCAGGTTGGGTGGAATACGACATCGCCAACCCGGTCAGCGGCGCCATCCAGGGCAAGATGTCCTACGTGGTCAAGGTGGACGACCTCTACCTGGGCTGCGGTGTCTACAAGACCGCTGCCGCCCGCTGAGCCTCATCCCGCCTCCCTGCGCGCCCGCGCGCGGGCCAGGGCGGCTTCGATGACGGCGCGTTTCCTGTCCAGCGTGGCCGCATCCGTGTGCAGCGAGTGCGCCGGCAGGTCGGCCAGCTTGAGCCGCGCCTTGGCTTCGAGGCGCTCGTCGTTCTCGCGCTTTTCGCGGACCAGGCGCTGCTGGCGAAGCGCATGGCGCTCGCGGGCCTGTTCCGCCTGGGCCGGGGTCCAGGCCTGCCAGCCCGTGAGGCCGGGGTTGACGATCTCCAGCGAAATGCAATCGACCGGGCAAACGGGCAGACACAGTTCGCAGCCCGTGCAATAGGGCTCGATCACGGTGTGCATGCGCTTGTTGCTGCCCACGATGGCATCGGTGGGGCAGGCCTTGATGCACAGCGTGCAGCCGATGCACCAGTCTTCGTCGATCACCGCGACCGTCAGGGGGCCCTCGATGCCGCAGGTGGTGTCCAGGGGCGTCGCAGGCTGTCCGGTGATGCTGGACAGCCGCTCGATCCCTTCGGTGCCTCCGGGCGGGCACTGGTTGATCCCCGCCTCGCCCCTGGCGATCGCCTCGGCGTAGCTGGCGCAGTCCGGGTAGCCGCAGCGCGTGCACTGGGTCTGCGGCAGGGCGGCGTTGATCCGCTGGGCAAGGTCGTTCATGCCGGGGAATATAGCCCTGCGGCCGCAGCGCCGCCGCGGATGGCCGTCAGCGCGCTCGGCTGCGCGTGCGCCTGGCGGCGGGCGCCGCCGCTCTTGCCTTGGTCCCGGCCGTTGCCTTTGCCGCAGGCTTGCCGGCCGCGCCGGGCTGGTGCGCCAGGATGAAGGCCTTGATCACCGGATAGACCATCTCGCGCCAGCGGCGTCCGCTGAAGATGCCGTAGTGGCCCGCGCCCTTGGCCTCGTAGTGCATGTGCTGTGCCTTGGGCACGCCCGTGCACAGCGCGTGGGCGGCCTCGGTCTGCCCCGAACCGGAAATGTCGTCCAGCTCGCCCTCGACGGTCAGGAGGGCCGTGGTGGCGATGTCCTGTGGCCGCACGCGCTCGATCCTGCCTTTTTCGTTCTTCACGTCCCAGGTGCCGTTGACCAGCTTGAAGTCCTGGAACACGGTGTCGATGGTTTCCAGGTAGTAGTCGGCGTCCATGTCGAGCACCGCGTTGTATTCGTCGTAGAACTTGCGGTGGCTCTCGGCGCTGGAGTTGTCGCCCTTGATCAGGTCGCGGAAGTAGTCGTAGTGGCTGGAGGCGTGGCGGTCGGGGTTCATGGCCACGAAGCCGGTGTGCTGGAGAAACCCCGGGTAGACGCGGCGGCCCGCGCCGGGGAAATTGTCCGGCACCCGGTAGATCACGTTGTTCTCGAACCAGCTGTGGCTGCGCTGCACGGCCAGGTTGTTGACCGCGGTGGGCGACTTCCTGGCATCGATGGGGCCGCCCATCATGGTCATGGTCCACGGCGTGGTCTCCCCGCGGCTGGCCATCAGCGAGACGGCGGCGAGCACCGGAACGGTGGGCTGGCACACGCTGATCACGTGGCAGTTGCCATAGACGCCCTGGAGATGCCGGATGAACTCCTGGACGTAGTTCACGTAGTCGTCCAGGTGGAATTCCCCTTCCGAGAGCGGCACCAGCCGCGCGTTCTTCCAGTCGGTGATGTAGACCTTGTGTTCCTTGAGCATGGTGCGCACGGTGTCGCGCAGCAGCGTGGCGTAGTGGCCGGACAGCGGCGCCACCACCAGCACCACCGGCTGCCCCTTGAGCTTGGCCAGTGTGTCGGTGTCGTCGGAAAAGCGCTTGAACCGGCGCAGTTCGCAAAAGGGCTTGTTGATCTCGATCCGCTCGTGGATCGCCACTTCCACGCCATCCACGTCCACCGTGCGGATGCCGAATTCCGGCTTCTCGTAGTCCTTGCCCAGCCGGTGCATCAGATCGTAGGCGGCCGATACGCGATCCGCCAGAGGCATCTGTCCCAGAGGCAGCATGGGATTGCTGTAGAGCTTGGCTGCCACTTCGGCCAGGTCAGCGAACGGCTCCATGATGGAGCGCTGGGTTTCGTAAATCTGGTAGAGCATGGGTGTGGAATGGTTATGTTGCAGTGCAACAATATAGCAGCTTGCCACCCGTTGAGAGCCGGTGAAAACACCTAATTTCCCATGGGTTTTGTCACGTTGGCGAAAGGTGCGTGCCTCGGCGACAAAAAAGCCCCTGCGCTCCGCCGCTGCGCGGGTCGCTGCCCCCCGAGGGGGCGCTTTTTGTCTTGGGGCGGCCCGGTGACAAAAAAAGGCCGCTGTACGCAGCGGCCTCGGGAGACTGAACCGGGACGGATGCTTCAGACCACCTTGGCGATGGCCTGGCAGACGTGATCGATGTTCTTGCTGTTAAGCGCGGCCACGCACATGCGCCCGGTGTCGGTGCCGTACACGCCGAACTCCGTGCGCAGGCGGATCATCTGCGCCTTGCTCAGGCCCGAGTAGCTGAACATGCCGATCTGGCTGGTGATGAAGCTCATGTCCTGCTGCACGCCGGCGGCCTTCAAGCCATCGACCAGTTTCTGCCGCATGGCCTTGATGCGCACCCGCATCTCCGCCAGTTCCTTTTCCCAGACGGCGCGCAGCTCGGGGTTGTTCAACACCGCCGCGACCACGGCGCCGCCATGGATCGGCGGGTTGGAGTAGTTGGTGCGGATGACGATCTTGAGCTGCGACAGCACCCGCGAGGCCTCTTCCTTGTTCTCGCAGAGCACCGACAGGGCGCCGACCCGTTCGCCGTACAGGCTGAAGCTCTTGGAGAACGATGTAGAGACGAAGAACGTCAGGCCCGCGGCGACGAACTTGCCGATTACGGCGCCGTCTTCCGCGATGCCGTGTCCGAATCCCTGGTAGGCCATGTCCAGGAACGGCGTGAGGCCGCGGGCCTTGACCACGGCGATCACCTGGTCCCACTGCTCGGGCGTGATGTCGTAGCCGGTCGGGTTGTGGCAGCAGGCGTGCAGGACCACGATCGTGCCCGGCTCGGCCTGGTTCAGGCTGGCCAGCATGCCGTCGAAGTTCACGCCGCGCCGCTCGGCGTCGTAGTAGGCATAGGTGTCCACGGGAAAACCGGCGCTGGTGAACAGCGCGCGGTGGTTCTCCCAGCTGGGGTCGCTGATCAGCACCTTGGCATCGGGATTGAGTTTCTTCAGGAAATCGGCACCGATCTTGAGGCCGCCCGTGCCACCAATGGCCTGCACCGTGGCCACCCGGCCGGAGACCACCGGCTCGCTGTCGGCGCCGAATACCAGGCTCTTGACGGCGGCGTCGTAGGCCGCAATGCCGTCGATAGGCAGGTAGCCGCGGGCCGAAGGTGCGTCCATCATGGTCTTTTCGGCGGCCTGCACGCATTGCAGCAGGGGCAGCTTGCCGTTGTCATCGAAGTAGACGCCGACGCCGAGGTTGACCTTGTTGGGGTTGTCGTCGCTGGCGAACTGCTCGTTCAGGCCCAGAATGGGGTCGCGCGGGGCCATTTCGACGGCTGAAAAAAGAGACATGCTGGGGTTCCTGGGAGGTGGATACACGAAACCCGGTCATTTTACCGATTGGGCAATGGCCACCGGCGCCGGAATGATGAGGCGTTTGCGATACTGGACAGGTTTTTGCTCGGCTTGAGGAGGTGATCGTTTGGACAAGGTGGATGTGGTGGTGGCCGGGGCCGGTGTCGTCGGCCTGGCGGTGGCGCGCGCACTGGCGCTTCGCGGGCACGAGGTGCTGGTGCTCGAACGCGAGGCCGGTATCGGCATGGGGACCAGCTCCCGCAACAGCGAGGTCATTCATGCCGGCATCTACTATCCGCCCGCATCCCTCAAGGCCAGCCTGTGCGTGCAGGGCAAGGAGATGCTCTACCGCTACTGCGCGGAGCGGGCCGTGGCCCACAGGCGTTGCGGAAAGCTGATCGTGGCCAACACGCCCTCCCAGCTCGCTGCCTTGCCCGATCTCGTGCGGCACGCCGGTCTCAACGGGGTGGCCGACCTGGAGTTGCTCACCTCCGCGCAGGCTTGCGCGCTGGAGCCCAGTCTGGCGTGCCTGGGCGCGGTCCACTCGCCGTCCACGGGCATCGTCGACAGCCACGGCCTCATGCTGTCGCTGCAGGGCGATCTCGAAAACGCGGGCGGGCTGGTCGTCTGCCACTGTCCGGTGGACGGTCTGCACCCGATCGGCGGCAGGGTCGAGGTTTCATGCGCCGACGGAACGCGCATCTCGGCCTCCCGCGTCATCAATGCCGCCGGCTTGGGCGCGTGCGATCTGGCACGGCGCACGCAGGGCCTGCAGGCCGCGTTCGTCCCGCGCCCCTGGTTCGCCAAGGGCAGCTACTTCACGCTGGAGGGGCGGTCGCCGTTCCAGAGGCTGATCTATCCCGCGCCGGAGCCCGACCGCCACCTCGCCGGGCTGGGCGTGCACCTGACCATCGACCTCGGGGGGCAGGCCAAGTTCGGCCCCGACGTGCAATGGACCGAGTCCGCAGACGATCTGGTGGTGGACCCCATCCGGGGCGAGGGCTTTTATGAAGAAGTCCGGAAATACTGGCCCGGTCTGCCCGACGGTGCTCTGCATCCCGGCTACGCCGGCATCCGCCCCAAGATCAGCGGGCCTGGTGAAGCCGCGGCCGATTTCCAGATTCAAGGCCCCGCCACGCACAGCGTGCCAGGGTTGGTCAATCTGTTCGGCATCGAATCGCCCGGCTTGACCAGTTGCCTGACCATTGCCGAGCATGTGGCGGCCCTGCCATGAAGGCGGCTCGATGACAAGGATGGATCACGTCCTTGGACAGCGCGAGCGGATGGCGCTGGCCGCTTCCTTGACCAGTGCGGGGCCTTTGTAGATCAGGCCCGTGTAGATTTGCACCACGTCGGCGCCCGCGTCGATCTTGCTCACCGCGTCGTCGCCGCTGAAGATGCCGCCCACCCCGATGATCGGAAAGCCTTTGCCGAGGTCCGTGCGCAATTGCCGGATCACCCGGTTGCTGGCTTCCAGAACCGGCGCACCGGAAAGTCCACCGGTCTCTTCGGCATGCGGCAGGCCCGCCACGGCTTCCCGGCTCAAGGTGGTGTTCGTGGCAATGACCCCCATCGCGTTGGTGGCCTGGCCTGCGTTGTCCGCGCCGTAGCGCAGGAGCGTGCTCGCGATGGCCCCGATCTGGGCCGGGTCCAGATCGGGTGCGATCTTCAGGAAGACGGGGATGCGTTTGCCGGACCGCTGCGCCAGTTGCTCCCGGCGTTCCGCCACCGCGCCCAGCAGCGCATCGAGCGCCTGATCGCTTTGCAGGCTGCGCAGGTTCCGGGTGTTCGGGCTGGAGATGTTGACCGTGACGTAGTCGGCGTGCTCATAGACCGCATCCAGACAGGTCAGGTAGTCGCCGGTCGCCTGCCCGATCGGCGTGCTGGCGTTCTTTCCGATGTTCAGGCCCAGCAGCATGGGATGCGCTGTCTGCATCTTGCGAAAGCGGGCCTGCCGCACATGGGTCAGGAAGGCTTCCAGCCCTTCGTTGTTGAAGCCCAGCCGGTTGATCAGCGCATGGGCCTGGGGCAGCCGGAACATCCGCGGCCTGGGGTTGCCGGCCTGGGCCCTGGGTGTGACCGTGCCCACCTCCACGAAGCCGAATCCCATGGCCGACAGCCCATCGATGCAGCGCGCGTTCTTGTCGAGACCTGCCGCGAGCCCGACCCGGTTGGGGAACATGAGCCCGGCCACCGAAATCGGATCGTCGACACGATGCTCCGCGTAGAGGCAGGTCAGCGGGGAGTGCTGGAACTTCGCCAGGGCGCTCAATGTGAGTTCGTGCGCCGCTTCAGGGTCCATGCTGAAGAGAAAGGGCCGGGCAAGGGTGTAGGGCAGCAGGGACATTGGATAATCGGGTATCTGGTTTTTGCACCGATTGTCTCAAATGACCCAAGATGAACTCAAAGCCCTGGTGGGCGAAGCGGCCCTCGAATACGTCACGCCGGGCGAGATCGTCGGCGTGGGGACCGGCTCGACGGTCAACAAGTTCATCGACGCGCTGGCGGGCATGAAGGACCGCATCGCCGGCGCTGTCTCCAGCTCCGAAGCCACGACGGCCCGGCTCCTGGCGCTGGGCATCCCGGTGTTCGAGGCGAACGACGTCGGCGAGCTGTCGGTCTATATCGACGGAGCCGACGAGATCGATGAACGGGGCCACATGGTCAAGGGCGGCGGTGCGGCCCTGACGCGGGAAAAGATCGTCGCCGCCCAGTCGCGGCGGTTCGTTTGCATCGCCGACGAATCCAAGCTGGTCCGGGTGCTGGGCGCGTTTCCGTTGCCGGTGGAGGTGGTACCGATGGCGACGGCACGCCTGACACGCCAGTTTGCACAAAGGGGTGGTCAGGCCGTGATCCGCCAAAGGGACGGCAGCCCCCTGGTGACCGACAACGGTCAGCACATCCTGGACGTGACTGGCCTGAAGATCGGCGACCCGCTGGCGTTCGAGACCGAAGTGAGCCAATGGCCCGGCGTGGTCACCGTGGGCGTGTTCGCCCACCAGAAAGCCGGCGTGTGTCTGCTCGGAACCCCGAACGGCGTCAGGACGCTGACGTTCTGAGCGAGATCAGAACCGGATGCCGGACGGGTTGTTGGGCGCCGGTGTCACAGGGACCGCGGGCTCCGGGTCCGCCGGCTGGGCCGACGAAGAAGCGGGTGCCCCTGTGGGAGCGGGTGCCGCGGTCTGCGCAGCGACCAGAGGGCTGGGTTCGGGACGGCGGTAGCCGGCAGGCAAGGCCGATTGCGCCGGGTATCCGGCCGCGTTGAGGAACTGGCTCCATTCGGTATCGGAGTAGCCCTTGATCTGCTGGGCGCCGATGGTCAGGAACGGCAACGAAGCGTCGCCGCTCAAGCGCTTGAGGGCATCGGCGTCGTTCGCCGAAGTGATGGTCTTCTCCGTATAGGGAATGCCCCTGGCGTTGAGCAGGTTGCGCCCGCTGTTGCAGGGCGCGCAGTCTGGGCTGGTGTAGAGGGTGACCGGGTAGCGGCCGACCACCTGCCGCAAGGCGAAGGGCAGGGATGCATTGCCGGCCGGCGCGGCCGCGGCGGAGCCGCTGGCGGGCGCGCGGGGCGCCGCATCCGCCGTCGGCGGCTGGTCCGAGAACGTGACCCGGCCATCCGGGCCCACGATCCGGTACACGCCCTGGGCCAGCGCCGGCGCCATGGCAACGGCCAGCAGCAGCCCTGCGGCGGCGCTCTTTCGCCAGGCGGACGAGAGCGCCGGGCAGGCCGGATTGCGTGAAAGGGATGGGGCGACGTTCATCATTGCTCCTTGGGTCGAATGCCTCGGGTGAACCCGAGCCGCCATCATGCCATGCCCTGGTGGCGCAGCAGCGCCTCGATGCTGGGTTCGCGGCCGCGGAAGGCCTTGAACGATTCCATGGCCGGACGGCTTCCACCGGCTTCCAGGATGGCCTGCCGGTAGCGGCGGCCGGTGGCGACATCCAGTGTGCCGAGGCCGGTCGTCAACGCCGCTTCTTCAAACGCGGCATACGCGTCGGACGAAAGCACCTCGGCCCATTTGTAGCTGTAGTAGCCCGCCGAGTAGCCACCGGCAAAAATGTGGCTGAAGGTGTGGGGCGTGCGGCTGTAGGGCGGAGGCAGCAGGACCGCCACTTCATCCCGCACCGCTTGCTGCAGCGCCAGAATGGCTTCTCCGGTCGCGGCAGGCTCGGGCAGGCTGTGCAACAGCATGTCGAACAGCGAGAACTCCACCTGGCGCAGCGTCTGCAGGCCGCTCTGGTAGTTCCTGGCGGCCAGCATCTTGTCGAACAGCGCGCGCGGCAGCGGCTCGCCGGTGTCCACGTGGGCGGTCATGTGCTTGAGCACGTCCCATTCCCAGCAGAAGTTCTCCATGAACTGGCTGGGCAGCTCCACCGCGTCCCACTCGACGCCGTTGATGCCGGCCACGCCCAGCTCGCCCACGCGCGTGAGCAGCTGGTGCAGGCCGTGGCCCATCTCGTGGAACAGCGTGGTGACGTCCGAATGCGTGAACGTCGCCGGCTTGCCGTCGACGCCCTTGCCGAAGTTGCAGACCAGGTAGACGAGGGGCGTCTGCGTGCCGCGCGCGGTGTCGCGGCGGTTGCGGCAGTCGTCCATCCAGGCGCCGCCGCGCTTGCCCTCGCGTGCGTACAGGTCGAGGTAGAACTGGCCGACGAGCTTGCCGTCGCCGTCGACGAGGCGGAAGAAGCGCACGTCCTCGTGCCACGTCGGCGCGCTGTCGGGCTCCACGCGCAGGCCGTACAGGTCGCCGATCACGGCGAACAGGCCGGCCAGCACCTTCGGCTCGGTGAAGTACTGCTTCACCTCCTGCGCCGAGAAGCTGTAGCGCGCCTGCTTGAGCTTCTCGCTGGCGTAGCCGAGGTCCCAGGCTTCGAGCGCGTCGATGCCGAGGTGTTCCCTGGCGAAGGCCTCCAGTTCGGCGCGGTCCCGCTGCGCGTGGGGCTTCGCGCGCGCGGCGAGGTCGCGCAGGAAGGCCAGCACCTCGTCCGGCGTGTCGGCCATCTTGGTCGCGAGCGAGTATTGCGCGTAGCTGGCGAAGCCGAGCAGCGCGGCGAGTTCGGCGCGCAGGGCGAGGATGCGGTCGATCAGCGTGCCGTTGTCGAGCGCGGGATCGTCGCCCAGCTCGGACGCGCGCACCGCGCTGGCGCGGTACAGCGTGGCGCGCAGTTCGCGATCGTCGGCGTAGGCCTGCACCGGCAGGTAGACCGGCATCTGCAGGCCGAGCTTCCAGCCCGCCTTGCCGTCCTTCTCCGCCGCGGCGCGGCAGGCGGCGACGACATCCGCGGGAAGGCCGGCGAGGCGCGC
Organism: uncultured Hydrogenophaga sp.; assembly: GCA_964520365.1. GTDB lineage: Bacteria > Pseudomonadota > Gammaproteobacteria > Burkholderiales > Burkholderiaceae_C > Hydrogenophaga. The sequence goes on from CAZFOT010000089.1 coordinate 13,001, forward strand.
TTCGTCCTCGACGTACAGCGCGTAGGCATCGGTGGCGTCGAGCACGTTCTGCGAGAACTTCGCCGACAGCGCGGCCAGCTCCTCGCGGATTTCGCCGAAGCGCGCCTTCTGCGCGTCGGGCAGTTCGGCGCCGCCGAGGCGGAAGTCGCGCAGCGCGTGTTCGACCACCTTGCGGCGCGCCTCGTCGCA
>CAZFOT010000090.1:0-13083 GCA_964520365.1 uncultured Hydrogenophaga sp.
GCGCCGAAGGTCCGGCTTTGCCGGCCCAAGGGCGCCGTCCCCCCTCCAAGCGCCCGCAGGGCGCGCCAGAGAGGGGGGAAGCCGCGAAGCGGCGCAGGGGGGAGTCTCTAGAACCCCGTTGTCCAGGCCACGAACAGGCCCAGCGCGCCACCCAGGCTCAGCCCGGCGGCCACATCCGACGGAAAGTGGGCGCCGGCATACACCCGTGCCCAGCCGGTGAGCAGGGCGATGGAGCCGACGATGGCGATGTCCATGTCCAGAGGTCCGAAGGGCAGCAGGAAGCCGAACAGGCTGCCCATCACCATGGCATGCGTGCTCGGGAAACCGGCGCGCAGGCTGTGGTTGAGGTGATTGGGACACAGGCCCATGGCGAAGGGGCGCGGCAGTTCCCACCGCGCCGAACAGCGCTTGCTCACCACCTGCACCACCCCGGCCGTGACCAGCGCATGGAACACCAGCACGCGGTCCAAGGCATCATCCAGCGCCATGTCGGCCAGCACCACCACCAGCGGCACCCAGCTCCAGCGGGCCAGCCATTTCGCCAGTTCCAGCACCCTGCAGGGCGAACGGCCCGCGCCCATCCAGCGAAACAACCGCACGTCCCAGCGGCGCCAGCCCGTCTGGAAGTCGATCGGATCGGACGAAATGGATGGGTCGTGCATGGACTTGGACATGCTGCGGCGGGGCGAAACAGAATGAAACGAGATGAAACGCGCAGCGGATGCTACACGAAGACCGTGACCCGTTTCTGAAAACCCATTGCCAAGCGGCCATGCCCTCGACGGACAGGCCAGGGCCGCCGACCGGCGGCTCAAGCCGGGTCGGGATCCGGCGTTGACGGCGCCAGCTCACCCTGGCGCACTTCCCTGTCGCGCACGGCGGGTTCCGCCTGGGCCAGCGCCATCCACACGTGGAAAGGCAGGCGGGGCACGGCGCGGCGCGGCGCCTCGCGCATCACCTCCAGGCGGCCTTCGCGGGCCACCATCACACCGCATTCGGGCGGCACATCGGCGGGCCCGCCAACCGGCCGCCCGCGCGCATCGAGCCCCAGCACATACCAGCAGGCGCCCGCCATGCCCAGGTAGGCCGCGCGCTTGGCGGGCTTCTTCAGGTCGCCCAGCAGATCGGCGCGGCTGACCTTGATCTCGTGCACCATCGGCTCCAGGTAGGCCTCGATCGAACTGCGCCGGATGGAGAACACATCGGGGCAGGCCACGCACCAGGCGTGGTCCGGCAAGGCGCCCAGCACCTCGGCTTCGTCGTCGAAAGCCCTGGCCTGCCGGGCAACGGCCTCGGGTTCGCCATCGGCTGGCGGTGGCGTGCCTTGCAGCAGCGCCCTGGGCAGCGGCACCCGCAAGGCCAGGCCGCGCCATGCCAGCCGCCCGGCATGCGCCATCGCCACCGCGACCTGCTCCACCAGCGCCTCGTGCGGGCTGCGCGCGGCCTGGTTGCGGGCGAAGGCCAGCGCCAGCGTGTGGATGCCGTCGTCGGTGAGGCGAAGTGTTTCATGGCCCTCGGGCGAGCGCAGGCGCTGCACCTGCCCGGCCGCGATCAGCTCCACCTCCAGCGCGTCCTGGCACGGCCAGCCGGCCGAGCGGTAGATCTCGCGCAGGCGCTGGTGGTGGCGCCGGTTCAGGACGGGTGTGGTCGAACTCATGAACTGACTGTATATCCAGTACGATGCACTGGCAACGCCATGCCCGCATCCACCACCGCCACCGACCTCCTGCCCGCTCCCGGCAGCGCCGACGCGCCCCTGGGCGTGGTGGCGGTGCGCACGCTGTGCGATTTCGCCGCGCGCGCCGGCGACCTGGACCTGCGGTTCACACCCTCGCCCAGCGGCCCCGAAGGTGTGGCCGGCCACGGCGCGGTCACGGCCCGGCGCGGCGCGGGCTACCAGCGCGAGCTGCCCCTGTCGGCCGACTGGCAAGGCCTGCGCGTGCAAGGCCGCGCCGACGGCTTCGACAGCCAGGCGCGGCGGCTGGAGGAAATCAAGACCCACCGCGGCGACCCGGCGCGCATCAAGCCTTCGCAGCAGACACTGCACTGGGCCCAGGCGCGGGTGTACGGCTGGATGCTGTGCGAGCAGCTCGGCCTGGAGGAACTGGACATCGCGCTGGTCTACTTCCACATCGACACCGGGCAGGAAACCCCACTGGTGCAGCGCCACAGCGCCACCGAGCTGCAGGCGCACTTCCAGGCGCTGTGCGAACGCTACATCGCCTGGGCGCGCGGCGAAGCCCTGCACCGCGCCCAGCGCGACGATGCCCTGCGCGCCCTGGCCTTTCCCTTCCCGGCTTTCCGAGCCGGCCAGCGCACCCTGGCCGAAGCCGTGTACCGCCACCACGGCGCGGCGCGCACGCTGCTGGCGCAAGCCCCCACCGGCATCGGCAAAACGGTGGCCACGCTGTTCGCCGCGCTCAAGGCCGCGCCGGGGGCAGGCACCGACCAGGTGCTGTACCTGACCGCCAAGACCACCGGCCGCCGCCTCGCGCTGGATGCGCTGGGCCGCCTGGGGTTCACCGCACCGGCGCAGCCCCTGCGGGTGCTGGAGCGCGTGGCGCGCGAGAAAGCCTGCGAACACCCGGACAAGGCCTGCCATGGCGAGTCCTGCCCGCTCGCGCGCGGCTTCCACGACCGCCTGCCCGCCGCCCGCGAGGACGCCGCCCGCGCCGGCTGGCTCGATCGGTCCGCCCTGCGCGACCTCGCCCTGCGCCACCAGGTGTGCCCCTATTTCCTGGGCCAGGAAATGCTGCGCTGGAGCGACGTGGTGGTGGGCGACTACAACCATTTCTTCGACCTCAACGCCCACGCCTGGGCCCTGGCGGTGGACGAGGGCCGGCGCGTGGGCCTGCTGGTGGACGAGGCGCACAACCTGATCGAGCGCGCGCGCCAGATGTATTCGGCCGAGCTGCATCCGGCATCGCTGGCGGGTTTGCGCGAAACACCGCCGGCCGGCCTGGGCGCCTCGCTGGACCGCCTGCACCGCCGCTGGGGCAGCCTGGGCACGGCGTTCGAGGGCGAACACGCCCTGCTCGACGCGCTGCCCGACGGCTGGGTGACGGCGCTGCAGCAGCACGGCGCCGATCTGAGCGAATACCTAACACAGGCGCAGGACGCGGTGGACCCGCGCGTGCAGGCCTGGCTGTTCGAGGTGCTGCGCTTCCTGCGCGTGGCCGAGGGTTTTGCCGACCACTCGGTGGTCGAACTCGCCCGCACGCCGGCCACGGGCCGCGCGCGCAGGCCGCGTCCGGCCATCGCGGTGCGCAACCTGGTGCCCGGCCCGCTGCTGGAGGCGCGCTGGGCCGCCGCGCAGGGCGTCACGCTGTTCTCGGCCACGCTCAGCCCCATGGACTACGTGGCGGACCTGCTCGGCCTGCCCGCCAGCGCATCCCGGCTCGACGTGCCCTCGCCCTTCGATGCCGGGCAACTGCAGGTGCGCATGGCGCCCCACATCTCCACCCGCTGGCGCGACCGCGCCGATTCGCTGGACACCCTGGTGTCGGCCATCGCCGGCCAGTACGAGCGGCAACCGGGCAACTACCTCGCTTTCTTCAGCAGCTTCGACTACCTGCAGCAGGCGCTGCACCGGCTGCAGGCCTTGCACCCTGGGCTGCCGGTGTGGGCCCAGTCGCGCGCCATGGCCGAGCCCGAGCGCGAAGCCTTCCTGGCCCGTTTCACCGAACGCGGACAGGGTATCGGCTTCGCGGTGCTGGGCGGCGCCTTCGGCGAAGGCATCGACCTGCCCGGGCGCCGGCTGGTGGGCGCCTTCATCGCCACCCTGGGCCTGCCGCAGGTGAACCCGCTCAACGAACGCCTGCGCCAGCGCCTGCAGGCCCGCTTCGGGCGCGGCTTCGACTACGCCTACCAGTTCCCGGGCGTGCAGAAGGTGGTGCAGGCCGCCGGCCGGGTGATCCGCGGCGAACAGGACCGCGGCACGGTGGTGCTGCTGGATGACCGCTTCACGCGGCCGGAAGTGCGCCGCCTGCTGCCCGCGTGGTGGCAGTTGACGCCCTGGTCGGGTTAGGGCCTGTCACACCATTCCACATCCCCCGATGGAATGAAGCGCGCCGGCTGCGCTCCCAAGGAATGGGGATGTGAGCGTTCACCACCCATTCCAGAATGAGCGCCGCAGGGTCGCCGCCGTCCTGCGCACACCTCCAGCGCGGCCCCCCGAGGAGACGGAAGATGGCCACCGACAAGAGACCTGCACCCGGCACCGCCGATCCCGCCAATGCCGAGCGCCCCGGCTTGAGCACGGCCAACGTGCAGATCGACACCAGCGTCCTGTCCAGGCGTTTCCTGCCCAGCCTGGACCTGATCGACGCCAACGAGAAAGAACTGGCCGGCCTGAGCGAGGACGACCGCAAGCAGATGCTGGCCACCCGCGTGGCCGACATCACGCACTTCCGCGTGGGACTGGGCACCCTGCACGAGCATGCACGGATCGCCCGCGAAATGATTCCCCAGGTGCGCGTGCTGCCCACCCAGGTGCGTGGCCTGCTGCTCAACCCGGACCGCAGCCCGGCACAACGCGTCAGCGTGCAACCGACCCTGCCCGGGCAGTCCGCGCCACTGGGCCGCGGCGTGCTCACCGACGAACTGGGCGTGTTCACGCTGCCGCTGCCGCCGGTGGACGAAGCCCAGCGCCGCCAGTGGCTCGCCAACGGACTGGGCCTTCGCATCACGGGTGCCGACAACGCCTCCGCCAGCCTGGCGGTGCCGCTTCCACGCATGGGCCAGCGGGCGCTGGGCGAACTGCTGCTCCCGCGCGCCTTGCGCCCCTTGCCACAGGGCATCATCGCGGCACTGATCGACCTGGTTGACGACCTGCCCGCCATCACGCCCGCGCAAGGCACAGGCGGGCAAGCCACGCCGACCGTGAAGGTTCAACTGGGGCAGGACGCCTGCGGCATCACCTTCGAGCAGGACACGGCGGTGCGCCGCTTTCCCTACAAGATGCTGGTGCGCCTGATCGAACCGCGCACCACCACCGTCAACCGCGTGTTCATTCCCCGCCCACCCGGGGTCGGCGGCGTTCCGCCACGCGGCAGCCACGCCATGATGATCCCCGACTGGAACACGGCGCTCACGCCCCTGCTGGGCACCACGACCACACGCTACGTGGAACGCCTGCCGGTGGACAAGCCCATCAGCGTGGACGGCTTCCGTGACCAGCTCATCGGCGTGCGTGGCAACACCATCGGTGCCGAGCGAACCGTGCCCATGGCCGGCACGCTGGGGCTGGGCTACGTGCTCAACCTGGCCCAGGTCTGGAAGTTCCAGGGGCTCGCGCTGGGCAATCTTCTGTACTCGCTGCCACTGGCACCGGGTGAGCAGCAGCGCATCGCCATCTCCGAACGGGTGGCCAGCGCCTCGGTGCGCGAGATCGAACAACTGGATGTCGCCGAGCGCCAGCACGCCTCGCTGCGCGAAGACGCCTCCTCCCAGGCCGTGTTCGAGTCGGCATTCGAAGAAAGCGTCCTGGCTTCGTCGAGCTACCGCAACAATGCCCGGTCATCGAGCTGGGGCGTGGCCGGCGGCATCGGCGCCGTGCTGGGTCCGGTGGCGCTGGGCATTGGCGCAGGCGGTGGCGGCGGCAGCAGCAGCAACAACGGCAGCACGCGCAGCGCGCTCGACGGTGCGCGCAGCTACACCAGCAACGCGGCCGAGGACATGCACCGCAGCGTGGAACGCCAGGCTTCGGCCCGGCGCAGCGCGCAGCGCTCGTCGATCCGCCTGGCCACCGAGACCGACCGCGAAACCGTGACCACCAAGGTCATCACCAACCACAACAAGGCGCACGCACTGACCATGCAGTACTGGGAAGTGCTGCGCAAATTCACCAGCACCACCGAAGTCGAAGGCGCCAACCTGGTGTGCTTCGTGCCGCTGGACGTGGTGCGCTTCCTGCCCGCCGGCCAGCAACTCGAACTCACCCAGACCACCGGTGTCGACACCCGCGCCGAAGTGCTCGCGCGCTACGCCCTGCTGCACCGCCACAGCGACGTGGTGCAGCCGCACCTGCCGCAGCGGCATCGCGAAGGGCTGCGCATCCTGGGAGACTTCGCCGCCAATCCGCGCTCGGGTGTCAACATCAGCGGTCCAGCCACCCAGACGCTGACGTTCTCGCTGCAGGGGCGCTTCATTCCCTATGAACGCGTGTCGGTGCGGGTGCTGCTGCGTGGCGGGCGCCAGCTCGGTCCGGTGCAGCTCGACTCGCCGCTGACCGCCATCCCGGCCAAGCAGTTCGGGACCCAGATCGAGTTCCTGGGCGAACTCAAGCGCCTGCGAGAGGAAGGGCCGCTGGTGTCCATGAGCGGCTCGCTGCTGATCCCGGAATCGGTGGACCCCAGCGAAATCGTCGCCTTCGAGATCCGGCGCTGGTTCGACACCGTGAACTACCCGCTCGACCCGGCCAAGAACCCCCAATACCAGGCCTTGCTGGCGATCCAGCACCTGCTGCCGGGCTTCAACCTGTCGTCCATCGAAACTTCGGTGCGCCTTGCCCCGGCCCAGCTCGAGGCCGAACTCGGCGGGCCGCTGGTGAGCACCTTCCTCGCCTTGCCCAACGGGGTTGCACCGTCACGCGCCGCCGACGACCTGAACGGCCTGACCGAATTGCCGCCCGGGGGCCTGCCCATTGCCGCGCTGGAGAGCAACCCCACGCTGAGCTTTCGCGACCTGATGAAGATCGAGCGCACGCTGCAGCACGTGGTGCGCAACACCCTGACCTATTCCAAGGCGGTGTGGTCCTCGCTCACCCCGGAGGAACGCGTGGTGATGCTGGAGGGCTACACCATCGGGCTGCCCGCCAACGGCCTCGACATCGAAGGCATGAACGACCCGAGCCAGCATGTGCCGCTGCTCAACTGCATCGGCAACCAGGTGCTGGGCTACCACGGCAACTGCATGGTGATGCCGTTCTCCATCCCGCCCTCGCTGGCCGTGGCGCTGGCTGGCGCGCCCGATGCCGAGGACGCGCAGGACCGGCCTCCATTGACCACCGCATCGGTGCAGGACGCACTGACCCAGTTCCACCGCGAAGCGTTCTCGCCACCCGAATCGCATTTCACCCTGCCCACGCGCGGCGTGCTCGGAGAAGCGGTGCTCGGCCACTGCTCGGCAGCCGAAAAGATCGACCTCACCCGGTTCTGGAACTGGCAGGACTCGCCCGCCGATGAAGCCACCGCCATTGCCAACGTGGGTCTGCGCAACAACAACCTGGCCGGCCTGGCCGCGCCTTCGTCCCTGGCCGCCACGCCCACCATCGTGAACAACGTCGCTGGCGACGGCGGCAGCAACGGCCTGGGCGCGCTGGCCCAGGCGCTGGCCGCGGGCGGCGCGGCCGCGCAGGGCTTCTCCACCGACTTCCTGGGCCACAACGTGCTCACCGCGCTGGGCGGCAAGACCATCGACAGCGCGGAAGCCGCGCGCAAGGATGCGCTCGCATCGGCCACCCAGATGGCCGACAAGGCCCTGGCCGCCAGCGTGGACGTGTTCAAGACCCAGACCGCTGCCGACAAGGCGGCCGAAGAGAAGAAGGCCGCCACCTCGCCGGTGGACGCCGCGCTGAAAGACCTCAAGGAGAACGCCCCGTCCTACCTGATCGCCGCCGGCAACACCGCCGACCCCACCAAGGCCTTGCTGTTCGCCGCCGGCAAGATCGGATCGCTCACGGGCGGCGCCGGCCTGCCGAAGGACAAGGCCGAGCTGCTGCTGGCTGCTTTCGACAAGAAGGAAAACGGCACCCGCACCCTGGCCAGCACCGCCTGGCTCACCGCCCTTGGCCTGATCTGAGGAGAAACCCCATGCCCGACACCACCCCCGCCACCGCCACCGACCAGGCCTTCACCAGCATGATGGACGTGCTGATCGAGATCATGCGCTCGGGTGTGCGGCCCGACGTGCTCGAAGCCCAGCGCATCCTGCTGCAGCGCCTGGCGCACCAGGGCGACGTGTTCCCGGCCCGCATGCCCGCGCCGCGCAACATCACCGAGATCGGCGGCTACCTCAACCTGCTGGAACGTGCCGGCCTGCTGGAGACCCGCGCCTCTGCCGTGGCCAGCGCGCTCGGCGTGGCCGCCCCGCCGCCGCTGAGCGTGGCGCTGGCCGGCGCACCCCCCGTGGGCTTCGTGGACATCGGCAACGACCGCCCGGCCGGGCCGGCGCAAGCCAGCATCGTGCCCACGCTTCAGGTGCGCGCCGACTTCGCCACACCGCTGCTGGAGGCGCGCGCCCGCTGGCATGCACTGGGCTGCCAGGTGCCGCTGCGCGCGCCGGTGCCGGTGCTGCCCGCCAACCTGCCGGGGGCCCAGCCCTCCGGGCTGGACGATGCGGCCCTGCTTGGCGTGCTCGGGCGTTGCCTGGAAGTGTTCCCGGGCACCGTGCTGCGCGACCCCGGCACCGATCCCCTGGCCATTGCACGCCCGGAATCGCCCGCCACCGAATCCTTCCGGCTGGTGGCGAGGGAGCTGGACGGATCGGGCCAGGTGCCGCAGGCGCGGTGGGTGACCCAGCGGGCATCGAGCACCGCCGTCATCGACGAGCCCGCCGCCGACCGGCGCTACCTCGAACTCGCGCCGCTTCTGGCAGCGGCCGGCTGGCTGCATCCCTCACCGATGCAACTGCCTGCCACGCTGGGCCAGCCGGGCACGCTCGTGCGCTGGATCAACGTGACGGGCCTCATTGCGGACGAAACCCTGCTGGGCGACGAACTGGCGCTGATGTACCCGCCGGCGGCCATCGCGCGTTCTTCGCTCGCGGCATTCACCGGCTGGCGCTGGGACGGAGAGCGCTTCACGGCCCCGGCCGGCGGCTGACGGGCGCCTGCAGCGGCACCGCTTCAGCCGTCGGCTTCGTTCTCGGGCACACCTTCCTGCGGGCCCCGCTCGATCAGCACCTGATCGATGCGGCGCCCGTCGAGCGCCAGCACCGTGAAGCGCCAGCCGGCGCAGTCCACGTGCTGGTGCTGCTCCAGCAGGTCGCCGGCCACCGTCTGCATCAGGCCGGCCACGGTGTTGTAGCGGCCCTTGTCCTCGTCGGGCAGTTCCTCGATGTCCAGGCGCGACTTGAGCTCGGCCACCGGCATGGCGCCGTCCACCAGCCAGGCGCCGTCCTCGCGCTGCGTGGCCCAGGCGTCCACCGCGGCGCGGGGCGAGAGTTCGCCGGTGATGGCTTCGAGCATGTCCAGCGGCGTGAGCAGGCCCTGCACCACGCCGTATTCGTCCACCACGAACACCATGCGGGTGGCGCGCTCGCGGAATTGCTCCAGCAGTTCCATGCCGGAGAGGGTCTCGGGAACGAACACCGCGGGCTGCGCATGCTGGCGAATGGACTCGTTGACGCCGTCGGCCTGCAGCGCCAGCATGCGCGGCAGGTGGATCACGCCCACCACGTCCTCCAGCCCGTCCCGGCAGACCGGATACCAGGAATGCCCCGTGGTCCAGGCCTTCTGCACGGCGACATCGATCGTGTCCTGCGCGTCGAGCCATTCGATCTCTGAGCGCGGCACCATGATGGAGGCAAGCTGTCGATCGTCGAGCAGGAACACGTTGCGCACCATCTGGTGCTCGTGCTCCTCGATGATGCCGGCGTCCACGCCCTCCTCCAGGCTGGCATTGATCTCTTCCTCGGTCACGTGCTGCACCGCGTTGCCGTCGATGCGCAGCAGCTTGAGCACCCACTGCGTGGTGTGCGTGAGCAGCCACACGAAAGGCTTGGCGGCCTGCGCCACGAAGGCCATGGGGCGCGAGACCCAGCGCGAGACCGCCTCCGGGTAGAGCTGGCCGATGCGCTTGGGCACCAGCTCGCCGAACACGATGGTGATGAAGGTGATGACCACCACCACGATCGCGGTGGAGGCCACGTTGGCCGTGGCCTGGGCCATCCCCATGGCCTCCATCCACAGCGCGAGGTCGCCGCTGAACGCCGCCTCGCCCACGATGCCGTTGAGCATGCCGATGGAGGTGATGCCGACCTGCACCGACGAGAGGAACTGGGTCGGGTTCTCCAGCAGCTTCAGGGCGGTCGTAGACCCCTTGTCGCCCGCCTCCGCCATGGCCATCAAGCGGGCCTTGCGGCTGGAGGCCAGGGCCAGCTCCGACATGGCGAAGGCCCCGTTGAGCAGCGTCAGGAACGCGATCAGCAGTATGTCCATAATTGTGAATGGCACTTTACATGATCGGCGACGTGCAGGGCTGCGACGGCGCGCTGGGCCGCCTGCTCGCCGAAATCGGCTTTTCACCGAGCCGCGACACGCTGTACCTGCTGGGCGACCTGGTCAACCGGGGACCGCGGTCGCTGGCGGTGCTGCGGCGGATGATGGCGCTCGAAGGCGCCGCCCACTGCCTGCTGGGCAACCACGACCTGCACCTGCTGGCCACCGCGCACGGCGTGCGCAAGCCGCATCGCAGCGACACCCTGGGCGACATCCTGGCCGCGCCCGACCGGCCTGCCCTGCTCGACTGGCTGCGCGCGCGCCCCCTGGCGCTGTTCGAGCACGGCTGGCTGATGGTGCACGCCGGCGTGCTGCCGCAATGGGACGTCGGCCAGACCATCGCACTGGCCCGGGAACTGGAGGCCGCGCTGCGCGGCCCGGACTGGACGCGGTTTCTCCAGCACATGTACGGCAACGAACCCGCGCAGTGGAGCGACGGTCTTCGCGGCAGCGACAGGCTGCGGGTGGTGGTCAACGCATTGACCCGGCTGCGGTTCTGCTCCGCGCAAGGCGTGATGGAATTCGACACCAAGGACGGCGCAGACGCCGCGCCCCCTGGTTTCATGCCCTGGTTCGACGTGCCGGGCCGGCGCACGGCACCGGTGCCGGTGGCGTTCGGCCACTGGTCCACGCTCCAGGGCGCGGGACCCGAGGGCGTGCTGCCGCTGGACACGGGCTGCGTCTGGGGCGGCTGCCTGACGGCGGCGCGCATCGGCAAGCCGGGCGAGGCTAGCGAACGCATTGCCGTGCGGTGCGGGTGACCAGGGACACCCCCCTGCGCCGCTTTGCGGCTTCCCCCCTCCCTGGCGCGCCGCTGCGCGGCGCTTGGAGGGGGGACGGCATCTCGGGCCGGCGGAGCCGGACCCTTGCTGCCCCTGGCTTTGGGCTCACCACACTCGTTGCGTTCTTGCCCTTTCCCCCTTTGGGGGCTGGGGTGGGGGCCGGCGGCCGGACCCTTGATGCCCCTGGGTTTTCGCAGCTTCAGCTGGCGGCTTCGGTTGTTGCCGGTTCGGGTTCGCTGTTGGCCACGGGCGCTTCGGCGCGCTTGAACAGCGCGGGCACCTTCTTGCGGCTCTTGATGTTGGGTGACACGCCGCGCCCCGCGGGCCGCTGCGCGATCTCCCATTCCGGCTTGGCATCGGGCGCCATCGCGGGCTCGTAGGGCTTGTCGAACAAGGGGTCGGCGCTCGGCCGGGGCGGGCGGGCGGCCCGGCTCGCGGGCGCGTCGCCTCGCGGAGCGCGGGCCTCGCGGCCGCCGCGTTCCGCGCCGTCGCCCCGCTGCCAGGCCCGCTGCCCGTCGTTGAAGTGCCCCGCCGGGCGCCGATCGGCCTCGAGCTCCAGGGGTTCGAGTTCGAGCTTCTTGCCCAGCAGCTTCTCCAGGTCGCCCATGAGGCGCGTGTCGCGCCCGCTCACGAACGACACCGCCAGACCCGACGCGCCCGCCCGGCCGGTGCGGCCGATGCGGTGCACGTAGTCCTCGGCGTTGAACGGAATGTCGAAGTTGAACACCGCCGGCACGTCCTTGATGTCCAGCCCGCGCGCGGCCACGTCGGTGCAGACCAGCAGGTCCACCGCGCCGGTCTTGAAGGCATCGAGCGCCTTCAGGCGCTCGTCCTGGCTCTTGTCGCCGTGCAGCGCGGTGGTGTTGAGGCCCTCTCGCTCCAGCGAGCGCGCCAGCCGCGCGCAGCCCAGCTTGCTGTTGACGAACACGAAAGCCTGCTTGAGGCCGCGCTCGCGCAGAACCTGCTTGAGCACGCCGCGCTTGTCGTCGTCGTCCACGCGGTAGAAATGCTGCTCCACGGTAGAGGCGGTGGCGTTGGAGCGCGCCACCTCGATCGTCACCGGGTCCTGCAGGTAGCTGTTGGCCAGGCGCTTGATCTCGGGCGAGAAGGTGGCCGAGAACAGCAGCGTGGTGCGCTGCTTGGGCAGGTAGGACAGGATGCGCTGCAGGTCGGGCAGGAAGCCGATGTCGAGCATGCGGTCGGCCTCGTCGAGCACCACGTATTCCACCTGGTTGAGCACGCAGTTCCTGGCCTCGATGTGGTCCAGCAAACGGCCGGGCGTGGCCACCAGCACCTCGACACCCTTCTTCAGCTCGGCGGTCTGGGGTTTCATGTCCATGCCGCCGAACACCACCATGCTGCGCAACTGGGTGTGCTTCGCGTAGAGCTTGACCTGCTCGGCCACCTGGTCGGCCAGCTCGCGCGTGGGCACCAGCACCAGCGCGCGCACCGGGTGGCGCGCGGGCGAGGTGGAGGCGTTCTCGTGCTTCATCATGCGCTGCAGCAGGGGCAGCGTGAAAGCGGCGGTCTTGCCGGTGCCGGTCTGGGCCGCGCCCATCACGTCGCGGCCTTGCAGCACCACCGGAATCGCCTGCGCCTGGATCGGCGTCATGGTCTCGTAGCCCATTTCGGACACGGCATTGAGCAGCGCGGGAGAGAGCTGGAGTTCGGAGAAGGACTGGGTCATCAGGTCAATGTGCCTACGGGGAGAGCGGCCAACCGGCCAACAAGCCGCTAGGCGCGGCAGGAAGCGAACCCTGTATTGTCGCACTTCATGGGGTTTTCACCGAGAACCCGTCGCTCCGGCCGCAAAAGATGGCCTGCGAAGCCCTGCTTAGAGCCTGTTCACGAGCTACAAGGGGTCGCGTTGGGACGCAATCGGGATGAGTGACCCGCCAATACCGCGCCGCATGGGCTCATGCCCATGCAAGGGGTTTGGTGGGGCAATCGCCCGATTTCGTCCCAACCCGAAGGGCAAGTGCCTTTTCGGGCGGTCTGCGGCGTTGCAAAGCCTCGCCGGGCCACCGGCCCGGCTGCGTTTTGCGCCTAGCAGCCCATCCCGAAAAGGCGCTTGCGCGGCCC
>CAZFOT010000091.1:0-13022 GCA_964520365.1 uncultured Hydrogenophaga sp.
TCCATACCTACTCGCCTGAACTTCGAGTCTCAAAGATACAAGGGGGGAAGCCGCGCCAGCGGCGCAGGGGGGCGTCGCAATCAGCGGCGCAGGGGGGTGCTCACTGGATCAAGCCGTTCTTGAGCGCGTAGTAGGTCAGGTCGCTGTTGCTGGCGAGCTTGAGCTTTTGCAGCACGCGCGAGCGGTAGGTGCTCACGGTCTTCACGCTCAGGAACATGCTTTCGGCCATGGCGCCGATGGTCTCGCCCTGCGACAGGCGCAGGAACACCTGCATTTCGCGCTCCGACAACAGCTCGTGCGGCGGGCGTTCCTCGGCGCCGCCCAGCGCGTTGTCGGCCAGCAGCTCGGCCACCGCAGGGCTGATGTAGCGGCGCCCGCGCGCCACGACCCGGATCGCATTGACGATTTCCTCCGGCGCGCATTCCTTGTTCAGGTAGCCGCTGGCGCCGTAGCGCAACAAGGTGGTGGCGTACTGGGCTTCCGGAAAACCGCTGAGGATGAGCACGGCCAAGTCAGGGAAGCGCGCCTTGATGGCCTGCAGCGCATCCACGCCGCCGTGGTCGGGCATGGAGATGTCCATCAGCAGCACATCGACCTCGCCTTCGCGCACCAGTTCCAGCGCCTCGCGGCCGTCGTTGGCCTCGCCCGCCACCGTCAGGTCCACGTGCTCGGACAGGAACTGGCGCAAGCCGGTGCGCACGATGGCGTGGTCGTCGACGATGCCTACTTTGATCATGAAGGGTCCCGGTGAATCGGATGCCGAAAATCTAACAGGCCCCAGGTTCCCGTGGCGCCCACTCCGCCATTCTTCCAGCATGCGCTTCGGGCACCAAGTCCGCCCCGCGCGCCGGCGCCGCATCGGCGTTGTCCTACAGGCGCCCGGCCGCCTGCCCGACAGCCCCGCGCCACCCGCCCACCTACAGTGAAGTCACGGCAACGCGCTGCAAGCGGCGCAGGCCGGGGCCGGTATCCGACCGACCCGCAACCTACCGCAATCTTCAAGGAGAAGCTTATGAACTGGGATCGCATCGAAGGCAATTGGAAACAGGCCAAGGGCAAGGTCATCGAGCAATGGGGCAAGCTCACCGACGACGATTTCGACGTGGTGGCCGGCCGCCGTGAACAGCTCGCCGGCAAGATCCAGGAGCGCTACGGCTGCGCCAAGGACGAAGCCGAGCGCCAGGTCGCCGAGTGGGAGCGCAAGCTCGGCGACGACTGGTTCAGCACCAAGCCGACCGACAAGGTCTGATCCGCGGCGCGCCGGCCCGCGTTGTCGGCCTTGTCTGACACGCTCATGCGGCATGCGCCGACCGACGCGCCCCACACACCCCTCTATCGTTGAATCAGCCGCCGGATGTGCCGGCGGCATGCAAAGGAGATCACCATGAAACACAGCAAACGTCACCTCTCCCTGATCGCCGCCGCCGCGGCCACCGCGCTGATTGCCGCCTGCGGCCAATCCGAGAGCGAAACCGTGGGCCAGCAGATCGACAACTCCGTGGCCAACGTGCAGTCCGCGGCCAACGAAGCCGGTGCCCAGGTGCAGCAAGCGGTGCGCGACCTGCAGACCTCCGGCGAGCAGGCTGGCGCGGCCATCGCCGAGAACGCGGGCGACATGGCCATCACGGCCAAGGTGCAGGCGGCCCTGGCGGCCGACGGCGCGCTCAGCGTGATGGACATCGAGGTGGACACCGAGGCCGGCCGTGTCGCCCTGAGCGGCACCGCGCCCGACGAGACCGCGCGCGAGCGGGCCACCAGCCTGGTCACGGCCATCGAAGGCGTGGTGGCCGTTGACAACCGCCTGCAGGTGAAAGGCGAAGGCTGACCCCGCCCCGCCTTCGACCCCACCCCTTTGAAGGGGCAACACCAGAGGCCCGCCCCGAGTCCGCCGAAAGGCGGTTGCTCGGAGGCCTCGGGTGGCGCGGTTTCACGCGCCACGGCCACATCGAATTCCTGGAGGAACCATCATGAAGATCACCCACGCCGTGCTGGCGGCCGCGGCCGCATTCAGCCTTGTCCAGATCACCGGTTGTGCCGTCGCGCGCGACCAGCAGACCGTCGGCTCGTTCATCGACGACGCCACCATCACCACCCGTGTCAAGGCGCGCTTTGCCGAGGACCCCGCGGTCAGCGCCGCGGCGATCAAGGTCGAGACGCTCAACGGCACGGTGCAACTCTCGGGCTTTGCCAAGTCGGGCGTCGAGCGCTCGCACGCCGAGACCCTGGCCCGTGGCACGCCCGGCGTGCAGTCGGTGCGCAACGACATCATCATCCAGTAGCGGCGATGAGCGAAGACCCTCCCGGTGGCGCGCAATGCAAGCAATCGCAACACCAGGGATCGGTCTCGGGCCATGGGGGGCCGCGCCGTGCGCCGCATGTAGGAACTGGCCTACAGACAATCCACCGCAAATGAAACAAAATATTGCCCAGTCGCCCAGGCCGATCTCGCGGCCGGCCATGCCCCTCGCAACCGCCATGTCCACCCTGAAAACCTTCATCGTCGAGGACAACCCGCTCATCTACGAGAACCTCGTCTCCACGCTTGAGGAACTCACCAGCGTCGAGGTCGTGGGCAGCGCGAGCGACGAGGCCAGCGCGGTGCGCTGGCTGCGCGAGGAGGGCAACGAGGTGGACCTGCTCATCGTGGACGTGTTCCTGCTCAACGGCTCCGGACTGGGCGTGCTGCAGGCGGCCAACGACGCCGCCCTGCCGGTGCGCCGGGTGGTGCTGACCAACTACGCCTCGGCCGACATCCGGCGCCGCTGCACGGTGCTGGGCGCCGATCGCGTGTTCGACAAATCCTGCGAACTCGAGGAACTCATCAGCTACTGCGTGCGCGTGGCCGAGGGATCGGCCTCCGCGCCAGGCGTGTTGAAATGAGGCACCGCCTGCGCCGCTGCGCGGCTTCATGCGTTGCAACCCTGGCTGAATGATCAAGTCGTCGATCGAGCGCGTCGCGCGAACGCGCTATGTGATGCCCGTGGTGCTGGCGCTGGCGGTGGTCACCGTGGTGGTGAACGAAAGCACCTACCGCCATTCCCACGCCACCCTGCAGCACGGCAATGCGCTGACCGACGCGCACCTCAAGGCCACGCACACCTTGCAGGCCCTGACCGATGCGGAGACCGCGGCGCGGTCCTATCTGCTCAACGGCAACCAGACCGACCTGGACAGCTACCGCCAATCGCTGGCCGAACTGGAGGAGGTGCAGCGCGGCGCCTTCCAGCTCATCGCCAGCGCGGACCCGCAGCGCGTCGTTTCGGTCGAGGCGGTGCGCATCCGCATCGCCGACCGGGTGGCCGAGATGGACGAGTGGGTCGCCGCGGCCGGGCAGGGCCAGCGCACGCGGGCGCGCACCCTGGCGAGCAGCGACCGCGGGCGCGCCGACCACACCGAGTTGCGCCAGGAATTCAACGCGGTGCTCGACCGCGCGCAAACGATCCAGGACGACGCGCGCGCCTCGCTCGTCGACGCGATCCAGCTCAACCGGCTTGCCCTGCACCTGGCGGTGCTGGTCTCGCTCGTGGCCCTGGGCCTGTTCCTGCGCCAGCTGCGCGAAATCGATGCGCAGAAGGCGCGCGAGAGCGAGCACCTGGCGCAGCAGATCACGCTGCGCACCGCCGAGCTGCGCGAACTCGCCGGCTACCTCGTCAACACACGGGAAGACGAGCGCGGGAGGCTCGCGCGTGAGCTGCACGACGAAATGGGCGGCCTGCTCACGGCCATGAAACTGGAACTCGCGCGCCTGCGGCGCGTGCCGGACGTGCCGGCCGTGGCGCTAGAGAGGGCTGGCGGCATCGAGCAGCGGCTCAACGAAAGCATCGCGGTGAAGCGGCGCATCGTCGAGAACCTGCGGCCCTCGTCGCTGGACCAGCTCGGCCTGGTGGCGGCGCTGGAGGTGCTCTGCGAAGACGCCGCGGCCAGCCTGAACATCGCGGTGACGCCCACGCTGGAGGCGGTGGCGCTGGACAAGGAATCGGAACTCACGGTCTACCGGCTGGTGCAGGAATCGCTGACCAACATCAGCAAGTACGCCAAGGCGCGCCATGTGACGGTGAAGCTGGAACAGCGCTCGCAACGGGCCGTGGTGACCGTGCGCGACGACGGCACGGGTTTCTCGGTGGACCGCGTGGGACCCGGCCATCACGGGCTCAGCGGCATGCGGGTGCGGGTGGAAGCCCACTCGGGCCAGTTGGCGATCGCCAGCAGCCCCGGGCAGGGCACGCGCATCTGCGCCGAACTGCCGCTGCGCGCCCAGACTTTGTAGGCGGCGCAGAGGGGTGTCACCCCTCCAGAGCCTGGTCGATGTCCCAGAGGATGTCGTCGATGTGTTCGAGCCCCACCGAGATGCGCACCATGTCGGGCAGCACGCCCGCGGCGATCTGCTGGGCTTCGTCGAGCTGGCGGTGCGTGGTGCTGGCGGGGTGGCTGATGAGGGTGCGGGTGTCGCCGATGTTGACGAGGTGGCTCATGAAGCGGGCGCTCTCGATGAAGCGCACGCCGGCCTGCATGCCGCCCTTGACGCCGAACGCCAGCAGGCCGGATGCGCCGCGCATCTGGCGCTGCACCAAGGCGTGCTGCGGGTGGTCGCTCAAGCCGGGGTAGTTGACCCAGTCCACGCGCGGATCGTCTTTCAGGAACCGCGCCACGGCCAGCGCGTTGCCGCAGTGGCGCTCCATGCGCAGCGGCAGCGTTTCCACGCCCTGCAGGATCTGCCAGGCGCTGGTGGGCGCCAGCGCCGCGCCGAACACGCGCAGGCCTTCCATGCGGCAGCGCATGGTGAAGCCGAAGCTGCCGAAGGTCTCGTGGAACTTCACGCCGTGGTAGCCGGGGGAAGGTTCCGTCATGCCGGGGAAATTGCCGTTGTCCCACGGGAAAGTGCCCGCCTCCACCACCACGCCGCCCAGGGTGGTGCCGTGGCCGGCCAGGTACTTGGTGGCGCTGTGGATCACGATGTCGGCGCCGAACCGGACCGGGTTGCACAGGAAAGGACTGGGCACGGTGTTGTCCACGATCAGGGGCACGCCGTGGGCATGGGCCACTTCCGCGATCGCCGCGATGTCCAGCACCACCATGCTGGGGTTGCCCAGGGTCTCGGCGTACACCGCGCGCGTGTTCGGGCGCATGGCGGCGGCGAAGGCTTCGGCGTTCGTCGCGTCCACGAAGGTGGTCTCGATGCCGAACTTGCGCAGGTTCACGGCCAGCATGGTCACGCTGCCGCCGTACAGCGCGCCGGCCGCGACCACGTGGTCGCCGGCCTGCAGCAGGGTGGTCAGCGCCAGGGTTTCGGCGGCCATGCCGCTGGCGCAGGCCACGGCGGCGCGCGCGCCTTCGAGCGCGGCCACACGCTCCTCCAGCGCAGCCACGGTGGGGTTGGACAGGCGCGAATAGACGTTGCCGAAGGTCTGCAGGTTGAACAGGCTGGCGGCGTGGTCGGCGCTGTCGAACACGAAGCTGGTGGTCTGGTAGATCGGCAGTGCGCGCGCGCCGGTGGCCGCGTCGGGGATCTGGCCGGCGTGGATGGCCAGGGTCTCGGGGTGGAAGGTTCTGTCGGCCATCAGACCGGCCTCCGCGCGGAAATCACCTGGGTGTTGACCCCGGCCCAGTTCAGGCCGCCGAACAGGCGCGCGTGCTCGATCTTCACGCAGCGATCCCACACACTGTCCAGCCCGGCCTCGGTGGCGATGCGGTCGGCCTCGGCGCTCTTCAGGCCGAGTTGCTGCCACAGGCACTTGGCGCCGATGGCCACGGCGCTGCGGGCAATGGGGGGAATGTCGGCTTCCTTGCGGAACACGTCGACCATGTCCACGGGGAAGGGAATGTCCTCCAGCCGGGCATAGCTCTTTTCGCCCAGGATTTCCGGGTAGCGCGGGTTCACCGGCACGATGCGGTAGCCGTGCTCCTGCATGTACTTGGCGGCGAAGTAGCTGGGCCGGTGCCATTCGGCCGAAAGGCCGACCACGGCGATGGTGCGGTGGCGCTGGAGAATGCGGCGCAAGGTGGGGATGTCGTCCTGCATGGCTTCACGTTACCAGAACGCGGCCCGGTCGCCTCCCAATTGCCGCATCCCGCCATGCAAGAAGCCGCCTCGGATGGCCCAGCGCGATGAGCTGGCCGCTGCCCGCGAACGCGTCCTTGGTCATGTACAGCGTCGGCTGGCTGGCCTGGGTCTCCATGGTGTCGCCCATGCCCCGGGGGCCGACAGCGTTTCGTTGGCGTATCTCCTGTCATGGCATTCATGCCGTCGGGCCGGCTTCGCCACCGCGCAGCGCCAGCCGCCCCCAGGCCAGGATGAAGAAGCCATAGACGGCCACGCTGGACCAGCCCATGGCGTTCACGGCCCCCGAGAGCACACCCCAGGCCGTCACCGCCGTTCCCAGGGTCGTGAGGCAGGCCAGCGTGACCGCCACCGCGCGCCGGGCATCGGGGTCGCGCACGGCGCGCGCACCCCAGAGCGCGCCCGCGAACAGCAGCAGGTTGACGCCGAACAGGCGTCCCATGAACAGGGTGTAGGCGTCTGGAGACAGATGGCCGTAGAGCGCGCCGGCCTGGGCCGGCGCCAGCAGGAACAGGAGGCCGAAGGGCAGCGTCGCCAGCGCGCCGAGGGTCGCAACCGTCTTGAAGTCCATGCCGTGTCTCCTGGATCGAGGGTGGTGCCACTGTGGCACGCCCCGGCCGCCGCGTCATGGGGCGCGCCCTGAAATTTCCTGAATCGGCGTTGCGCCCCGCGTGGCGCGCACGGACAATGGCCGCGCACCCCGCCGCAACCCCCATGGATGCCATCTACCGGTTTGCCCCGTTCGAGCTGCGGCCCGCCGCGCGCCAGTTGCTGCGCGACGGTGCGCCGCTGAAGCTCGGCAGCCGCGCGCTCGACCTGCTGACCGCGCTGGTCGAGCGGCGCGAGCGCGTGGTGTCCAAGGGCGAGCTGCTGCAGATCGTCTGGCCGCGCCTGGTGGTGGAGGAAAACAACCTGCAGGTGCACGTGATGGCGCTGCGCAAGCTGCTGGGGCCCGACGCCATCGCCACGGTACCCGGGCGCGGCTACCGCTTCACGGCGGCGCTGGACATGCCGGATGCGGCCACGCCCATGCCCACCCCGGCCGCCGAAGCCGCCGCGCCCCTGATCGGCCGCGAAGCCGACCTCGACGCCTTGCGCGCCCTGCTGCCCCTGCGGCCGCTCGTGACGCTGCTGGGCGCGGGCGGCGTCGGCAAGTCCACGCTGGCGGCCTGCGTGGCGCCGCTGTGCGCACCGGCCTTCGCGGACGGCACCGCCTGGGTGGACCTGAGCACCCACGCCCAGCCGCGCGGCGTGGTGGACGCCATCGCCACCACCACCCGCCTGACCTTGCCGCGCGGCGATGCGCACGAAGCCCTGGGCCACGCGCTCGCGGGTGCGCGCCTGCTGCTGGTGCTGGACAACGCCGAGCACCTGGCCGACGAGGTGGCGCGCGTGGCCCAGGCGCTGCGCCAGGCCGCGCCCGGCGTGCACCTGCTGGTGACCAGCCAGGTGCCGCTGCGCCTGCGCGCCGAACAGCTCTACCGCCTGGAGCCGCTGGCCCTGCCCGACCCCGACGCGCCCGTGCCCGACGCCGCCGACAGCCCGGCCGTGCAACTGTTCGTGGCCCGCGTCCGCGCCAGCGACCGCCACTTCGTGCTCGACCCGCACAACGTGCGGGCCGTGGTCAGCCTGACACGCCGGCTCGACGGCCTGCCGCTGGCCATCGAGATGGCCGCCGCGCGCGTGCCCGCGCTCACGCCCGCGCAGCTCGACGCCGCCCTGGGCGAGCGCTTCCGCCTGCTGACCTCGGGCGAGCCCGGCGCGCCCGAGCGCCAGCACACGCTGCTGGCCGCGATGCAGTGGACCCACGCGCTGCTGGCGCCGGCCGAACAGGCGGTGTTCCGCCGGCTCGCGGTCTTCGTGGGACCGTTCTCGCTGCCCGGCGCCCAGCACGTGTGCCGCGACGACGCGCTCGATGAATGGCAGGTGCTCGACGCGCTGTCGGTGCTGGTGGACCGTTCGCTGGTGACGCCGCCCGTGGGCGAGCCGCCGCGCTACCGCCTGCTCGACACGCCCCACGCCTACGCGCGCCGGCTGCTGGCGGCCTCGGGCGAGGAAGCCGCCACGCACGAGCGCCACCTGGCGGTGATGCGCGACGTGCTGGCCGGCCTCTTCGAGGCCTATCTCTGGGCCAGCCAGCCCGCGCCCGCCCTGCGCGCCGCCGCCCTGGCCGAGGCAGACAACGGCCTGGCCGCGCTGGAGTGGGCACTGGCGCACACGCCGCAGCAGGCGGTCGAACTCGCGCCCGGCCTCGCCCAGGCGCTGACCGACCGGCACGCCGCGCGGCTGACCGTGTGGCGCCGGACCGAGCCGCACCTAAGCACCCACCCCTCGCCCGCCGCGCGGGCGCGCTGGCAACTGGGCTGGGCGCAGTTCTGGACCGCCATCGGCCAGGCCGGCACGCACGACGCGGCTGCCGAAGCGGCCGAGATGTTCCGGCAGGCGGGACACCGCGCGGGCGAATACCGCGCGCTGGCCATCGCGGCCAGCGTGCTCTGCGGCCAGCCGCTCCTCGCCGCGCAACTGCAAGCCCTGGCGCGCATGGAGGCCCTGGAAGACCCGTCGTGGCCCGCCGACCTGCTCTACCTGCGGCAGCACGCCCGCATCACCCACCTGGATGCCCAGGGCCGGCACGACGAGGCGCTGGCCGTGGGCGAAGCCAGCGCCGCCCTCACGGCAGGCCGGGGCGGCCGGCTGCTGCACGACGTGACCATGATGTACCTGGAGCTGATGGCCGGCCGCGCACAGGCCGCCGTTCGGCGCGGCGAGGCGGCACAGAAGCGGCAGCCGCGCAGCTTGTCGCACGCGCTGGCCTCGGGCGTGGAAATCCTGCTGCTGGCGGGCTGGCTGCAACTGGGCGACACCGCCCGCACGCGCGCACTCGCACCCGCCGTCTGGGCAGCGGCCAGCGCGTTCCGCTACCTGGGGCCCGTGGCCGAGATCCTGTCGTTGCTGGCGGCACTGGAGGACCGGCCGCGCACGGCCTGCCTGCTGCTGGGCCATGCCGAGGTGGCCTACATCGCCCAGCCCACCCAGCGCCTGCCCGTGTACCGCCGCGCGGGCCAGCAGGCCCTGTCGCTGGTGCGCGGCCGCCTGGCGCCGGCCGACGCAGCGGCTTGGCAGGACAAGGGCCGCGCCTTGGGCGAGAGCGGCATCGGCGCGCTGGCGCTCGCCGCGCGCGACGCCGGCTAAGCAGACAGCTCGAAAAACGCCTGCGCCGGGCTGCGTATCGGCAGCGCCTGGAACGAACCGAAGCCCGCCTCCTGCGCCGCCAGCCGCGCCCGCGTCTCGCCCCAGCAGGCGCCCCAGCCCGGCCCGCCCTGCGCCAGGCTGGTGGGCACGCAGTGCAGGCAACTGATGCCGTAGAGCATGCGCGCGAACGGGTTGGCGGCGTTGTCCTGCAGGCGCTCGGCCACGCGGGGCTCCACCATCAGGTAGGCGCCGCCCGGCGCCAGCGCCTCGCGGATGCGCCGCAACACGCCGCCCGGGTCGGGCAGGTCGTGCACCACGTCGAAGGTGCAGACGAAGTCGTAGCCGTCGCCTTCTCGCGCGAGTTCGGTGGCGCTCTGGTGCACGAAGCGCACGCGGTCCTGCACGCCCGCGCGCCGCGCGTTCTCGCGCGCGATCTCGATGGAGCGCGCGTCCACGTCCAGGCCGGTGATGCGCGCGGCCGGGAACGCCTGCGCCATCAGCACGGCGATCACGCCGGTGCCGCAGCCCACGTCGATGGCGCTGCCGCCCGCCTGCAGGCGCTGCACCACCTGCGGCATCGCCGGCAGCCAGTAACTGACCAGCCGCGCCTCGTAGACCGCGCGGTTCATGTGCTCGATGGCGAGCGGCTCGGCCTCGCCGTAGGCATGGAACGGGATGCCCTGGCCGGTCTCGAACGCCTCGGCCACCTTGGGTGCCATAGCCGCCAGCGCCGGAGCCCCCTTGAACAACCCGCCCAGGTAATGCTCGTGCCCCGGGTCGGCGAAGAACACCGCGTGCTCGTCGGGCAGCCGCCAGGCGTCGGTGTCCGCGTCGTGCTCCACGTAGCCGGCGCAATACATGGCGGCCAGCCATTCCTCCAGGTAGCGCGGGTGGATGCCGGTGCGCTGCTCCAGTTGCTCGCGCGTCAGCGGCCCAGCCCCGGCCATGGCGCGAAACAGGCCCACGCGGTCGCCCACGTGGACCAGCGACACCGCCGTCGCGGCGGCCAGGTCGCCCACCACCTTCATCATGAATGCCTGCGATCTGGCCTTGTCCATGCGCGCCTCCGGTCGGTATCGGTCGTTGCGCCAATCTAACCCGGGCCGCGCGGGTTCGGGCTGAAGGTTTCTGAAGAATCGAGGCCGTCGCCATTGCCGGCCACCGCATTTCGGCGGCCATGCGGGTCAAAACTAGAATCAACCCGCATGGACCGCATCGCCGTCATCGACTTCGAAACCACCGGCACGTCGCCCGGCCAGGGCGACCGCGCCACCGAGGTGGCGATCGTGGTGAGCGAGCACGGCCGCGTGGTGGACCGTTTCCAGAGCCTGATGAACGCCGGGGTGCGCATTCCAGCCTTCATCACCCAGCTCACCGGCATCACCAACGCGATGATCGCCAGCGCGCCGCCGCCCGAGGCGGTGATGGCCGATGCGGCGCGCTTCGTGGGCGACCTGCCGCTCGTGGCGCACAACGCCGGTTTCGACCGCCGCTATTGGCAGGCCGAACTGGCGCGCGTCGGGCTGCCGGCGCCGCACCCGTTCGCCTGCACGGTGCTGCTCTCGCGCCGCCTGTACCCGGAAGCGCCCAGCCACAAGCTGGGCACGCTGGTCGATCGGTTCCAGCTGCCGCGCACGGGCCGGGCCCACCGGGCGCTGGCCGACGCGGAAATGGCGGCCGAGCTGCTCGCGCGCATCCAGCACGACCTGCGCGAGCGCCACGGCGTGGCGCGGCCCGACCACGCCTTCCTGCGCGCCCTGCAGGCCTGCACCACGCGACAGTTGCCGCGCTTCATGGCGCAGCACAGGCAGCCGGCCGTCAGTTCGCTACGGTGAAGCGCTGGCGAGTGTGCCGGGGCTGTTCGATCTCGTCGACGATGGCCACGGCCAGATCGGCCACCGAAATCTTTCCCGGCGCCTCGCCATCCATCAGCGGAGCCTCGGTGCCCAGGCGGTACTGGCCCGTGCGCTCGCCCGGCTCCAGCAGGATGGGTGGCGACAAAAAGGTCCAGTTCAGCCCGGTGTCCTCGCGGATGGCGTTGAGCGCGTCGCGCGCGGCCAGCGCGCCGGTCTTCCATTCGGCCGGGAACTGGGGCGTGTCCACCAGTTGAACGCCCGGCGCCACGTACAGGCTGCCGGCGCCGCCGACGACCAGCAGGCGCACGCCCGCCGTGCGCGCACCCGCCACGATGGCCTGCGTGCCCTTGAGGAACTGGTTGTAGATGTCGGGGTTGCCCCAACCCGGGTTGTAGGCGCTGATCACGGCATCCTGGCCGGTGGCGGCAGCCTGCACCTGGGCGGCATCCTGCGCGTCGCCCTGGACCACCGCGAGGCCGGCCTGGAGCGCAAGTTTGGCGGGATCGCGCGCCAGCACGGTGACCTGGTGGCCGCGTTGCAGCAGTTCGGGAAGCACGGCCGAGCCGACGAAGCCGGTGGCGCCGATGAGGGTGACTTTCATTGCAGCATCCTGTGTGTGGTTGGTGATGATTGAATGCTATGGGCTTGCGAATCAAGCCGGTAGATGGCTAAATAAGCCAATTCTTTTAAGCTGTGCTTCACAATGGGCGACTTCAAGCGCATGGCGGTGTTCGCCACGGTGGTGCAGCGCGGCTCCATGAGCGGCGCCGCCCGCGCGCTGGGCATGAGTCCCTCGGCCGTGAGCCAGCAGGTGCGCCAGCTCGAGCGCGCGGGCGGCGTGACCCTGCTGCACCGCTCCACCCGCAAGCTCGCGCTGACCGAGGCCGGCGAGCGGGTGCATCAGCACTGCGCCGCGATGCTGCAGGCCGCGGCGCAGGCACGCGCCGAGCTGGTGGCGTCGCACGAGGCGCCCAGCGGCGTGCTGCGCCTGTCGGCCACGGTGGGCTTCGCCCGCCACGTGGCGCCGGCCCTGGGCGAGCTGATGGCGCAGCACCCGGCGCTGCGGCTGCGCTTGCTGGTGGACGACGCCAGCATCGACCTCATCAATGCGCGCGTGGATCTGGCGATCCGCTTCGGGCCGCTGGCCGATTCCAACTGGGCCGCGCGCCGCCTGGGCACGCTTCACTGGTGGCTGTGCGCCGCGCCCGACTGGCTGGCCCGCCACGGTGCGCCCGGTGGCCCGGACGCGCTGCCAGGCCTGCAGTGGCTGGGATTCGCCAACGACAGCGGCGCCCTGCGCCTGGACATGCGCGGCCCGGGCGGCGAGCAGCGCGCCATGCGGCTGGAGGCGCGCATCTCCAGCAACAACCAGCTCTCCATCCAGCAGATGTGCGCCAGCGGGCTGGGCCTGGCCATGCTGGGCAGCATCGACGCGCACGACGATGTGGCCGCCGGCCGGCTGGTGCGCCTGTTGCCCGACTGGCAACTTCCTTCGCTCGACATCTGGGCCGTGACCCCGCAGCGCGACGCCCAGCCCGCCAAGGTGCGCCAGGCGATCGAGGCGCTGCAGCGCTACCTGCGCGAACTGCCCGGCGTCACGCCGCCGTGAAAGACGCGGCTGCGACAATCGGCCCACCATGAACCCCCACGTCCACCCAGCCACCCCGCCGTCCACCCACGACACCACGCGCATCGATGACGTTCGCATCGGCGCGGTGCGCCCGCTGATCACCCCGGCGCTGCTGCAGGAATGGCTGCCCGCCCCGCCAGCCGCGCAAGCGCTGGTGGAAAACAGCCGCAGCGCGATCTCGCGCGTGCTGCACGGGCAGGACGACCGGCTGATCGTGGTGGTGGGGCCGTGCTCCATCCACGACCACGACCAGGCGATGGCATACGCCCACCAGCTCAGGGCACAG
>CAZFOT010000092.1:0-1630 GCA_964520365.1 uncultured Hydrogenophaga sp.
GGCGACCGCTACCCGCACCAGATGAGCGGCGGCATGCGCAAGCGCGCCAGCCTGGCGCAGACCCTGGTGCTCGACCCCGACATCATCCTGATGGACGAACCCTTCTCCGCGCTCGACATCCAGACCCGCCAGCTGATGGAAAACGAGGTGCTGGATCTCTGGCACTCGAAGAAGAAGGCGGTGCTGTTCATCACGCACGACCTCGACGAGGCCATCGCCATGAGCGATCGCGTGGTGGTGCTCAGCGCCGGCCCGGCCGCGCGGCCGATCGGCGAGTTCGCCATCGACATCGACCGCCCGCGCGACGTGGCCGAGGTCAAGATGACGCCGCGCTTCCTGGAACTGCACGCCGCGATCTGGAGCGTGCTGCGCGAGGAAGTGCTCAAGGGCTACCAGCAACAGCTGCAGAAGGCGGCCTGACCCCATGTGGAACCTGATCAAACCCCGCGCCGCCACGCTGCGCTTCTGGCAAATCGGCATCCTGGTGCTGCTGTTCGCCTTCTGGCACGTGATGACCAAGCCCGGCCTGGTGCCGACCTTCATGTTCGACAACGACCGCCAGGCGGCCTTCTTCTTCGGCGAGCCGCTGAAGATCTTCGAGCGCATCTGGGTCTGGTTCGTCACCGACGCCGACATCTACCGCCACCTCTGGATCACGCTGGCCGAGACGGTGATGGCCTTCGCCATCGGCGCCGGCACCGGCCTGGCCGGCGGCCTGTGGTTGGCGCTCAGCCCCATGGCGTCCGCCATCCTCGAACCCTACATCAAGGCCTTCAACTCGATGCCCCGCATCATCCTGGCGCCCATCTTCGCGGTGTGGTTCGGCCTGGGCATGGGCTCCAAGGTCGCGCTGGGCGTCACGCTGGTGTTCTTCATCGTGTTCTTCAACGTCTACCAGGGCGTGAAGGAAGTCAGCCCGGTGGTGCTGGCCAACGCGCGCATGCTCGGCGCCAGCCGCAAGCAGTTGCTGCGCCACGTGTACCTGCCCAGCGCCACGAGCTGGGTGTTCAGCTCGCTGCACACCTCGGTCGGGCTGGCGTTCGTGGGCGCGGTGGTGGGCGAATACCTGGGTTCCTCGCAGGGCGTGGGCTACCTGATCCTGCAGGCCGAAGGCCAGTTCGACATCAACACCGTGATGGCCGGCATCCTGGTGCTCACCACCTTCGCGCTGGTGCTCGATGCCGCCGTGGGGCGCATCGAGAAGCGGCTGATGAAGTGGCAGCCGAAAGCGGGCGAAACCGAAAAGCTGTAGCCCCCCGCGGCGCCTTCGGCATCTGATCCACGGGGCACGCGGATCAGATCGCCTTTTCCAGCGCGTCCACGAACATCGCCGCCACGTCGAAGCCGGTCTGCTGCTGGATCTCCTGGAAGCAGGTCGGGCTGGTGACGTTGATCTCGGTCACCTTGTCGCCAATCATGTCCAGCCCCACCAGCAGCAGGCCGCGCGCGGCCAGCGTGGGCGCGATGGCCTCGGCGACGGCGCGGTCGGCATCGGTCAGCGGCTGGGCCACGCCCTTGCCGCCGGCGGCCAGGTTGCCACGCACCTCGCTGCCCTGCGGGATGCGCGCCAGCACGAAGGGCGCCACCTGGCCGCCGGCGGCAAGGGCGTGGCCCAGCCGCTGACCGATGC
>CAZFOT010000092.1:1640-12919 GCA_964520365.1 uncultured Hydrogenophaga sp.
CCTTGCCGCCGATGAGCAGCAGGCGCTTGTCGCCCAGCACGATCTCGGGCAGGTAGCGCTGCACCATCACGCTGGTGGCGCCGCCCTGGTTGAGCGTTTCGATGATGGAGCCCAGGTTCATGCCGTCGGGCCCGACGCGGAAGATGCCCATGCCGCCCATGCCGTCGAGCGGCTTGAGGATGATGTCCTTGTGCTCGCCGTGGAAGGCGCGGATGGCCTCGGGCAGGCGCGTGACCAGGGTCGGCGGCGCGAACGCGGCGAACTCCATGAGCGCCAGCTTCTCCGGGTGGTCGCGCAGCGCGCGCGGGCTGTTGAACACGCACGCGCCTTCGCGCTCGGCCTGCTCCAGCAGATGGGTGGCGTAGAAGAACTCGCTGTCGAACGGCGGGTCCTTGCGCATGAGCACGGCACCGAAGCCGTGCAGCGGCTCGCGCGCCTCGCGGGTGACCTGGAACCAGGCATCGGCCTCGCCCGTGAGCGCAATGTGGCGCACGAGCGCGGTGACCGGCTGGCCGCTCTGCCACTGCAACTGCTGCGGCTCGCAGGCCGCCAGCGTGTGGCCGCGCCGCTGCAGCTCGCGCATCATGGCGAAGGTGGTGTCCTTGTAGGTCTTGAAGGCTTCGAGGGGGTCGGCAACGACGAGGATGTTCATCTGGCGTGTCAGGTTTTCGGGCTGGACCCGTACTGTTGCACAAACAGCGCGATGGCGCCGGCTCAGTGCATAGTGCACCCTACCCCTCTGGGGAAGGAGTGCGTCATCCCAAGCCCAGCAGCTCCAGGGCGCGACCGAACGAAGCCGCCGGGTTCAGCACGTCGAAGTGCACCACCTGCATCCCGGCACGCACGCCGCCATCGGCGTTGCGCTGCTGGTCGTCCACGAACACGCATTCGCTCGCGGGCAGGCCGAGCGCGTCGGTGACCGCCGCATAGGCACGCGGGTCGGGCTTGAGGATGCCGGTGTGGGTGGCATCCACGATCACCTCGAACCCCTGCAGCAGCGGCAGGCGGCCGCGGAAGCCGGCGCCGTAGAACAGGTCGAGTTCGTTGGACAGGATGGCGAGCCGCCGGCCCGCGGCTTTGGCCGCCTGGATGGCGGCCACGGCTTCGGGACGGATCACGACCTCCACATCGGCGCCCCGCGCGCGCTGCACGAAAGTCTCCATGCGGTCCCAGTCCTCGCCGACCAGGCGGCCCACCTCCCGGGTGCGCGCCATCCAGTAGTCGCGCTCGCTGAGCTTGTCGGCCTGCATGTCCTGCCACAGCGGATCGCTGGCGGGATCAAAAGGACCTCGCCAGGTGAGCGCGCCCTTCGGCAGGCCCAGCGCCGCCTCGGTCAGGGTATGGGTCTCGAACAGCGTGCGGCTGATGACGCCGCCGAAGTCCAGCACAAGCGCGGTTGCGGATGAAGATGTCATGGTGTCCTCGAAGGTGGATCGCAGGCGCGGCCCTGCCAATGCCGTTCGATCTCCCGACGCTGGGTCGAGCCCTCGAACGCGTGCAGGAAGAAGTTCACCTGCTCGAGCAGCGGCTGGGCATACGGACTGTCCTCGGCACCGACCACGTAGGGGAACACCTCGTCGATGAGGCCGTTGTGCAGCAACTGGAGGCGTCCGGCCCAGGGGCTGTCGGCCGCATGGACGGCCCAGTGAAAGATCGGGCGCTCGACAAAGAACCCGTCCACCCGGCCCTCGGCCAGTGCGTCATAGATGCGGGAAGGGTCGGGAAACGCAATCAGGCTGCGCAACTGGATGCGCTCCCCCGGCAGCTTGCGGTTGGCCTCCCAGCGCACGCCTGCGCCCTGCAGCGCCTCGAACGCGCCAGGGTCGTAGCCGCATCCGAGCACGCGGTCCTGCATGTCGAACAGCCCGCGAATCGCGGTCTCCTCGCGGCGCACCGCCAGCACCATGGGGTGCCAGGTATAGGGTCTGGAAAAGGCAAGGCCCTGGAACGCGGCCACGGGCGGCAGAGCGGACCAGACCAGATCCACCGGCGGTTCGCCGAAATCGCGGCCGTGGAACGGCAGGCCCAGGCACTGATCCCAGTTGTGCTCGACGAACTGGACCGAAACGCCCAGCCAGCCCGCGAACGCGGTGGCGTAGGCCACGTCCAGGCCGTCGAGCGCGGCACCGGGCCGGGAGCGGAACGACAGGCCGACAAACGAAGAGTCCAGCGCCACCCGCAGACAACCCCGTTCAAGCACGGCCTGCAACAGGTCGGCTGCCTGGCCCGGGGCCAGGCAGCGCCGCTCGAGATGGTCGTGCACGGTCTGCGCGCGCCGCGAGCCGGGCGCGTCCATGCTCTCGAACAAGGCAGCCCCAAGGTCCTGCGCGCCTTGCAGCCGCGTCTCCATGGTTTGCATCCGCTGGCCGAGCACCGGCATGGTTTCGGCAATCACGCGGTTGCTTTCGGACAGGCTGCCCAGGTTGCGCCCCATGCCGTCGAACAGTTCGCGCATATCGCCCAACGCCTTCCCGATGCCGCCGGAGAGTGCCTCCAGCCGTTGCAGGCTGTGCTCTCGCAGGCGGTCGAAGCGGGTTTCGAGATCGCCGAAGTCCAGTTCGCGCCGCGCATCGCTGGCACTGTTCAAGGTCTGTTCGGCCAGACGCCGCACCTCGTTGGCGACCACCGAGAACCCGCGCCCCGCATCGCCCGCGCGCGCCGCCTCGATGGCCGCGTTGATGGCCAGAATGTTCACCTGCCGGGCCACGCGCTCGATGCTCTCGATCACGGAAAGCGTGGACTTTCTCGCGTTCTCGATCGAGGTGGCGGTTTCGTCCAGCCCTTTTCGCACGGCCTGCGAGACCGCGCCGGTCTCTGCAAGCAGGCGTTGCTCGATGTTGTCGGCCAGTTCCGCGCTTTGCTGCATCAGGCGCTCGGACGCCACGAGCGTGGTCTCCAGCACGCATGCCCGTGCGCTGGCCTCCTGCACGCCCAGCCGCAGTCCGTCCATGCCCCGCGCGACGGCCCGGCACAACTGGTCCATGACCCGCAGTGCGCGCTGCAGCGGAGCCCGCAGCGCATCGTCCGCCGCGCTGTCTTCGCGGGGGGCTTCTGCATCCGGCGCCTGCATCGCGGGCCTGAGCCACCTTGGCCATCGCATTGCGGGTCTCCGTGCTCCGCTCAAGGATGCGCTCGCGATGCGGTGGCCAGCCTTTCCGGGCCACAGCCGGGCGGTACCTTGCCGCTGCGCACCCAGTCGTCGAACACGTCGATGGCCGCGCAGGAAAAGGCGTCGTCGTTGATGTGGGCGTCCACCTCGCGGCACTCGGTCTGGGGCGCGATCTGCAGACGCATCTCGGCCAGGAACGCTTCAAGCCCCTGGCTGTCGTGCAGCGGCTGGCCTTCCCGGTCCCAGGCGTGCAGACCCCGTCGCGGCAGCAGCAGGCAGGTCGGCCCCTTGGCCTGTGCAAGCCGCCAGCCGATTTCATGGGCCACGCGCCTGAGCATCGGCGTGTCCAGCGTGGCCGAGGCAATGAGCCGGTTGTGCTGGTGGGCCGGACGGCCGGCAAACCCTTCGGGTGGCGCGCGCCAGGCCGGGAAGTCGATCATGTCCACGGCGCCAGGCGCCACCAGTTGCGGCACACCGGCCCGGCCGGCGCCCAGCAGGCGGCTGGGACCGGCGCTCACGCAACTGCCGCCCAGGTGGTTGCTGAGCTCCTGCAGGCTGAAATCGAACACGGCGCAGAAGCGGCCCTGCTCGGCCAGGGCCTCGTAGGCGCGGCCACCCATGCCGGTGGTGTGGAACACGGCCACTTCATAGCCCCGCGCCTCGAGCGCGGGCTTGAGCGTGACCATGTAGCGCAGACAGCTCTTGCCGAACGAGGTGATGCCCACCATCGGCCTGGCGGCGCGCGGGCGATCGACGGACTGGCATGCCCCGACGATGGCGCCCGCGGCCTGGCTGAGCGCGGCACGGCACAGGCTGTTGAGTCCGTACAGGCCGCCAGCCCACAGCATCATGATCAGGTCGGGCGTGGTCCGCTGCGGCGCAATCAGCTGCGAATGCGCGATCGTGGACAGCAGCACCTTCGGGCACCCCAACGGCAATGCCGCCGCCACGTCCAGCGCGAGGTCGGTCCCCATGCTGCCGCCCAGCGCCAGCATCCCGTCGATGCGCCCCTCGGTGTGCAGGCGCGCCGCCATCGCGCTGGCTCCGCCGGCCATGGCGGTCATGGCCAGGTTCTCGTCGCCACAGCGCCGGACGGCCTGCAGCGACGTCCCACCGGCCAATGCCACTTCCGCATTGGTGATGTCGGGATGGAACTGCGCGGGCTCCAGGACGCCCACGTCCATCACCAGCACCCGGGCACCGGCGCCGATCAGGCATTCGCGCAGGTAGAGCAGTTCATCGCTCTTGGTATCGGCGGTACCGATCAACAGGATGACCGGCGATCGGTATTTCCGGGCGAGGTTCACAGCGTGGACTCCACCGCGGAAAAGGCAGCCTCCAGCGTGTCGCACAAGTGGTTCACTTCTTCCAGCGAAATCACCAGCGGCGGCGAGAGGATCAGGTTCGGGCCGGAGATGCGCACCATCAGGCCACGCTGGTAGGCCTCGCGCGCCACGCGCGCCGGGATATCGCTGCTGCGCGGCATGGGGGTGCGCAGGGTCTTGTCTTCCACCATCTCGATGCCCAGCATCAAGCCCACGCCACGCACATCGCCCACGAAGCTGCAGGTCTGTTCGAGCCTGCGCAGGCGCTCCTGCATGACCGCGCCGACGCGTCCGGCGTTGCCCGGCACGTCCAGGGCTTCAAGCTGGTCCAGCGTGGCCAGGGCGGCGGCGGCGGCCACCGGGTGGGCGCTGTAGGTGTAGCCGTGGCTGACCGACGCGGTGCCGGTCCTGTCGTCGTCGAACACCTGGGCCACCCGGGCTGAAATGGCGGTGGCGCCCAGTGGCACGTAGCCCGAGCTGATGCCCTTGGCCAGACACCACAGGTCGGCCCTGACGCCCCACAGGCGCGTGCCGAACAAATGCCCCGTGCGGCCAAACCCGGTGACCACCTCGTCGGCGATCAGCAGCACGCCATGCCGGTCGCAGATCTGGCGCACCAGCGGCCAGTAGTTGGAGGGAGGCACGATCACGCCACCGGCACCCTGTACCGGTTCGGCGATGAAGGCGGCCACGGTGTCCGCCCCCTGGAACACGATCTCGCGCTCCAGCAGCTCGGCGCAGATTTCGCCGAGTTCCATCGGGTCTTCGGTGTAGGGGTTGCGGTAGAGCCAGGGCGTGTCGATGTGGAAACAGCCCGGCAGCAGCGGCTCGTAGGCGCGGCGGAAGTTGGTGTTTCCATTGACGCTCATGCCACCGAAGTGCACGCCGTGGTAGCCCTGGCGCAGGCTGATGAACTTGAAGCGGTCCTTTTCGCCGCGCAGCTTGTGGTACTGGCGCGCGATCTTGAGCGCGCCCTCGACGGCGTCGGAGCCGCCGCTGGAGAACGCGACGCTGGCCACGCCGTCGGGCGACATCAGCTTCACCAGCCGGGCAGACAGCTCGATGGCGCGCGGGTGCGAGGTGCCGCGGAAGGTGTTGTAGAAGGGCAGCTCGTCCAGCTGGGCCACGATGGCATCGCGCACGGATCTGGCGCTGTGGCCCAGGTTGCTGGCCCACAGACCACCCACGCCATCGAGCATCTTGTGGCCATCCACGTCCCAGATCCAGCAGCCTTCGCCGCGGGCCACGATGTCGGGCCGGGTCTTCTTCATCGCGGCCGGGTGGGCCATGGGATGCCACTGGAACTGGCCGTTGTCTTCCTTGAGTTGGTCGATGGTGCTGCTCATGTCGTGTCCCGTTTGGATTCAGAAGGGTTGACCCACCGTGATGGTCTTGACCTCGGTGTAGTGAAGCAGGCCCTCTGTGCCCATCTCCTGCCCGATGCCGCTTTCCTTGTGGCCGCCGAAAGGCAGCTCGGGCTGCGAGATGCCGAAGTGGTTGATGCCGACCATGCCGGCCTCGATGCCTTCGCCCAGGCGGTGCGCGGTGTGCAGGTCGCGCGTGAAGGCGTAGGCGCCCAGCGCGTAGGGCAGCGCGTTGGCCTGCGCGATCGCGTCGTCCAGCGTGTCGTAGGGCTGGATCACCGCGATGGGGCCGAAGGGTTCCTGCCGCATGAGGCGGCTGCTGGCGGGCGCGTCGGTGAACACCGTGGGTTCGAAGAACCAGCCGGCGCGGTTCACGCGGCGGCCACCGGTGGGCATGCGCGCGCCCTGCTCCAGGGCATCGTCCACGAAACGCTCCATGTCCTCGATCCGGCGCATGTGCGTGAGCGGGCCCATCTGCGTGGCGGCATCCGTGCCGGCACCCAGGCGCAGGCGGCCGGCAGCGGCACTGAAACGCTCGGCGAAGACGGCCAGCCGCGCGCGCGGAAGGTAGAAGCGCACGGGCGAGGCGCAGATCTGTCCGGCATTGCGGAACTTGGCGGCGAACGAGCTCTTGAGCACGAAGTCCAGCGCGGCGCCTTCGCACATGTCGTCGCACACGATCACCGGTGCGTGGCCGCCGAGTTCGCCCGTGAAGCGCTTCATGTGGCGGGCGGCCTGCTCGCCCAGCAGCTTGCCCACGGCCACCGACCCGGTGACCGACACCTTGGCGATCTCGGGCCGCTCGATCAGGCATGCGGACACCTGGGCCGGGTCGCCGCAGACCAGGTTGATCGCATCGGCCGGCACGCCGGCGTCCAGAAAGCAGCGCACCAACAGCATGCAACTGCCGGGCGTTTCTTCGGCCGGCTTGATGACCACGCTGCAGCCGGCCGCGAGCGCAGCCGCCAGCTTGCGCGCGGGCAGATTGACCGGGAAATTCCACGGCGTGAATGCCGCCACGGGGCCGACCGGCTGGCGAACGACCGTGTGCGACAGGATGCCGGCCACCCGAGGGGCCACGGTGCGGCCGTAGAGGCGCTTGCCCTCCTCGGCCTGGAAATCGATGATGTCGGCCGACAACACCACCTCGCGCTTCGCTTCGCTCAGGGGCTTGCCCTGCTCCAGCGTGAGCACGGTGGCGATCTGACCGGCACGCTGGCGCAACAGTTCGGCCGCGCGGCGCAGGATCACGTAGCGCTCGTGCGGGCGCACGCAACGCCATGCCAGGAAACCGTGCTGCGCCGATTCCGCGGCGGCCGCGAGTTCGGCCGGGCCAGCCAGCGGCAGTTGCCCGATCTCGGTGGCATCGGCTGGGTTGAACACGGGGCGGGCGCCGCCGCTGGCGGTGTCGAGCCATTGGCCGGCCACGTGCAAGGCCGGATTCACATAGGTGGGCATCATGGAGATATCGAGGTCCGGGTCGCAACGGCGGCCAGGATCGGCCGCCGAGGCTTGAACCTTATGGGGACCCGGCGCGTGCGCGTGATCGGTTTTGCGCAAGGCCGCGGTCAGGGTTTACCCGAGTCCGGCTTCCGCAGGCGTGCCCGGCCGGCCGCGCGCGCGCTGCAAGGTCTGCGACGGCAGCTCGCGGAACTGGCGCTTGTAGTCCAGCGAGAACTGGCCCAGATGCCAGAAGCCCCAGCTGGCGGCGGCCTCCTGCACGGTGGTGGAGGGCGCCGCCTGGGTCAGAGCGCGGCGCACGCCGTTGAGACGCAGGGCGCGGAAATACCTGGTGGGTGAAGTGCCCAGCACGTCCTGGAAGCAGTAGTTGAGCTTGCGCCGGCTGGCGCCCACGCGGTGGCACACCTGCAGCATGGAAAGCGGTTCGTCCGGGTGCGCAAGGGCGAATTCGCAGGCGCGGTCGACCATGCGCTTGCGGCGTTCGTGCGTTTCCAGGCCGGTCAGTTCCACCGACGGCGGCAAGGCCTCGATCCACTCGATGAGCACGTCGTCGCGCAGTTGCAGCATGGCCTCCGGCATGGCGGCCAAAGCCTTCAGGCCCATCGCGTGCTGCAGGATCTTCAGATGGGTCTGGCGCAGCGATGCGGCGGCCGGCGCCGAGGCCTGGAGAACGAGTTGCTTCTCCAGCCAGAGCGCCAGCGGCTTCTGGTACATGCGCTCCCACAGCGGGACCAGCAGCGCGCGCTCCACCGCCAATGCGATGAGCTGGTGGCCAGCGGGCGTGACCAGATCGACATCGTTTCCGCGCCCGCACATCACCCCATCCAATGGGACCTTGCGCCCATGGAAGTACACCTCCTCGGCGGGCGCCAGGGACATCGCAAACCCGTAAATATCGTCACCCAGGCGCCCCTTCTGGCGCAGCACCACGTTGGTGCTTTCGTTGAAGACCCGCAGGCCCGGCAGTTGCACGATGACAAAACCGCCCTCGAACTGTCCGCTGGACAGTTGCTCGTAGGCGAGCGCCCAGTTGCCCTGTGCGCGGGCATGGGCATCGATGTCCCGGCTTCGCACGGCATGCACCCACGACGAGGCCGGTTCGCGAGGCACCTGCGGATCAGCGCCGATTTCCTGAAAAGCCACCATGACAACTCCTTGCACTCAGCTTGACTTTCACGGCGCTCAACAGGCCCTGGGAGTAACCCTTAGCACGTCCTGCGCATCTTTGATAACGGGTCCGCGGGCGCAGCTCCTAGCATCGCGCCACCAGTTTGCCGCTGGCCCGGCCCGCATGGGTCACAACAACATTCCCATTCAAACCAGGAGTTGCCATGAACCGATTTTCGTTTTCCCTGCTCGGTGCCTTGTTGTCCATGGCCATGCTGCCCGGCGTGGCCCATGCGGAACTCTCGGCGCACATCGGCGTGGTGTCGCTGTACAAATCCAATGGCGTGGATCAGGACAACCCAAGGGGAAAACAGGTTCGACCCGCGGTGCAAGGGGGCGTGGACCATGCCTTCTCCAACGGCCTGTACGTGGGGAACTGGAACTCCACCGGCGAATTCGGCGGCGCCGACATCGAGATCGACCTGTATGGCGGCTACCGCGGGCAGTTCACCGAGCAACTGGGCTACGACGTCGGTGTGGTGCGTTTCCTCTACCCGGGCAGTGGCGGTGGCTGGAACAGCAATGAAGCGTATGCCAGCCTGAGCTACGGACCGGTGACGCTCAAGTACGCGCGCGGCATCAGCGGCCCGATCGACAAGAGCGTGCGCCTGAGCGTGGCCTATGCCCATGCCCTGTCCGATGCGCTGACGCTGCACCTGGGCGCAGGCATGCGCAACAAGACCGCGGGCAAGTTCGCCGACTACAGCCTGGGTCTGGAATATGACCTTGGCAGCGGATGGATCACGAGCGCCACGCTCTCCGGTGCCAACAAGCGATCCACCTTCGGCAGCGCCAACGACGACCGCCTGATCCTGAGCCTGGTCAAGGCTTTCTGAGCCCACCCCCTCCACTCCCCCATCCCGCACGACACCCCATGAAAACCCAAGAGCCCCTTCCTCCTTCAAACAAAGGCCCTGGCCAGGCCTTGCACCAGAGTCGCCTGGTTGCGGTCGATATCGTCTTCTTCGTGATCGCCGCAGCCGCCCCACTGGTGGGCATGACGGGCGCGCTGCCGGCCGCCATCGTGCTGGGCAACGGCGCGGCCGCCCCGGGCGCCTACCTCATGGTGGGCCTCGTGCTGCTGCTGTTCAGCATCGGCTACGCCGCCATGAGCCACCGTGTCACCAATGTGGGGGCCTTCTTTGCCTACATCGGGCGCGGCCTGGGGGTTCACCTCGGCGTGGGTTCGGCCTTCACCTCGCTGCTCGCCTACCTGGCGATTCATCTCTCGCTGTATGGTTTCTTCGGTGGGTTGGTGGCGGAGCAGGTTGGAGGACTGCCCTGGTGGGGCTGGTCGGCGCTGGCATGGTGCCTGGTGACCTATCTCTCGCTGCGCCGGGTGGACGTGGGCGCGCGCATCCTGGGCTTTCTGCTGGTGCTGGAACTCCTGGTGCTGATCATCACCAGCATGGCCATCTTCATGCAAGGAGGCCCCGAGGTGACGCAACCCTGGGCCTCGTTCAACCCATCGAACATCCTGGTCGGTGGATTGGCCGGTTCGGCCGGGATTGCCTTCGCGTTCGCGTTCGCGTCCTTCATCGGCTTCGAGGCCACGGCCATCTATGGCGAAGAGGCGGTCAATCCCAAGAAGACCGTGCCGCGCGCCACCTACATGGCGGTGGCGCTCATTGCCACACTGTTCGCGGTGACCTCGTTCGCCGTGGTGACGGGCCTGGGTGCCGGCAGTGTGGTGGACAAGGTGGTCGAGCTGACGACGGTCGATGGCGTTCCCCTGGCCAATCCGGCGGCGGTCCTGTTCACCCTGGCCTCCACCTACGTGGCGCCATGGCTGGGAAAGACCATGGAGATCCTCGTGATCTCCAGCCTGTTTGCCGGGCTGCTCGCGTTCCAGAACTCGGCCAGCCGCTACTTCTTCGCGCTGGGCAGGGCGGGCACGCTGCCCGAGGCGCTCAGCCGGGTGAACCGGTGGGGGGCGCCTTCGGCAGGCTCACTGGCCACATCGGGCATCACGGCGTTGGTGATCACCTTGTTTGCGGTCAACGGGCTCGACCCCGTGGTCAACATGTTCTTCTGGTTCAGCGGCATGGCGGTGCTGTCGATCCTGCTGATCGAAATACTGGTCTGCTTCGCCGTGATGTCCTTCTTCCACGAGAACCCGCAAGGCGTCAACCTTCTGCAATCGAAGATTGCGCCAGCCCTGGCCAGCATCGGCCTCGCCGTGGGGCTGTACCTGCTCATGTCGCGCTTCGGACTGCTGACCGGCGAAGTGGCGGAAGGTGTGGACCCCACTGTCACAGCATGGGGCTTGAGCGCGCTCGGCTGGTTCATGCTGTGTCTGCCCTTCGCCACTCTTGCACTGGGCTACGCCTATTCCCGCCTGAGACACGCCAATGGACTGGAGGCGCTCCAGGATGTGGTGACCTGAACTTGACGATCACCCTGGATCGGCCTTCAACGCCAGAAATGCCTGTGTGCACGCGGTGTGGAACCCGGCCTCAGTCGTACTGCTCCGCGTCCGGGTCCGTGGCCTCGAGCTCGTAGCTCGCGGCCAGCATGGCCAGGCGGCCGATCACGCCGTACATGTAGAAGCGGTTGGGCACGCTGGCGCCGGGCTTCACGCCGGGCTGCGGCAGTTGCGCGCTCTGCTCGAACGCCAGCGGCACGAAGCGCGAGCCGGGGGCGTTGAGGTTTTCATCGACGCCGCGCTCGGCGTGCACGCGGTAGAAGCCGCCGACCACGTAGCGGTCCATCATGTAGACCACGGGCTCGGCCACGGCGGCATTGATGCGCTCGTTGGTGAGCACGCCTTCCTGGATGATCACGTCGGTCACCGGCCGGCCTGCCTGCGCCTGGGCCATGCGCTCCCGGGTCGCGGGCGAGAGCGTGTCGATG
>CAZFOT010000093.1:0-12671 GCA_964520365.1 uncultured Hydrogenophaga sp.
CCAAAGGGCGCGCCAGAGAGGGGGGAAGCCGCGTCAGCGGCGCAGGGGGGTGTTCTCTGCTACTCCAACGGCGCTGGCCGCGTGCTGTCGAACTGCGCGCGCGCGCTGCTGGCCAGGGCCATTTCGCCCGGTGTCTCGGGTGTCCAGCTGTCCACCGGCAGCGGGTTGCCCTGGGCGTCGATGGCGATGAGCACCACCAGGCATTCGGCGGTCTTGTCCAGCCGGCCTTCGCTGAGGTCGCCGCTGTGCACGTCCACCGTGATGTTCATGTTGGTCTCGCCGGTGAAGGCCATGCGGGCGCGCACCTCGACCAGGTCGCCCACCTTGACCGTGCGGTGAAAGCGGATGCTGCTCGCATAGACGGTGCGGCAGCCGGTGCGGGCCCAGGTGGTGGCGCAGGCGTGGCCGGCATCATCGATCCACTTCATCACCGTGCCGGCATGGACGCGCCCGCTGGGGCCCGCCGAGCCCGGCTCGACCAGAAAACGCAGGGTGATGGACGCCATGGAAACTCCCTTGCTGGACATGGATGGCCGCCATTGTGGTCTGGCGGGACGGGATTTGCCAAGCCCGGGGCCGCGATCAGGACCAGACCGAGGGTGTTTTCAGCAGCCGGCGCTCGATGCGCGGCAGGTCCCGCAGTCCGTGTTCCAGATGTTCCCGTGCCCGTTCCAGCACCGCCTGGGCGGCCGGCAGCGGGCATCCGGCCAGCAGGATCTGCGCCGTGGCGAGGTCGTTGAGCTGTCCCAGCCGCTCTTGCGCTTCGGCCAGCATGGCGCTGCTGCGGGCTACGCGCTGGGCCGGCAGCAGGCTGGCCAGGAACGACTGGGCGTAGCGCAGCTTCTTCAGTTCGATGCGCAGCTCGTGCCGGCCTTCGGGGCCGGTGTTCAGTGCCCGCCGCACCTCGCGCCGCAGCCGCTGGTGCCGCCGTTGCACCTGGTCGCGCGCCCAGTCGGACAGCGCGGTGCCGTGTTCGCGCGCGGCGGGCGGCCTCAGTGCCAGCACGGCGCGCGTGAAAGCCAGCAGGTTCAGCGCGTGGGTCGGGGCGGTGAGCATGGCCAGCGCCTGCTGGTTGGCCTCGCGGCGGCGGGCGTCGATCCAGTCGTGCAGCGCGTCGTCGGACGCCAACCCTTTGACGCCATCGAGCAGCGCGGGCAGGCCTTCGGTGGTGAAAACGTCCCAGTTGCGCGCACCGCCCAGCGTCTGCGCGGCGGTTCGCCATTGCGCCTGCCAGTGGGCGGTGAACCGGCGCGGCAGAAAGGGCGAGAACAGGCGCAGACCGGTGCGCAGGCGGCGCAGCGCGACGCGGGCCTGGTGAATGAACTCCGGGTCGGGCAAGGCGCCGGGGGTGGTCTGCAGCAGCCCGGCCACGTTGGCCTGGAGATGGCCCAGGCAGCTCAGGGCCGCCTCGCGGAAAGCGGTCGTGGCCGCCATGCCGGGTGCGAGCATGAGCGGCTGGGCCTGCACCGGTTGCGGCTTCTGACCGAGGAAGAGCGCCAGCCCGCGTTCGGCCTTGCTGCGGTCCGCCGGATGCAGCCACAGACCGCGTTCGGCGACACCTTCGGGTCCCAGCGCGAGCGTGTGCGCGAGGTCCAGCAGCGCGTCGGGCGGGCCTGCCTTGAGCTCCAGCTCGAGTTCCAGGATGCCTTCGTGGTGCGGTCCCAAGCCGTCGCCGGTGGTGATCCGGCCCTGATCGAGCGCGACCTCGATGTGCGCATCGCCCGTGTGCAACTGCCAGGTGCGGCGCACGAAGTCGGTACGGAACACCGGGACCAGTTGCCAGGCCAGCGCGGACAGGGACTGCGCCAGAGCTTCGTCGTCGACCAGCGCAGCGAAATCGAACCGGCCTGGCCGGGTGGGCGCTTCCCATTCCTGGCGCTGGCTCAAGCCGCCGACCGAACCGCCGGCGGTCTTGACGGTGAGCAGGCGGCGGCGCCTCTGCTGGCGCTCCCGCACGGCGATGCGCTGGTCCATCAGTGCCAGGGTGGGCGTGTCGAAATAGGTGTTGAGCAGGTGCGCGCGCGCGCCCTGGCGGCCTGCCAGCAGGGGATGGGCCAGCAGCCTGGGCAGGTCTGCGGGCTGGAGGGCCAGCTTGAGTTCGATCTCCAGAGGCATGGGGCGGTGGTCGCGGTGGCGGGATGCCGCATCGAGTCTGCCAGTGTTGGCGGGATTCATCTACCGCACGGACTGGGGATCAATGATGCGGCCAGTTACAAGCCGGTCATCCGCGCCCGATAAGATACGAACCCATGGTGTTTCCCCAGATGATCCGCTCCCGCGCCTGCCTTTGTGTCCTGATACTGACCACGCCGCTGTGGGCTCACGCCGACGACGATGAGGAAAAACCCGACCGCAAGGACTATCTCGTCGGTGCCTCCGTGGTGTCGTCGACCGCGCACATCGGCACCGCCGAGCGCAAGGTCAGCCTCAAGCCGGTCTGGTATTTCCAGGTGGGGCCGGTGCGGGTGTCGCGCTCGCGGGGCAGCACGCTGCTGGGCGCGGGCCGCCGCTCGGGCGAGACCGGCCTGAGCACCGAACTGCTGGCCGCCCAGGACTGGAACATCGGCATTTCGCTGCGGGTCGACAACGGCCGCACCTTCGACGACGAGCCGCTGTTTCGCGGCCTGCCCGACATTCACACCACCATACGGGCCCGGGTTTCGGCCAGCCGGCCGGTCGGGGAGCGCTGGTCGTGGAACGTCAACATGGACCAGGACATCCTGGGCAAGGGCGGCGGCCTGCGCGCCGGCGGTGGGGTGAATTACCGCTACCCGGTGTCGGACGCCACCCACCTGGATTTCGGCCTGTCGGCCGGCTGGGCCGACGCGCGCTACATGAGAACCCACTTCGGCATTTCGCACGAGGCGGCCCAACGGGTCGGGCGCGCGCCCTACAGCCTGGGCAGCGGCACGGAGGGGATTCAGGCCGGCATCAAGTTCACCACGGCGCTGAGCCAGCGTTGGGTGGTGTTCGGCGGCGTGGACCTCTCCCGCCTGCAGGGCGACGCCGCGCGCAGCCCGCTGGTGGGCCGGCCCATCACGCATTCCGTGAACGTGGGCGTGGCCTACCGGAACCGGCGGCAGTGAGGCCACACGCCGCCGCGCCGCGCGCACCGGCGGTGGATCATCGAACCCCATGACCCCTCCTCGCACACCAGACGCCCCCGTCACCGTCTTTGGTCCCGATTTTCCGTTCGCCTTCGACGACTGGATCGCGCACCCGAAAGGCCTGGGTGAACTGCCCGCCGACCGCATGGGCGCCGAGGTGGCCATCGTCGGCGCGGGCATGGCCGGCCTGGTCGCGGCCTACGAGCTGATGAAGCTGGGGCTGCGGCCCGTGGTGTACGAAGCCTCGCAGATGGGCGGGCGGCTGCGCTCGCAGGCCTTCGAAGGCGGGCGCGGCGCGGTGGCCGAACTCGGTGGCATGCGCTTTCCCGCGTCGGGCACCGCGTTCTTCCACTACGTGCGCCGCCTGGGTCTGCAGACCCGGCCGTTTCCCAACCCGCTGACGCCGGCGGCGGGCTGCACCGTCATCGACCTGGAGGGCCAGACCCACTGGGCGAGAAGCCTGGACGACCTGCCGCCGCTGTTCCGCGAGGTGGCGGACGCCTGGGCGCAGGCGCTGGAACAGGGCGCGGGTTTCGGCGGGCTGCAGCAGGCACTGCGCGAGCGCGACGTGCCGCGCCTCAAGGCCCTGTGGAACCGCCTGGTGCCACTGTGGGACGACCGCACCTTCTACGATTTCGTGGCCCAGTCCGATGCGTTCGCCGCGCTCTCGTTCCGCCACCGCGAGGTGTTCGGCCAGGTCGGCTTCGGCACCGGCGGCTGGGACTCGGACTTTCCCAACTCCATGCTGGAGATCCTGCGCGTGGTGCTCACCGGCTGCGACGAGGACCAGCACCTCATCCAGGGCGGCGTGCAGCAGGTGCCGCTGGGGCTGTGGCAGCACGCGCCGGCGGCGCACGAACTGCGCCACTGGCCGGCGGGCACCACGCTGGCCAGCCTGCACGCCGGCGCGCCGCGCGCGGGCGTCAAGGCCATCGCCCGCACCGCCGCCGGCCAGTTGGCCGTGACCGACACCTGGGGCAACACCCGCCACCATCCGGCCGTGCTCGCCACCTGCCAGAGCTGGCTGCTGACCACGCAGGTCGCGGTGGAAGAGTCGCTGTTCTCGCACAAGCACTGGATGGCGCTGGACCGCACGCGCTACATGCAGTCGAGCAAGACCTTCGTGATGGTGGACCGCCCGTTCTGGAACGACCTCAAGGCCAGCGGCTGGCCGGCCATGGGCATGACGCTGACCGACCGCCTCACACGCGGCACCTACCTGTTCGACAACGGGCCCGACCAGCCCGGCGTGATCTGCCTGAGCTACGCCTGGATGGGGGACGCGCTCAAGATGTTGCCCTACGGCACCGAGAAACGCGTGCAACTGGCGCTGGACTCGCTGCGCAAGATCTATCCGGACGTGGACATCGCCAGCCACATCATCGGTGACCCGATCAGCATCTCCTGGGAAGCCGACCCGCATTTCCTCGGCGCCTTCAAGGGCGCGCTGCCCGGCCATTACCGCTACAACCATCGTATGTACAGCCATTTCATGCAGGACGGCTTTCCCGCCGCCGAGCGCGGCATCTTCCTCGCCGGCGACGACGTGTCGTTCACGCCGGCCTGGGTCGAAGGCGCGGTGCAGACGGCGCTCAACGCGGTCTGGGGCATCGTGCGCCATCTGGGCGGCCGCACGCACGCCGACAACCCCGGCCCGGGCGACGTGTTCGCCGAACTGGGGCCGGTGGCGCTGCCCGACTGAACCGCCTGCCCATGGACGCAGACACCCTCACACTGGCGCTGTGGCAATGCCCCTATGCCGACACGACCGCCCAGGCCCTGAACCGTCTGGATGCCACGGCGGCCGAGGCCGCAGCGGCGGGCGCCGACCTGCTGGTCTGCCC
The DNA here is from genome assembly GCA_964520365.1 of uncultured Hydrogenophaga sp. Taxonomy (GTDB): domain Bacteria; phylum Pseudomonadota; class Gammaproteobacteria; order Burkholderiales; family Burkholderiaceae_C; genus Hydrogenophaga. Next base: position 4,952 of record CAZFOT010000093.1, read on the forward strand.
CGAGATGTCGCTCACGGGCTACGGCATCGGCGCGGAACGCGCACGCGCACTGGCCGAGCCGGCCGACGGGGCGCTGGCACAGGCGGTGCGCCGCATCGCGCAGCACCACCGCCTGGCTATCGTCTATGGTTACCCGGAACACAACGGCGAGCGAGCGCCGTTCAACGCGGTGCAGGCCATCGACCCCGACGGACAAACCCTGGCTCATTACCGCAAGACGCACCTGTTCGGCGACATGGATCGCCAGCAGTTCAGCCCCGGCGACCGGGCGCCCACCGCGTTCGACTGGCGCGGCTGGCGGCTGGGCCTGCTGATCTGCTACGACGTGGAATTCCCCGAGACCGTGCGCCTGCTGGCGCTGCAGGGCGCGGACGCGGTGCTGGTGCCGACCGCGAACATGCGGGCCTATGACGAGGTGCCCCAACTGCTGGTGCCCGCGCGCGCCTGCGAAAACCGGCTCTATGTGGCCTACGCCAACGCCTGCGGCGAAGAGCCGGGACTGGTCTACGGCGGGCTCAGCGTGCTGGCCTCGCCGCAGGGCGCGGTGCTGGCCCAGGCGGGCCGGACGATGGAACTGCTGATCGGCGCATTGCGGCGGCCGGCCCTGGACAGCGCCCGGGCCGCGACGCAGTTGCCGCACCGCCGCGCCGACCTCTACACGAACCTGCTGGCCGGCCCCACCCGCAACGCGTGAGGCAACCCCCTCCAGGCGCCCGCAGGGCGTGCAAGGGAGGGGGGAAGCCGCGTCAGCGGCGCAGGGGGGAGTGGCTAGATCACCGCGGCGTCAGGCGCGTGGCCGCGGATGAAGTCCAGCACCTTGGGCGTCTGGATGTTGGTGAACAGCGAAACGTCGCCCGCCTCGCAGGTGTCGTTCGTGCCCGACGAGGTGATGCCGACCACGCCATGGGTGCCGCCCACGGCCCGGTACATCGGCCCGCCGGAGTCGCCGGCGCAGGTGTTGGCGCGGTTGCCGTCGTACACATAACCCAGGTGCAGCGCGTTGACGGTGGTGATCCGGTTGTGGCCGACGGCCAGCTCGTAGTCCGGTCCGCCCCAGCCGGCAACGAACACCTGCTGTCCGGTGGCGGACGGGCTGCTCACCAGCAGCGGCATCGGCGTTGCCGGCAGCGGGCTGGAGAGCATGACGATCCCCACGTCGTTCAGGAAGCCGGCCGGGGTCTGCTGGTACTCGGGGTGCGCGACCCAGCCGCTGGCCCGAAGTTCGCGGGCCGAGCCATCGGCCTGCCAGACCGGGACGGAGACGCGGGTCACATCCGATGGCAGGCAATGCGCGGCCGTGAGGATGCGGGTGGGGCTGATCAACGTCCCCGAGCAGTACAGTCCCGGGCCCCCCCTTTGGGTGGCGATGAAAACCACCACCGGCGACTGGCCCGGCAGCGCGCAGGCCGTGCCGCCCCGGATCTTGGGCACCACGCCAGCGCTGGCGCATTGCTCGACGGGGGTGGGCTCGGCCACCGCATCGCCACCACCTCCGCCACATGCGGCGAGCAGCAAAGCCGCCAGCACACCAGAACCCTTGACGAACCAACCCATGGCACTCCCTTTCGTGGATGTATGCGTATTGAATGAATGAAACGGCGCGCCCCGCGGCATGCGCTGACGCGCCGACGCCCGGGATGGTAGTCGATCAGCCCGCGCAGCGGGGAGCGCTTATCCGGGCGAGCCCGACCAGAAGTCCGGCTGGCCGTAGTGGTGCTTGAGGAAATCGATCCACAGCCGCACCCGCAAGGCCAGGTGCTTGCGCTGCGGGAACAGCACGTAGATGCCGTTGGCCGGCGCGGCGAAGTCGTCGAGCACGCTGACCAGGCGGCCGGCGGCGATGTCGGCTTCCACTTCCCACATGCTGCGCCACGCGATGCCATAGCCTGCCAGGCACCACTCGTGCAGCACCTGGCCGTCGGAGCAGTCCAGCGGGCCGCCCGGGCGCAGGTGCACCAGGTTCCTGTCGCCGCCCTCGGCGCCGGGCACGGCGAAGGCCCAGCCTCGCGTCTGCGACGCGTCGCTGGAGAGCGTGAGGCAATCGAAACGCGCCAGGTCGGCCGGCGCCTGCGGGCGGCCATGTTGCTGCAGGTAACGCGGCGTGGCCACGCACAGGCGGCGGTTGTCGGCCAGGCGCACGCTCACCAGCGAGGAGTCGGGCAGGTCGCCCACGCGCACGGCGCAGTCGTAGGCTTCGGCCGCCACGTCCACCACCCGGTCGCTGAGATTGAGCGAGATGCTCACCTCTGGGTGCAGCTCGCGAAAGCGCGGCACCAGCGGCGCCACGTGGCGCCGCCCGAAGCCGGCCGGCGCGGTGATGCGCAGATGGCCGCTGGCTTTCACGCCGCCCGCGCTCACGCTGGCTTCGGCGTTGGCGATGTCCACCAGCAGGCGCTGGCAGTCTTCCAGGAAGGCGCTGCCTTCGTGCGTGAGGGTGATGCGCCGCGTGGTGCGCACCATGAGCTTCACGCCCAACCGCGCTTCCAGCCCGTCGAGCCGGCGCCCGATGATGGCCGGCGCCACGCCCTCGGCCTTGGCGGCCGCCGTGAGGCTGCCGCGCGCGGCGACCGCCACGAAGGTTTCGAGTTGCTTGAGTTTGTCCACCGGGGCAGATTACTGCACCCGCATGGGCGGATCAATGACAAATCGACCGGGATTGATGACTTTTCAGCCGGTTTTCGCCACAGTCTGGCTCAGGCGGGCGGCTTCTTCGGGTGTGTAGCCCAGTTCGGCAAGCAGCTCGGCGCTGTGCTCGCCCTGCCGGGGCGGGCTGCGCCGCACACCCAGGCGCTCGCCGTCGAGCGCGAGCGGCAGCAGCACGGTGGGCGCGGTCTGGCCGGCGCGCTCGCCGTCGGGCAGGGTGATGGGCGCCAGGCCACCGGTGGCCACCAGGTGCGGGTCGTCCAGCAGCTCGTGCGGCTTGGCGATGGGTGCGAACGGCAGGCCGTGGCGCTCGAACAGCGCGGCCAGATCGGCCGCGCTCTGCAGCGCCAGGCGCTCGCGCAGCAGCGGAATGAGCCAGTCGCGGCTGCGCACGCGGTTGTTGTTGCCCAGCAGGCGCGGATCGGCCTTGAGGTCGGGGTAGCCGAAGGCGTCGCAGAAGATGGCCCACTGCGTGTCGCTCACCACGGCCAGGAAGATCTGCTCGCCGTCTTTCACCTGGAACACGTCGTAGATGCCCCAGGACGAGATGCGGTCGGGCATGGGCGCGGCCGGTTGGCCGGTGACGGCGAACTGCATCATGTGCTGGGCGACGAGAAACACGTTGTTCTCGAACAGCGAACTCTGCACCTCGGCGCCCACGCCGGTCTTCTCGCGCGCGCTGAGCGCGGCCATGACGCCGATGGCGCCGAACAGGCCGCCCATGATGTCGTTCACCGAGGAGCCCGCGCGCAGCGGGTCGCCGGGGCGGCCGGTCATGTAGGCCAGCCCGCCCATCATCTGCACCACCTCGTCGAGCGCGGTGCGGTGTTCGTAGGGGCCGGGCAGGAAGCCCTTGTGGCTCACGCAGATCAGGCGCGGGTTGAGCTTGCGCAGGGTCTCCGGGTCCAGTCCGAGCTTCTTCATGGTGCCGGGCTTGAAGTTCTCGCTGACCACGTCGGCGGTGGCGATGAGCCGGAGCACGGCCTCCTTGCCCTCGGGCGACTGCAGGTCGAGCACCAGGCTTTTCTTGTTGCGGTTGAACAGCGGGTAGAAGCCCGCGCCCGAGCCCAGCAGGCGGCGCGTGTTGTCGCCGGTGGGCGGCTCGACCTTGATGACCTCGGCGCCCAGGTCGGCCAGCACCATGCCGCAGGTGGGGCCCATGACCATGTGGGTGAATTCGACGACGCGGATGCCTTCAAAGGGAAGGCTGCGGGGGGTATCGGTGGTGATGGTGTCTTGCATATGGAAAGAAGAAAAGATCAGGCGGCAGGCCAGCCCTTGGGCAGGCCGGCTTCGGGGGTCATGCCATAGACCGGCTCGCCCGGCAGGCCGGCCTTGAGCGGTTCGCGCGCGGCGATGAGTTTGGGGATGTCGATGCCGGTGCGCACGCCCATGGCCTCGAACATGAAGACCAGGTCTTCGGTGACCACGTTGCCCGAGGCGCCCGGCGCATACGGGCAGCCGCCCAGGCCGCCGAGCGAGGCGTCGAACGTGCGCACGCCCGCATCAAAGGCCGCGAGGCAGTTGGCCAGGCCCAGGCCGCGCGTGTTGTGCATGTGGGCCGCGCCCGCGCGCTCGCCCAGTTCGGCGCGCAGCCGCGCGAACAGGCGGCGCACCTGCGCCGGGTTCGCCATACCGGTGGTGTCGGACAGGCCCACCTCATCCACGCCCGCATCCGCGCAGGCCACGGCGAGGCGGATCACCTCGTCCTCGTCCACCGCGCCCTGCAGCGTGCAGCCGAACGCGGTGGACAGGCCCACCTCCATCGCGACGCCGGGCGCGGTGTCGCGCCGCAATGCGTGCACCTCGCGCAGCTCGTCGAGCATCTGCGCCGGCGTCTTGCGCACGTTGGCCAACGAATGCGCCTCGCTTGCCGACACCGGCAGGGTGATCTTGTGCACGCCCGCGGCCAGCGCGGCTTCGGCGCCGCGCCGGTTGGGCACCAGCGCCATCACGGTGATGCCGGGGTGCCGCAAGGCGTGATGCACCACGTCCACCACATCGGCCATCTGCGGCAGCAGCTTCGCTGGCACGAAAGAGCCGATCTCGATCTCGCGCAGGCCGGCCGCCACGAGCGCGTCGATCCAGCGCAGCTTGTGGGCCGTGGGCATGGTGGCCTGGACGGACTGCAGGCCGTCGCGCGGACCGACTTCGCTGATGAGGACTTCGGGGGCTGTGTGCATGGGGAAGCGGTTTTGCTTGCGTTTCGTTAGACAGAACGATATTCTTTCTATTGAAAGAATCGCAGATCACACCCGGACTGTCAACCCGAGCCCCGCCATGCCCCGCAAAGCCCAGACCCCTTCGATCGCCGATGCCAACGCCGCCAGCGGCGGCACCGCCGCGGTGGACCGCGCGCTCTCGCTGCTGGGCGCGTTCCGCGCGGGCGATGCGGCCTTGTCGCTGGCCGAACTGGCCGGGCGCACGCAGCTCTACAAGAGCACCGCGCTGCGCCTGCTCGCCTCGCTCGAACACGCGCACCTGCTGCAGCGGCTGGACGACGGGCGCTACGCCCTGGGCGGCGAAGTCGCGCGCCTGCACGGCATCTACGCTGCGGCGTTCTCGCTCGACCGTATCGTCATGCCCGTGCTGCGCCAGCTCGTGGCCGCCACGGGCGAGAGCGCGGCCTACCACGTGCGCCAGGGCCAGGCGCCGAACCAGACGCGCCTGTGCCTCTACCGCGTGGATTCGCCGCACCCGGTGCGCGACCACATCCGCGCCGGCGACGTGCTGCCGCTGCATCAGGGCACGGGCGGGCGCGTGTTGTCGGCCTTCGGCGCGGGCGACGACGGCCGCAGGCCCACGCAAGCCGAGCGGCGCATCGGCGCGCGCATCCGCGCCGACGGCTACATGACCGCCGTCGGCGATCGGCTCGCGGAGGTGGCGGGCATCTCGGCGCCGGTGTTCCATGCGGACGGATCGATCGCCGCCGCGCTCACGCTCACGATGCCGGCGCACCGCTTCGACGAGCGGCATGTGGGCAAGGTGCTGGCGGCGGCGCGGCAGTTGAGCGGGCGGGTGGGCTGAGCCCACGTAAACTGGCGCCCATGTCACTTCAAATCGTCGTCTACTCCAAGTCCGCCTGCCCGCAATGCGAGTCGGCCAAGATGCTGCTCAAGTCCCGCTCGATCGAATTCAAGGAAATCCGGATCGACGACGAGGCCGAGCGCCTGGCTTTCTACGAGAAATGCGGCCCGTCTGTGCGGCAGATGCCGCAGATATTCATCAACGACCAGCGCGTCGGTGGCCTGTCGGGCCTGCAGGCCGCGCTGACTCAGCTGGGCCGCTGAGGACGCAGAAGGCGCACCAGCATGGCCAGGCCGACGGCGGCGACCGCCAGGGCCAGCACCCATTCCCCAGCGTCGGTGCCGAAAGCGGCGTCGCCGGTGCGTGCGATTGCGCTCGACGCCGTGGCAGCGCTGTTGTAGAGCGCATGCAGCGCGATGCAGGGAATCAGCGAACGCGTCCTCTCGTAGAGCCACCCGGCCAGCACGCCGATCAGGGTGGCGACGACGAACTGGTAGACGTTCAGGTGGGCAAAGCCGAACACCAGGGCCGAGCTCCATATCGCGGCCCAGCGCGGGTACTGCAGCAGGAACGAACGAAGGATGATGCCGCGAAAGAGCATCTCTTCCAGCACCGGCGCCAGCATGCAGGTGGCGACGATGGCCGGGAGGCTGCCGCTCAGCATGCGATCGAACGCCTGTTCCTCCCAGCGTGAGAGCGGCAGCAACTGCTCCAGCAGGTCGGTCGCCCCTCCGCAGATCAGGAGCAACGCCGGTATGAGCAAGGCGACCAGCGGAACGATGAGCAACGCCGTGGACCCCATCGAGGACCGCGAGGGGTGGAGCAGATCGCGGTACGACGTGCCTTTGGCCTGCATGAGCGCGACGAAGATCACCGCATTGCCCAGCAGGATCACGAGCGCATCGCGTCCATCGGGAGCGATGCCCAGCAGATCGCGTGAGTCGTAGAGCACAGCGCCCACCAGGGACTCCGCGAGCAGGAGCGCCACCACGAGCAGGAGCGCCTGCGGAGCAGAGGGAAATCGATCGTCTTTCAGAAGAGACCTCGGCAAGAAAAAAAGAAGAAGTTTGCCTTGCATCGATTACCTCCATTTGAGTCACAGATAAATCGCAAAAAACCGATTTAATGCCGACTCAAGTGTGGAATACAGTTCACCCACGCACAACGCCCGCGCGCGGGCCACTTCGTTTCGCCCTGATGGAGCATCCCATGACAGCACGCATCCCGATCCACGGCCTGAAGGTCGCCACCGAACTGTTTCACTTCGTCAACCAGCAGGTGCTGCCTGGCACCGGCGTCGGCGAAGCGGCTTTCTGGAAGGGCTTCGATGCCATCGTGACCGACCTCGCGCCCAAGAACGCCGCGCTGCTGAGCGAGCGCGACCGCTTGCAGGCCGAGCTGGACAAGTGGCACGGCGCCAACCCCGGCCCGATCCGCGACATGGTGGCCTACCGGAAGTTCCTGCAGACCATCGGCTACCTCGTGCCCGAGCCCGGCAAGGTCAAGGCCACGACGAAGAACGTCGATGACGAGCTGGCCACGCAGGCCGGCCCGCAACTGGTGGTGCCCATCCTCAACGCCCGCTACGCCCTGAACGCCGCCAACGCGCGCTGGGGCAGCCTGTACGACGCCCTCTACGGCACCGACGTGATCGGCGAGGACAAGGGCTGCGAGAAGGTCGGAAAGAAGGGCGGTTACAACCCCAGGCGCGGCGCCAAGGTCATCGAATACGCGCGCCACGTGCTCGACCGGTGCGCGCCGCTGAAGAAGGGTTCGCACGTCGGCTCCACCGGCTACAGGGTCAACAAGGACGGCGAACTGGTCGTCAGGCTGGCCGACGGAAAGACCTCCAGACTCGAAGACAAGGCCCAGTTCGTGGGCTTCCAGGGCGATGCCGGCAAGCCCGGCGCCGTGCTGCTCAAGCACAACGGCCTGCACCTGGAAATCCAGATCCGCCCCGACACCCCGATCGGCAAGACCGACCCGGCCGGCGTGAGCGACCTCGTGGTCGAAGCCGCGCTGTCCACCATCCTCGATCTGGAGGACTCGG
>CAZFOT010000094.1:0-11527 GCA_964520365.1 uncultured Hydrogenophaga sp.
AGGGCGATGCGGCCTTCGGCGAGGGACGGCGCGGCGCCGCGCGCGGGAGCGCCCTCACCCCTGCCCTCTCCCAGGGGGAGAGGAGGCGAAGCCTCGGGCAGCACCAGCTTGGCGTCGAGGATTTCCAGCGCGCGGCCCCGGAACACCGCCAGCGCGCGGTGCGAGGGCACACGCGCAATCGGTTCGTCGTAGCCGAAGTAGTCGCGGAACTTGGCGACTTCGGGCGCGTTCTCGTCCTTGCCCGCCACCAGCGTGCTCTTGAGCAAGCCTTCCTGCCACAGCCATTCGCGCAGGTTCTGCACCAGCGCCGGGTCTTCGGCCCAGCGCTCGCTGAGGATGTCGCGCACGCCGTCGAGCACGGCCGGCACGGTGGAGAAATCCGCGCCGGGCTTGCCGTCGTCCAGCACCTCGGGCTCACGGGTGAAGGCGGTGGCCTCGATGGCCGGGTCCAGCGTGGGGTCGGCCCACAGCCTGTCGGCCAGGGGTTCGATGCCGAACTCGCGCGCGATCTGGCCCTTGGTGCGGCGCTTCTGCTTGAACGGCAGGTACAGGTCTTCGAGTTCCTGCTTGGTGGGCGCGGCGGCGATCGCGGCGACCAGCGCCGGGGTGAGCTTGCCCTGTTCGTCGATGCTCTTGAGCACCGCGGCGCGGCGGTCTTCCAGCTCACGCAGGTAGCCCAGACGGTATTCGAGTTCGCGCAACTGGATGTCGTCCAGCCCGCCGGTGACTTCCTTGCGGTAGCGGGCGATGAAGGGCACCGTGGCGCCGCCGTCGAGCAGCTCCACCGCGGCCTGGACCTGGTGGGCGCCTACCCTGATTTCCTGCGCGATCTGCGCGATGATTTTCTGCATGTCGAGAACGGCGCTCCCTGACGCCCTGGCCTGGTAAAGCGGGCAAGTTTGCCATAGCCCCAGGGGCTACCATGTCCGCCTGGCACCCCGACCTTGTGCCAGGAGACATGCGCCTTTCACCATGCAAGAAGACCTGTTCGGCGAACCGCCCTCCACCCCCGGCCCCACGGACGCGCCGGCGCAGCGCCCGCAGCGCCGCAGCACCACCGAGGTGCGGCCGGCGCCGCACGGCGCGGCGCTGCACGCCCTCGCCGCCGCCCTGCCCGAGCGGCTGCGCCTGGGCACCTCGTCATGGACCTACCCGGGCTGGAAGGGTCTGGTGTGGGACGACGATGACTACCCCGACGCGACGCTGTCCAGGCACGGCCTGAACGCCTACGCGCAACACCCGCTGCTGCGCAGCGTCTGCATCGACCGCGGCTTCTACCGCCCGCTGACCGAGGCGCAGTACGCGCGCTACGCGGCGCAGGTGCCGGACGGTTTCCGCTTCGTGGTGAAGGCGCCCAGCCTGGTGACCGATGCGCAGGTGCGCGGCGAAGACGGCCGGGGCCGGCAGCCCAACCCCGCCTTCCTCGACCCGCTGCTGGCCACCCAGGAATTCGTGGCGCCGGCCCTCGCCGGGCTGGGCCACAAGATCGGTGCCCTGGTGTTCCAGATCAGCCCGCTGCCCTTCCTGCAGTTGCAGCGGCTGCCCCTGCTGCTGGAGCGCCTGCGCGCCCTGCTGCGGGCCCAGCCTTCGCTTCAACCCGTGGCACCCGACGGCGTGATCGCGGTGGAGGTGCGCGACCCGGAATGGCTGTCTCCCGCCATCGCACCCGAGCTGGCCGCCGTGCTGCGCGAAGCGGGCGCCACCTACTGCCTGGGCCTGCACGCCAAGATGCCGCGCCTGGCCGACCAGTTGCCGCTGCTGCGCGCGCTGTGGCCCGGACCCATGGTGTGCCGCTGGAACCTCAACCCGCTGCACGGCGCCTACGGGTATGAGGACGCCCGGCGCGAGTACAGCCCCTACGACCGCATCCAAGACGTGGACGACGAAACCCGCGCACTGCTGGTGCGCACCATCGCCGGCGTGACCGGCGCCGGGCAGAACGCCTATGTGACGATCAGCAACAAGGCCGAGGGCTGTGCGCCGCTGTCGGCGCGGGCGCTGGCCGAGGGGTTGGCATTGCGATAGCCGCGCCGCGGTGCGGCGCAATGGTGCCAGCGTGGTTGCTCCGGTGCACAGGCAAACTCAAGGATTTACAAAACGCGTGCCACGTGATCGGCTCTGCCATCGGCAGACGCACTGTCGTGATGGATCTGAGCGTCTGCTCTCGGGAAACTCCAATTTCGGCTTTGAGCCCATTTCGGACCTCCGATTGGGGACTATTGGTGCGCCCGTGTGTCATTTCTCCGTGTTCTGTTTGGTCGAAGCAAGCAACCGAGACAGACCATAGCTTCCCCACACAACCGCAAGAAGGAGAGCAGAGTGAAAGCTCACAGCATCTCCCGAAGGCAAAGTCCCGAGGAGTACCAAGCCGGCAGCCAAGCTCAGCACGCTGAAACCCCACGCGGCCGAATCAGTTGCGTCGGAGACAGACTTCCTGAGAGCGAGGAACCATGGCAGTACGCCCAACACCACGACTATTGCGACATCTGATGCTGTGCGCATGAACGCATATCCGTTGGCCGCATTCACGTACCAGACCAGACCCGCAGTCACTACAAAGGATATGGCGACTGCAACCGAAGCTAGTTTCATGTTTTGCCCTTTGCCGCTACCGGCCTCAATGACTCCTTCTGGCCGATGAGCGACATCGTAGTCGAAGCAAGATCACGTTCAAAAGCCGTGGAGCAGCTTCCGTCAATCCCGATCCATTGAGCCGCAGACAAACTCAGTGCCGAACGCGCAGCGAACTGCTCACGCCCGCAAGCAGCGCACAGCCCGCCGCCAGGCACAGTGCGATCGTCTCGCCCCGGCCGTCATGCTGGTTCCACACCGCGTAGATCGCCGCCAGCAGCACCGCGCCCAGCGTCTGCCCGGTGAGCCGCGCCGTGCCCAGCATGCCGCTGGCCGCGCCACTGCGGTGCAGCGGCGCCGAGGTGACGATGGTGTGGTTGTTCGGCGACTGGAACAGCGCGAAGCCCGCGCCGCACAGCGCCAGGCGCCATGCCATGTCCAGGCTCGAAGGCTGCCGGGGCAGCAAGCCCACCAGCAGCAGGCCGCCGGCGAACACGGCCATGCCGATGCCGCCGAGCCAGCCCGCCGGGTAGCGCCCGATCAGGCGCCCCGCGACCGGCGCCATCAGCACGATGGCCAGCGGCCAGGCCATCATGAGCAGGCCGGCTTCCATGTGCGAGCGGCCGTGCACCTCCAGCAGCAGGAACGGCAGGCTGAGGAAGGCCAGCATCTGCGCGCAGAACGCACCCAGCGACGCGCCCATGGACAAGGCAAACACGGGAATGCGCAGCAGGTCGAGCGGGAACAGCGGCGCGGCCAGGTGCCACTGGCGGTGCAGGTAGACCCCGCCCACGGCCACGCCGGCAGCGAGCAGCATCCAGCCCAGCGGCGACGCGCTGCGCGCCGCATCACCGCGCACGCCCAGTTGCTCCGCACCGATGAAGACCAGCGTGAACATGAGCACGTTGAGCAGCACGTCGAGCAGCGAGAACCGGGGGCCCTCCTCGGCACGCGGCGGGTTGGCGGGCAGCGCGCGGCGCCCCATCCACAGCGTGAGCAAGCCCAGCGGCAGGTTCAGCGCGAACAGCCAGGGCCAGGACGCCACCGACAGGATCACCGCCGCCACCGCCGGCCCGGCCATGGCCGATGCAGCCACCACCATCGAGTTGACCGCCATGCCGCGCCCGAGCCGCGTGCTCGGATAGATCAGCCGCACCAGCGCCGTGTTCACGCTCATGATGCCGGCCGCGCCCAGCCCCTGCAGCGCACGCGCCGCGGTGAGCATGGGCAGCGAGGTCGCCAGCATGGCCGCGACCGACGAGAGCACGAACAGCGCCATGCCCACGAGGTAGACGCGCCGGTAGCCCAGGCGGTCGCCGAGCGCGGCCAGCGGCAGCAGCATCACCAGCGAGGCGATCTGGTAGGCGTTGACCACCCAGATCGCCTGCGAGGCGCCGGCGTTGAGCTCGCGCGCGATGCCGGGCAGCGCGAGGTTGACGATGCTGCCGTCCATCACCGCCATGGCGATGCCGAGCACGATCACCAGCACGGCCCGCCCGCGCTGGGGCGAGGGCAGGCCGTCGGGCACCGTCACCCGCGCGCCTCGGCGGCCAGGTGCCTGTGCGAATCGCCCGAGAGCGTGATCCAGGTCAGCGCCACGCCGATCAGCGCGCCGGTGGCCATGCCCACCACCATGGGCAGCGGCTGGCCGGTGGCGAACAGGCTCACGATGCCCATGGCGGCGGCGCCGCCCAGCATCTGCAGCGTGCCCATCAGCGCCGATGCGGTGCCGGCAATGGCGCCGTGTTTCTCGAGCGCGAGCACCGAGGCGGTGGGAATCACCAGCCCCATGAAGGCGCTGGCCACGAAGTACAGCGCGATCAGCACCGCGAGCTGGTCGCCGCCGGCGAGGTAGTAGGCCAGCAGCAGGCTCATGGTCAGGCCCGAGGCGCTGGCCGCCGTCTTGACCAGGCGCACCAGGCCGAAGCGACGGCCCAGCGGGGCGGTGAACTGCGCCGCGCCGATGAAGGCGACGGCATTGAACGAGAACGCCAGGCTGTACTGCGTGGGCGTGAGGCCGTAGTGGTTGATGAGCACGAACGGCGAACCCGCCAGGTACACGAAGAAGCCGGCCATGGCGCTGGCGCCAATGCCGACCAGGCCCAGGTAGTGCCCGTCGCGCAGCAGCAGGCCATAGGCGCGCAGCGCGCTGCCCAGGCTGCTTTCCACGCGCTCGGCCTCGGACCGCGTTTCCCGCAGCACGCCAAACACCAGCGCCAGGCCGGCGACCGCCGCCAGGGCCACGGCCCAGAACACGCCGCGCCAGCCGGTGAGCGCGATCACGCCGCTGCCAGCCAGCGGCGCCAGGATGGGCGAGACGCTGAACACCAGCATCAGCAGCGACATGAGGCGCGCCGCGTCGGCGCCGGTGTGCAGGTCGCGCACCACGGCGCGCGGGATCGCCATGCCCGCGGCCGCGCCCAGGCCCTGCAGGAAACGCAGCGCGACCAGGGTCTGGATGTCGGTGGCCAGCGCGCAGCCCACGCTGGCCAGGGTGAACAGGCCCAGGCCGAAAACCAGCGGCGGCTTGCGCCCCACCATGTCGGAGATGGGGCCATACAGCAGTTGGCCCACACCCAGCGAGAGGAAGAACGCGGTCAGGCTGAACTGCACGGCGCCGACCTCGGCGCCCAGGCTGCGGCCGATGTCGGGCAGCGCTGGCAGGTACATGTCGATGGCGAAGGGGCCGATGGCGGAGAGCAGGCCCAGGATCAGGGCCATCTTGAGATAACGGGAAAAGAGCATGGCTCGATTGTCGCCAACCCCGGAGGACGGTGCTGGCGTGGGGTCTGGCGCGGCAGCCCTGCCCCATAATGCGGAATCCATACGCAAGGATGACACCATGGCGATCGAAGGCAGCGCGGGCGACCTGCTCAAGGTGGTGACACTGCTGGGTGCGGCGGTGGTCGCCGTGCCGCTTTTCAAACGGCTGGGCCTGGGCGCGGTGCTCGGCTACCTGGCGGCGGGACTGGCCATCGGTCCGTTCGGCCTGGGCCTCATCAGCGACCCGCAAACCATCCTGCACACGGCCGAGCTCGGTGTGGTGATGTACCTTTTCGTCATCGGGCTGGAGATGCGGCCCGCCCATCTCTGGAGCCTGCGGCGCGCGATCTTCGGCCTGGGCAGCCTTCAGATTCTGGTCTGCGGCCTTTTGCTCACGGGCGTTGGCCTGGCCTTCGGCTTCCCGCTGGCGGTCTCCTTCGTCTGCGCCATGGGCTTCGTGCTCACGTCCACGGCGGTCGTCATGCAACTGCTGGGCGAGCGCGGCGACATGACCCAGCCGCGCGGCCAGAAGATCGTTGCCATCCTGCTGTTCGAAGACCTGCTCATCGTGCCACTGCTCGCTTTCGTGGCCTTCATCGCCCCGCCCGACCTGAGCGCGCTGGCAGCCGGCCAGGCACAGCCCTCGCGCTGGGCCGCCATTGGCACGGCACTGGTTGCGCTGATGGCCCTGGTCGCGGCCGGCATCTGGCTGCTCAACCCCCTGTTTCGCGTGCTGGCCAACGCCAAGGCGCGCGAGGTGATGACCGCTGCCGCCCTGCTGGTGGTGCTGGGTGCGGCCCTGCTGATGCAGGTAGGCGGCCTGTCCATGGCCATGGGTGCGTTCCTGGCCGGGGTGCTGCTCTCCGGCTCGACCTTCCGGCATCAGTTGGAAGCCGACATCGAGCCTTTCCGCGGCCTGCTGCTGGGTCTGTTCTTCCTCAGCGTGGGCATGTCGCTGGACATGGCCGCCGTGGGACGCAACTGGCCGCTGATCGTGGCGGGCGTGCTGGCCATGATGGTGGTCAAGGCCGGCTGCATCTACGGTGTGGCGCGGCTGGCGAAGAGTTCGCATGCCGACGCGGTCGATCGCGCGGTGCTGATGGCCCAGGGCGGCGAGTTCGCCTTCGTGCTGTTCTCCGCCGCCTTGGGCGCGGGCGTGACCGACGCCACCGTCAACGCCAACATGACGGCCATCATCGTGCTGTCGATGGCGTTGACGCCGCTGATCGTTCTGGCGCACCGCCGGATGCTGCCCCCCGACGCCGTGTCCATGGACGGCGTGGAGGCGGTCGAGAACCAGGTCGGCAGCGTGCTGGTCATCGGTTTCGGCCGCTTCGGCCAGATCGCCAGCCAGGGCGTGATCGCGCGGGGCGCGAGCATCACCATCATCGACAACAACGTGCAGATGATTCGCGATGCCGAAACCTATGGCTTCAAGGTCTACTACGGCGACGGCTGCCGTGCCGACGTTCTGCACGCGGCTGGCGCCCACTCCGCGCGCGCCATCCTGGTGTGCATCGACGACCAGGCCGGTGCCACGCGCATCGCCGAGTTGGCGAAAGCCGAGTTCCCTCACGCACAGCTGCTGGTGCGCGCCTTCGACCGCGAACACGTCCTGGCGTTGCGCAAGGCCGACGTGGCCTACCTGGTGCGCGAGACCTTCGAGTCGGCGATGGCGATGGGCCGCGAGGCCGTGCTGTGCGTGGGCGCCGACGAAGAAGAGGCCGACGAGATCATGTCCGACATGCGCCGGCGCGATGCCAGCCGCATGGACCTGGAGGCCGCCGGCGGCCTGTTCGCCGGGCGCAGCCTGATCCTGGGCAATGCGGCGCGCAAGGAGACTTGAGGCCAGCCTTCAAAACTCGTCGAACAGCGACGCCATGCCGTTCGGCCGCGCCCCTTCGATCGCCAGCATGCGCAGCTTGGTGAGCGCGCCGCCGTCCGCCGAGAAACCGCCGGGCCGGTTGCCCGCGGCCAGCACGCGGTGGCAGGGCACGACCGGCGCGAACGGGTTGTGGCCCATGGCCTGCCCCACCGCCCGCGCCAGGCCCAGGTCGCCGAGTTCCTGCGCGATCTCGCCGTAGGTGCGGGTCTGGCCCGGCGGTATGGCGCGGGCGATCGCATAGACCTCGCGCTGGAAGGGGGTGAGGCGGGCCATGTCGAGTTCGATCTCGCGCAGGTCGCTGCGCGAGCGGCCCGCCAGCAAGGCCTGCACGCCTTCGATGGCGGCCTGGATGGGCGCCGGCGGCGCAGCCACATCGGGCAATGGCGGCAAACCCTTCAGCAGGCGAGCGCGGGTGCGGGACGCATCCGGTTCGGGCAACTGCACCGCGAGCACGCCGAGCGACCCCCAGGCGATGCCGCACTCGCCGATGGCGGTGGGAAACAGCGCGTGGCCGCCTTCTTCGCCCATGGCCCCCTCCACCTACACGGCGCGCAGCGCCGCCTTCAGGCCCGCGCCGATCTCCGGGCGCTCCAGGAACGGGTCGGCCGGGTTGGTCTGGTTCACGATGCCTTCCATGCGCGAGCGCACATTGCCCAGCGCACGCGGGTGGCTGAAGATGTAGAAGCGGTCCGCCTGGATGGCATCGAACACGAGCTGCGCCACCTCGGCCGCCGTGACCTTGCCCGCGCCCACGGCCTTGTCGGTCATGGCCTGGCCGATCAGCTGGCTCTGCGTGGGCTTTTCATCAGCCATGCCTTCGGGGCGGTTGCGGTGGCTCTGGCTGATGCCCGTGGGCACGAAGTAGGGGCACAGCACGCTGGCGCTGAGCTGGTCGCTCACCAGCCTGAGATCCTGGTACAGCGTCTCTGTCAGGCTCACCACCGCGTGCTTGCTCACGTTGTAGACGCCCATGTTGGGCGGCGTGAGCAGGCCGGCCATGCTGGCGGTGTTGACGATGTGGCCGCGCCAGGCAGGGTCGGCCTTGGCTGCGGCCAGCATCATGGGCGTGAACAGGCGCACGCCATGGATCACGCCCCAGAGGTTCACGCCCAGCACCCATTCCCAGTCCTTGACCGAGTTCTCCCAGATCAGGCCGCCCGAGCCCACGCCCGCGTTGTTGAACACGAAGTGCGGCGCGCCGAAGGTTTCCTGCACGTCCGCGGCCAGCGCTTCCATCTGCGTCTGGTCGGACACATCGACACGGCGCGAGAGCACGCGCACGCCGGTGGCGGTGATCTCGGCCGTGGCCTGGTCCAGCGCGTCGGGCTGCACGTCCACCAGCACGAGGTTCATGCCGAGCCTGGCGCCGATGCGCGCGCATTCGAGGCCGAAGCCCGAGCCGGCGCCGGTGAGCACCGCCGTTTTGCCCTTGAATTCCTGGATCATCCGTGTCTCCTGTGTGTGTATGAAAAAACTCAGGCGGCGCGCACCATCTCGATGTGGTCGATGCCGTCTTCGAGGTAGAGCGGCCCGTCGGGCTCGAAGCCGTGCTGCCGGTAGAAGGCCTGCAGGCGCGCCTGCGCGCCGATGCGGATGGGCTGCGCGCCCCACAGGCCGTGCAGGGCCTGCACCGCTTCGCGCATGAGCGCGTGGCCGATGCCGCTGCCGCGCGCGGCCGGCGCGGTGACCACGCGGCCGATGCTGGCTTCGGCGAACTTCAGCGCGGCCGGCACCAGGCGCGCATAGGCCAGCAGCTCGCCGTCGCGCTCGCCCAGCAGGTGGCAGCAGGCGGGGTCGGCGCCGTCCATGTCCTGGAACACGCAGTTCTGCTCCATCACGAAGACCTCGGTGCGCAGGCGCAGCAGTTCATAGAGTTCGGCGGGCTTGAGCGCGTCGAACGGCAGGCAGCGCCAGGTGATGGGAGCGTGGGGACTCATGCGATCCGGCGCCGGGCCGCCCCAAGCCGGATCAGCCCCCCCGGGGGGCAGCGACCCGCGCAGCGGTGGAGCGTGGGGGCTCATACCCGCATTTCCCTCAGCACGTAGCCGATGCGCGGGAAGTGCACGTGCACCGTGCCCACGCGCTCGTCGTGGCGTTCGATGGTGTAGCGCGTGCGGGTGGCCGCGCGCAGCACGCCTTCGCTGGTCTCGGGGCCGAAGGACTCGGCGCCGATGGTGACGCGGCTGCCCAGGGCGATGCCGTGGTCGTCCTGGAACGCCTCGCCGGGCGGGATCGGCTCGGGCGCGGCGGCGCGGGCGATGCCGAGCGCGTCGGCGCTGCTCATGCGCTGGTGCTGGCCGTGGCCGATGGCCTCGACGCGGTCCATCCACTCGAGCACGCCGGGCGTGGCGTCCAGGATGCCGGCCATGGCCGGATTGACCCGCCGCGTGAACCACAGCGGGTGGTAGGCCGCGAGGTCGGCGATGCAGGCCGTCTCGCCCAGCAGGCAGGGCTGGTCGTCGAGCATGTTGGCCAGGCGGCGCAGGTAGCTGCGGTAGGCGCTGGTGGCGTCGGCCGGGCGCAGTTGCACCATGTTCACGCGCATGGCGGCGCGGTCGGCCGCGAAGGCTTCGCCTTCGCCGGGCGGGCGGTTGGCGAACAACTTGGCCGCGCCCTTGCCGCCGAAGGTGTAGGCCATGGCGGCCCAGAACAGCGTGGTGTCGGCCCACTGCGCCACCAGGCGCGAGAGGCCGCGCGCGTGGGCCGGGAACAGCGCGGGCTCGGCCACGCGGTGTTCCAGCACGTCGGCGATGAGCGCGGTGTCGCAATAGATGTCCGCGCCGATCTGCAGCAGCGGCGTCTTGCGGTAGCCGCCGGTGAGCGCCACCACGTCGGGCTTGGGCATCACGGCGGGAATGTGCACGCTGTGCCAGGCCAGGCCCTTGAAGCCGAGCATGAGCCGCGCCTTCTCGGCGAAGGGCGACATCGGGTAGTGGTGCAGGATCAGGTCGTGCAAGGTGGTGGCGTGCATGGCAACCCCTGTTCTCAGCGCGGCATGGCGCGCGCGATGATGGCGTCCACGTCGGTGCCCGACGACAGCGAGCCGAAGCTGTGGCCCCAGTGCCCGCCCAGGCGCGAATCGCAGAAGGCGTGGAACACGGCGGCCGGCGCGGTCTGGGCCAGCAACGCGGCCTGCACGGCCAGTGCCACGTCCTGCGCGAGGCGGCGGGCCTCCATCTCGGTGGCCATTTCCTCCACGCGCGCGGGCAGGCGCTCGGCCAGGTGGTCCAGCGCCGGGTGCATGCCGCGCGCGGGCGCGAGTTCGTGCGCCAGCGCGGCGGCTGCGTCGGCCTTGCGCAGCGCGCGCAGCAGATCGAGCGCCATGATGTTGCCCGCGCCCTCCCAGATGCTGTTGAGCGGCATCTCGCGGTAGATGCGCGCCATGATGCCCTCGCCGCCCTCTTCCACGTAGCCGTTGCCGCCCAGGCATTCCATGGCTTCCTGCGCGAAGTGGCTGCCGCGCTTGCAGATCCAGAACTTGGCCACCGGCGTGAGCAGCCGCGCCATGACCTGTTCGTGCGCATCGTCCTGGCGGTCGAAGGCGCGCGCCAGGCGCAGCGCCAGCGCGGTGGCGGCTTCGGACTCCAGCGCCAGGTCGGCCAGCACGTTCTTCATGAGCGGCTGGTCGATGAGCAGCTTGCCGAAGGCCTTGCGCTGCGTGGTGTGGTTGAGCGCGATGGACAGGGCCTGCCGCATCAGGCCGCTGGTGCCCAGGGCGCAATCGAGCCGCGTCATGGTGCCCATGGCCAGGATCTGCGGCACGCCGCGCCCTTCTTCGCCCACCAGCCAGGCCGTGGCGCCGGTGAACTCGACTTCGGAGCTGGCATTGGCCTTGTTGCCCAGCTTGTCCTTGAGGCGCTGGATGTGGACGGCATTCACCGACCCGTCGGGCAGCACGCGCGGCAGGAACAGGCAGGAGAGGCCGCTGGCGGTCTGCGCCAGGATCAGGAAGGCATCGCACATGGGCGCCGAGAAGAACCACTTGTGGCCGGTGACGCTGAAGCGCTGGCCCCATGCATCGCTGCCCGCGGGCACCGCCTGCGTGGTGTTGGCGCGCACGTCGGAGCCGCCCTGCTTCTCGGTCATGCCCATGCCCATGGTCAGGCCGGGCTTGTCCCGCCAGGGCTTGAGCGCGGGATCGTAGGCACGGCTGGTGAGGCCTGGCGCCCAGTCCTGGTAGATGGCCGGGTTGTCCTTGAGTGCCGGCGTGACCGCGTAGGTCATGGAGATGGGACACAGGATGGACGGTTCCAGCTCGGTGAAGAGCATGAAGCCCGCGGCTCGCAGCAGGTGTGGACTCGCCGCACC
>CAZFOT010000094.1:11537-12578 GCA_964520365.1 uncultured Hydrogenophaga sp.
CCCTCTCCCGCCAGCGGGAGAGGGGGTGAAGGCACGTGACTCGCCCCCTCTCCCGCTGGCGGGAGAGGGTTGGGGTAAGGGCTCCCCCAGGGCGTTCCATGCAGGCCGGCGCCAACCGCCTCCGCCATCAACGCGTGGTAGCTCGGGTGGAACTCCACCTGGTCGATGCGGTGGCCGAAGCGGCTGTGCGTCTTGAGCTGCGGCGTGTGCACATTGGCCAGCCGCGCATGAGTCTGCATCTCGGCGCTGCCAACGATGGCGCCAAGTACGTGCAGCGGCGCGGTGTCCAACGCCGGCGCGTTGAACTTCAGCGCGGCCTGCATCGGCTGGTTGCCAGCGAACAGGTTCACGCCTGCCAGTGGCTCGGGCTGATTGAAGACTTCGTGCGTGGCGTTCATGGCGACTCCTGAAAAGAAGCGGGGCCTTCAGCCAGGCCACCGCGGAACCGGCTTTGCCGGGCCGCCGGTGGCGCCCCCTGGGGGGTGACGCCGAAGGCGGCGCGGGGGGTCACACCAGCTTGACGAGTTGCTTGCCGAAGTTCCTGCCCTTGAGCAGGCCCATGAAGGCTTCGGGCGCGGCGGCAAGGCCCTGGGCCACGGTTTCGCGCGGGCGCAGCTTGCCGGCGGCGACCAGGGCACCCAGTTCGGTCAATGCGTCGGGCCAGACTTCCATGTGTTCACTGACGATGAAGCCTTCCACCTTGAGGCGGTTGATCAGGATCAGCGCCGGGTTGGCCAGCGGCAGGGGCTGGCCGTCGTAGCCGGCGATCATGCCGCACACGGCGATGCGGCCGAAGGCGTTCATGCGCAGCAGCACGGCGTCGAGCACCATGCCGCCGACGTTCTCGAAATAGCCATCGATGCCCTTGGGCGCCACTTCCTTCAGCGCCTTGGCCAGCGAGTACGCGTCCTGGTGCAGCTTGTAGTCGATGCAGGCGTCGAAGCCCAGTTCTTCCACCGCGTACTTGCACTTCTCGGGCCCGCCGGCGATGCCGACCACGTGGCAGCCGCGGGCCTTGGCCAGCGCCTTCGCGGCCCTGGC
>CAZFOT010000095.1:0-12543 GCA_964520365.1 uncultured Hydrogenophaga sp.
GCAGCGAACCACGCGCAGCGGGGAGCGTGGGGGCCATTCTTCATGCCTGCAGGGCTTGGGCCAGGCCAACGTATTCGCTCACGGGCACTTCTTCGGCCCTGCGTTGCAGGTCGAACCCGCCTTCATAGCCCTGCCCGTCGAGCCAGCGGCCCAGGGTGTTGCGCAGGATCTTGCGGCGCTGGCTGAAGGCGGTCTGCACGAGTTCGCCGTAACGCTTCACATCGATCCGAGGCGGCTCGGCCAGCGGCACCATGCGCACGATGGCGCTGTCCACGCGCGGCGGTGGGTCGAAGCTCTCGGGCGGCACGAACAGCACGTTGTCCATCGCGTAGCGCCACTGCAGCATGACCGAGAGGCGGCCGTAGTCGGCGGTGGCCGGGCGCGCCACCATGCGGTCGATCACTTCCTTCTGCAGCATGAAGTGCTGGTCCCGGACCACGTCCACGTGACCGAGCAGATGGAACAGGATCGGCGTGGAAATGTTGTAGGGCAGGTTGCCCACCAGCCTCAGCGCCCCGAGGGGGCTGACACCGCCTTGGGGCGGCCCGGCGGCGGTGTCGGCCGTCACCCCCATGCACATGCGCTTCGCCAGGGCAGTGATGTCCACCTTCAGCACGTCCGACTCGATCACGTCGAGCTGGCCGTGCTCGCGCAGGCGCGCGGCCAGGTCGCGGTCGAGTTCGATCACGGTGAGCCGGCCCAGGCGCTCGACCAGCGGCTGGGTGAGCGCGGCCAAGCCGGGGCCGATCTCGACCATCGCATCGCCAGGCTGGGGCGCGATGGCGCGCACGATCGCCTCGATGATGGCGGCATCGGTCAGAAAATGCTGGCCAAACCGCTTGCGGGCGACGTGTTTCATGCCACGCCCGCCACAGGCGATGCCGGCCCGGTCATCACGGCCGGGGGGGTTCCCGGTTCTCCACGTAGGCGCGGGCGCGGACTTCGCGGGCCATGACGTCCAGCGCCTCCCGAGCCTTGCGCTCACGCAGCAGGACGCGCACCTGTTCGCGCTGCTCGCGCTGGCTCAACTCGGCCTCGCGCCGCTCCTCGACACGGATCAGGTGCACGCCAAAGCGCGAGACCACCGGCTGCGACACCTCGCCGGGACGCAACTGGTTCATCACTTCCTCGAACTCCGGAACGAACTGGCCAGCCGCCGTCCAGCCCAGGTCGCCGCCCTGGCGCGCCGAACCGTCCTGGCTGTGCTCGCGCGCCAGCGCCTCGAAGCTGACCTGCCCGGCGGCGATCTGCTGGCGGTACTGGCCCAGGCGTTCGATGGCGGCGGCCTCGGTGAGCTGGGGGCCGGGACGCAACAGGATGTGCCGGGCCCGGGTCTGGACCACGCTGGCGTCGGGCAGGCCGGCTTGCCGCTTCTCCAGCACCTTGAGCACGTGAAAACCGGCCGCGCTGCGCAGCGGGCCTGCAATGCCGCCCACCGGCAATGCCTGGGTGGCGGTCACGAACAACTCGGGAAGGCGGCTGGCCTGGCGCAGCCCCAGCACGCCGCCGTTGGCGCGCTCGGCGGCGTCCGAGAACTCGGCGGCCAGCGCGGCAAAGTCACCGCCCTCGCGCGCGCGCCGCGCCACCTCCTCGGCACGGACCTTCTGGGCCTGCACCTGCGGCTCGGTGGCGCCCTCGGGGACGAGCAGCAGCACGTGGCCCAGGTTCAGCAACTGGTTGGCGGGATCGCTGGAGCGCTGCTGGGTGCGCAGATAGTCGTCGATGTCGGCCTCGGACACCTGAACCTTCGCATCCACTTCTCGCTCCTGCAGGCGCTGCAGAAGAATCTGGTTGCGCAGGTCGCTGCGAAAGCGGTTGAGGTCCATGCCTTCGGCCGCCACCCGCCGGCGGAATTCCTCCAGCCCGAGCTGGTTCTGGGCCGCCACGGATTGTTCGGCCCGCAGCAGCGCGGCCTCGTCCACCCGGATGCCGGTATCGGTGGCGTGCTGCAGCAGGGCGCGTTCCGAGAGGATTTGCTCGAGCACCTGCTGCGCCAGCTGGTCGCGCGGCGGCAGGCTCACGCCCTGTTGGGTCATCTGCTGCTCGACGCGGCGCATCCGCTGGCGCACCTCGTTGTTGGTGACGGGCTCGGAGTTCACCAGCGACACGATGAAGTCCGCGGTGACCGGCACGCCGGGGGTGGCACGCAGCGGGCTGGGCGCGTTCGGCAGTCGCAGCGACTGGGCGCTGGCCGGGCCGCTCCAGAGCAGCGGCGCGAGCAGGCAACAGGCCGCCGCGAGGCGAACGAAATGCGGACGACGTTCAATCATAGTTCTCGAAGCGGCTGGGCTGAATGACTTCCTCGCGCAGGTATCGGTAGCGCGGCACCTGCTCCTGCAGGGTCTTGAGGGAATTGGCGCCCACCCGGGAGAATCCGGTGAACTCCAGCTGGAACAGGATACGCTGGTTGGACGTGGACCGGCTCAGCTGCAGGCGCTCCAGCACCACGCGGCCGAGCCAGCAGCCGGCGTCGTACTCGAACCCGGCCACCAGATCGACGACCCGCTTGTCGGGCACGCTGTAGTTGAGGCGGCCCACGCTGTACCACTGACCCGGGCCCAGCGCCCGGCCGGGCACGGGTTCGCGTTCGGGCGAGCCCCAGCCGGAGAGCGGCCATTGCCAGCCCAGGTCGAGCTGTTCGCTGCGGCCGCGCAATTGCCGGTAGGCCACGCTCAGCGTCTTGAACGGGCTCGGGTTGAATCGGGCGCCCACGGTGGTGCGCACCACTTCCTCGCTCTTGGGGTTGTACTGCAGGTTCAGGTCGGTGGACCACCGCGGGTCCCATTGCACGCGGGCCGCGAACAGCAGGTCGCTGATGCGCTCGGTGACAGGCTCGCGCCCGGGCAGCGTGACGTTCTGGTCTTCGAGGTAGTAACGCTGCGCCACGCCCAGGCGGATGACCTCGCCGCCCTTCTCGACGTCGAACAGGCGGGTGTTCACACCCAGCGTGAGCGCGCGCGTGTCGGTGATGCGGTCGTTGCCGCCCAGGGTGTTCTCGGTGAACAGCGTGGACAGGTTGAAGTTCCGGGTCGCGGAGTCGAAGACCGGCAGGTCGCTCTGGTCGCGGTAGGGCGTCCAGGTGAAGAAGGCGCGAGGCTCGAGCGTCTGGGTGAAGTCGCGGCCGAAGAAGCTGGCGGGCCGCTCGAAGATCAGGCCGTTGTCCACGCTGAAAGTGGGCAGCACCCGGTTTGCCTGGGTGCGGCCGCCGATGGCGCTGTCGAACTGGTAGTTCGTGGCGTGCAGCCGGAACTTGGGTTGGACATACCAGCCCGGCGTCTGCCAGCGCCGCGTGATCTCGGCGATCATGAGGGCGCGGTCGCCCTGGGACTTGACCTCCTCGGAGGTGGCCGTGGCCCGGATCGAGCGCTCGAACCGCGTCACGTTGCTGTGAACCGACCAATCCCAGCCCGAGAGCCCCGCGATGGTTTCGTTGGCCTTCCGGTAGGTCACGCCGATCGAGGGCAGGCGGTCGTAGGGCGGCGTGAAGCGGGAGTCCTCGTCCTGCAGGGCCTGCCAGGTGTAGGCGCCGGCATTCACCGACCAGGGCCCGCTCGACCAGCCCAGGGCCACGTCGTTGGGCAGCAGGCGGGTCAGCAGCGAGGTGCCGGTGCGGGGGAAGTCGCGCCAGTAGTTGTTGTCGCTGACCCGGTTCAGGTTGACCCGCAGGCCCAAGGGCCTGCTGCCCGCGCCAAAGGGTTCGAGCCGCTGCACGTGCTGGTACGAATAGGCCCACCGGTCGGTGTCGCGCAAGCGGTCCGAGGGCATGTAGGCCGCGCGCACCTGGCCGGTATAGCTGGGCTGCAGGTAGCGGAACTCGCCGGCGAGATCGACGCCGCGCTTGCTCATGACGGTGGGCGAGAGCGTGGCGTCGAAGTTGGGCGCCAGATCGAGGTAGTAGGGCGTGGTGACCTGCACGCCGCTCTGGCTGTCGATGCTCAGGGACGGCGGCAGCATGCCCGTCTTGCGCTTGTCGGTGAGGGGAAAGCTCAGATAGGGCGCGGCCAGGAACGGCACGCCCTTGAACTCCAGCACGCCGCCGGTGGCGGTGCCCACCTCTTCCACGTTGTCGATTTCGATCTTGCTGGCGCGCACCAGCCAGTCCGGCGCCCAGCTCAGGCCGGGCGTTCGCGGGCAGGTGGAGTAGCGGGCCTCGTGCGCGAGCAGCTTGTCGTCGGCCAGGAAGTCCACGCGCTTCGCCTCGCCGAAGCCGTCGGTGCGCGGCAGCGAGAAGGTGGGCTGCTCGAAGTAGCCTTCCTTGGTGTCCGTGTTGATCTGCAGTTCGGGGCCTTCGAAGCGGTCGCCGTTGCGGTTGATCAGCACGTTGCCGGTGGCCTTGGCGTCGTTGGTGCGGCGGTCGAATTCGAGCCGGTCGGCGCGGATCACGGTGTCGTGGCGGCGCAGCTGGGCGGCACCCTCGATCACGGTGATGCCGTCGGTCTTGCCTTCGAGCTGCTCGCCAGAGACAAAGGTCGGTGTCTGCTCCTTCACTTCGGGCGGCAGGTTCTCCTGCATCAGGGGACTGGCCTGCAGCCGCACCGCCGGCGGAGCCGCCTGCTCGTCGCCGGCCTGCGCGAGGGCGTTCGGCAGGCATGTGCCACCCAATGCCAGCACCGACAGCGCGCCGCGCAGGCTGCGCGCAAGCGGCGTGATCGCGATAGAGCGGGTCGGGTTTGTCTTGGCGGGTTTCAAGGCGGTGTATGGCGAAAAGCGGCCGGTGAACACACAACGGTGGCGGCTGCGAAAGTGGCTTCGCACCGCATGAACTGCCGAGCGTCGGGTTTGTAAAATCAGGAAGATTATCCTATGTCCATTTTCTTTCGCACCAAGGCCCGCGCCATGCAGCCAACGCCTCTCTTCCGATGCCCACCGCGAAAGACGCCATGACCCCCGCAGACACCGTTTCCTGGCCCGATGCCCAGCGCAGGATCCGGTTCGACGCCTGGCTCGCGGGCCTGTCCGGCGAACGCGGGCTGCTGCCCGAGACGCTGCGCCCGGCCTCGGCCGACGCCAGCTTCCGGCGCTACCTGCGCATCGATGCCACCGGCGGCCACAGCCACATCGTCATGGATGCGCCACCCGAGCACGAGAACTGCCGGCCCTTCGTCCGGGTGGCCGGACTCATGCGCGACGCCGGCCTGCGGGTGCCCGAGGTGCTCGACTGGGACGAGGCGCAGGGCTTCATGCTGCTGAGCGACCTGGGCGAGCGCACGCTGCTGGAGGTGATCGACCCGGCGAATCCCCAGGCCCACCATGCCCAGTACATGGCCGCCGTGGACAGCCTGCTGGCCTGGCAGCTCGCGAGCCGGCCCGGCGTGCTGCCGCCGTACGACGAGGCCTTGCTGCGGCGCGAGTTGCAGCTGTTCCCCGACTGGTACCTGCGGGAACACCGCCGGTTCGCGCTCGATGCCGGCCAGGCGCAGGTCCTGCAGAAGGCTTTCGACAGCGTCGTGCGGCGCAACCTCGCAGCACCCAACGTGTACGTGCACCGCGACTTCATGCCACGCAATCTGATGGTCTCCAGGGAGGCTGGTTCGCCTTGGGGCGGCCCGGCGGCGGATCGTTCCCACGGCCCTGCGCAGCAGCTCGGCGTGCTCGATTTCCAGGACGCGGTGCACGGCCCCATCACCTATGACATCGCCAGCCTGATGCGCGATGCCTTCCTGAGCTGGGAAGAGGATTTCGTGATCGACGTGACTGTGCGGTACTGGGAACAGGCACGCAAGGCCGGCCTGATGGACTTCGAGGACTGGCACAGCGACTTCGGCGCGTTCTACCGCTCGGTCGAATGGATGGGCCTGCAGCGGCACCTGAAGGTGGCGGGCATCTTTGCGCGCCTCACGCTGCGCGACGGCAAGCCCAAGTACCTGGCCGACGCGCCGCGCTTCATCCACTACATCCGCAACACCTGCCATCGCTACCGCGAACTCGGCCCGCTGCTCAAGCTGATCGACGAGGTCGAGGGCCTGCAGGCGGCCTCGGGCTTCGCCTTCGGACGCGTCTGAGCGGGCGCGCCCATGCCCCGCTTCTTCTGTCCGCAAGCCCTGAGCACCGGCGCCTCGCTGGCACTCCCGCCGAACGCCGCGCGCCACGTGCAGGTGCTGCGGCTGCAGCCCGGGGATGCCATCACGCTGTTCGACGGCGAGGGCGGGGAATGGGAAGCCCGCATCGAACGCATGGGGCGCAGCGACGTGGCCGTGGCCATCGGCGAGCACCGCGGCACGGAGCGCGAACCGCCTCGCGCCGTGCACCTGGCCCTGGGCATGCCCGCCAACGACCGCATGGACTGGCTGGTCGAGAAAGCCACCGAGCTGGGCGTGCGCAGCGTGCAGCCGCTGCACACCGCCCACAGCGTGCTGCGCCTCGGCGGCGAGCGGGCGCTGAAGAAGCAAGCCCATTGGCGCTCGGTGGCGGTGGCCGCCTGCGAGCAGTGCGGCGGCAACCGGGTGCCCTCGGTGCACGCGGTACGCGACCTGGGCGAATGGCTGCGCGCGAGCCCGCACGCGGACACCTTGCGCTGCGTGCTCTCGCTCGCGCCCGGTGCGATGCCGCTGTCCCATGCGCTGGGCGCCGCCGGATCGGCAGCGCCCGTCACGTTTCTCAGCGGTCCGGAAGGCGGCCTCAGCGACGGCGAGGACGCCCTGGCCCGCGCTGCCGGTTTTCTGCCGGTCACCCTCGGTCCGCGCGTCCTGCGGGCCGAAACCGCCGCGCTGGCGGCCCTGTTCACGGCACTCACCCACGACGAGCGATAATGGCAGGCGCAGAATTTGCTGTCCTTGCCGGCGCGGCGATGTCCGGCGTGGCTGGACGGCGGTGGTCTTGCATCGGACGCCTGCATGCCTGGGAGGGAAAGGGCGCCTCGTGAAGCACGAGCCGGGTCGATGGACCGCGCGAGCGAGCGATCACCAAAAGATATCGACAACCAGAACATGAACATGCCATCCATCGACTACGTCGAGCTGGTGAGCCGGTTTGCCATTGACCTGGTGTCCATGGTGATCCTGATCTTCGCCATCTACTACACGCGCTACAAGCACAAGGAAACCGCCATCTCGGCGGCCTTGTTCAACATCTTCACCTTCGCGGTGCTGTCGATCCTGTCGATCCTGGAGTTCAGCCTGGCCGCCGGCTTCGGCCTGTTCGCCATCCTGGCGCTGTTCACGCTGCGCTCGGAGCCCATCAGCAAGTCGGACATCGCGTACTTCTTCGGCAGCATCTCGATCGCCGTCGTGTGCGCCATCCAGGGCACGAGCATGCCGTTCGTCATGCTGATGATCCTGCTCATGCTGGTGGCGGTGTACATCATCGACCACCCGGAGATCCTCAAGTCGGTCAACCAGGCCACGGTGCGTCTGGACACCATCCCGGAGGGCTTCATGTCGAACCCCGGCACGCTCAGGGAGGTGCTGTCCCATCGCCTGGGCGTGGAGGTGCTGTCCTATCGCATCCTGAGCGTGTGCTACGTCACCGAAGTCATTCAGGTCGAGGTCGACTACCGGTTCCAGTGATGGCTCTGTCCGCGATCTTCGAACGCTTTTCGCGAATCGGCCTGGAGGAACTGAACGCCAGGGCCCAGTTGCTCACGCGCCGGGACAACAAGTACCTGCTCAACAGCGCCCAGTTGGCCGACGTGCTGCTGGCGCTGGCGCCGGAATGCGACCTGCTGGAGATCGACGGGCGCCACCGGTTCCAGTACGAGAGCATCTACCTGGACACGGAAGACCGCCATTGTTTCCGCGACCACAACCAGAGCCGGCGCCACCGGCTCAAGCTGCGCTTCCGGCAGTATGCGGACACGCAGCAGACCTACTTCGAGGTCAAGCTCAAGGATCGCGGCAACCAGACCCGGAAGTACCGGCGACGGGTGGCATCCGCGGAGTTCATGAACGCGGCGCTCACGACCGAGCTGAGGAACTACCTGGACAGCAAGCTCCAGCACCATCCGCACCGCATCGCCGCGGCCCCCTACGAGTCGGCCATCCAGGTGGGCTACGAGCGCGTCACCCTGGTTTCGCGGCGCGCGCCGGTCCGTATCACGCTGGACCACCGGCTGCGCTTCGTGCGGGAAGGCCGGGTCTTCGAGGCGAGCGACGCCCTCTGGATCATGGAGGTCAAGTCCGAGAAGGGCCGCAGCGGGGTCGACCAACTGCTGCTGGCGCACCGCATCCGTCCCGTGCCGCGCTGCTCCAAGTACTGCGTGGGCCTGTCGCTGACCAGCGAAACGCCCCGCGCCAGCCGCTTCACCGCCACCGCCAACCTGATCCGGCGCATGAGCTGACACCGATGCAAGCGCCGGCCACGACGCCATGCCTCGCACATCGGCCCACCCGGTTTTCCCCACTGATCCAGACAATGAACGCAATCCTCCGTCATCTGGCCTGCGCGACGCTGGCCATCCTGCTGATCGCATGCGGCGAAGCACGCCCGGCGGCATCCGAGGCATCCGGCAGCGCCCAGGTCGTGTTCTCGCACCCTTCCGGCTTTCATGGCGAGCCGTTTTCCCTGCGCCTGTCGCATCCGGACGAGAGCGCGACCATCTACTACACGCTCGATGGCTCGGACCCCGACCCCTCGAACACCAGGGGCAGCACCTACCGCTACAAGAACCTGTATTCGTACCGGCGCACCGACCCCTTCGGACCGTTTCTCGAAGCCCGTTTCCGGTCCCATCGCTACGCCGAGCCCATCCGGATCGCCGACCGGACACCCGAGCCCGACCGCTATTCGGGCATCAACACCACCTTGCTCAGCGGCCCGCCGACCTACTTTCCGAAGTTGGCGCCACTGAGTCCGCTCAAGCAATCGATCAACAGGCACGTCGAACGCGCCAACCAGGTCGTCGCGGACGTCACGGGATGGTGGCAGCGCGTCTCGGGCAGCGACCCCGCGCCGGCACCCCGATTGCCGAGGTTCGAGCCCACGCCACCGGCCGATCTCCTGAAAGCCACGGTCGTGCGCGCCGCGGCGTTCAGAAACGGCCAGGCCCTTGGCGGCATCAGCACCGGTACCTACTTCCTCATGCCCCGGAACACCTTCGAACTGCCCGTGGTGTCCATCGTCGCGCCGGAGCCGTCCCTGTTCGGCTACGAACGCGGGATCCTGGTGGCGGGCCAGACACACGACCGCTTTCGGGAAGAAACCGGCCAGCAAAGTGCGCTGGGCAGTGCCCCGGCCAACTGGCGGCAGCGCGGTGTCGAGATACCGGCCCATTTCGAGTACTTCTCCGATCGCGTCACGCCATCCCGCGCCTCGGTGGCGCAGGACATCGGAGTACGGGTCCATGGTGGCTCCAACCGGGGCGCGCCAAGCAAGTCGCTGCGCCTGTATGCACGCAAGAAATACGGCAAGGCAACCATGAAGCATGCCTTTTTCGGTGACAAGGAGCAAAAGTACAAGCGCCTGCTGCTGCGCAATGCGGGAAACGACTTCTATCACGCGATGATGCGCGACGGCGCTATCCAGCGCATGATGGGCGGCCTGCGGTTCGACACCCAGGCCCACCAGCCCACGGTGGTGTTCCTCAATGGCGAGTACTGGGGCTTGCTCAACCTGCGCGAGTACCACGACAAGCACTACCTGGCGCGCGTCCACGGGGTGGACGAAGACCGGCTGGACGTCATGGACCAGGAGGGCGCCGACGAAGGCGACGAGCAACACTGGAACGCGCTGATGGCGTTCGTCGAGAGCCATTCGCTGGCCGATGCGCGCCACTACGCGCGCGTGGCCGGGCAGATCGACATCGATGGCTTCATCGACTACGTCATCGCCAACCTCTACGCTGCCAACGCCGACTGGCCCCAAAACAACATCCGGTACTGGCGCCTGCGCACGGAGTCGCCCGCGCGCGATGCCCCGCCCGGTCACGACGGCCGCTGGCGCTGGATGATGTTCGACATGGACATGGGCTTCCACACCGTCGCCTCGAACGCGCTGCACCGCCTGGTCCGGCGTGCCTATGACCCGGAAAGACCCCGCACCCGCACATCCACCCACGTGCTCTTTCGCGCCCTGTTGCGCAACCCGCAATTCGAGGAAGCGTTCGTCATCCGCTTCAGCGACTTGCTGAACACGCACCTGCACGAGGATCGCGCCCATGCCGTGATCGCGGAGGTGCGCGCCCTCATCGAATCCGAAGTGCCCCGCCACCAGCAACGGTGGAAGATCCCGCCCAGCGTGAGCGACTGGTCCGATCGGGTGGATTTCATGCAGCGCTTCGCCAAGGACCGGTCCGCCGTGCAGCGCCAGCAGTTGGCGCAGTTCTTCGGCCACGAAGGAGACTACCGCCTCGACGTCCACCTCTCGGACCCGGCGCACGGTGGCGTGCGCGTGAACACGCTCACGATCGACGACCGCACGCCGGGTCCGTCCAGAGAAGCGCCCTACCCCTGGTCGGGACGCTACATCAAGGGTCTCCCACTGGAACTGGAGGCATTGCCCGCGCCCTGCTTCGCGTTCGACCGCTGGGAAGGCCTGTCGCAGGCGGCCCCACGCGCCGTCCTGCGGCCCCGGGCCGATCTGGCGGTGACCGCCGTCTTCCGCAAAGAGTGCTGAACACCCCCCTGCGCCGCTGACTCGGCTTCCCCCCTCTCTAACGCGCCCTTCGGGCGCTCTTGGAGGGGGGACGACATCTCGGGCCGGCAGGGCCGGACCCTTGATGCCCCTGGTCGGGGGGCGCTTCATTCAACCCGTCCCCATCGCTGTATAAACGTGGACTTATGAATAAAAACCTCTGGCTGCTGGCGGCCGCGCAAGGGCTGTTCCTCACCAACAACGTGGTGTTCATCGCCATCAACGGCCTGGTGGGCCTGTCGCTGGCGCCGCTGGGCTGGATGGCCACGCTACCGGTGATGGGCTATGTGGTCGGGGGCGCCCTGTCCACGCCCCTGGTGGCGCGCACGCAGACCGCGTTCGGCCGCAAGGGTTCGTTCCAGATCGGCCTGCTGGTGGCGTTCGCTTCGGCGCTGCTGTGTTTCTGGGCGGCCTGGATCGGCAGTTTCTGGATGCTCGTGGCCGCGACCGTGGTGGCAGGCTACTACAGCGCCAACGGCCAGCTCTACCGCTTCGCAGCCGCCGAACTGAGCGCGCCCGCGTTCCGGGAAAAGGCGGTCTCGCTGGTGCTGGCGGGGGGCCTGGTGGGCGCGGTGCTGGGGCCGAACCTGGCCAGCCGCACGCGCGGCCTGCTCGATGTGCCGTTCGCCGGCGCCTACCTGGCGCTGGCCGCGGTGGCGCTGGTGTCGATGGCGATGATGGCCTTCATGCGGTTTCCGCCGGTGCCACCCCGGCAACCGGGCGCAAGCGCCGGCCGGCCGCTGGCGCAGATCATGAAGCAACCGGTCTTCATCGTGGCCACCGCGGGCGCGGCGCTGGGTTTCGGTGTGATGAACCTGCTGATGGCGGCCACGCCGCTGGCCATGCAGGTGTGCGGCTTCGCGTTCGACGACGCGGCGCTGGTGCTCGAATGGCATGTGATCGGCATGTTCGCGCCCGGTTTCTTCACCGGCCACCTGATCAAGCGCTTCGGCACGCTCACCATCATGGGCGTGGGCGTGGCGCTCAACGTCGCCTGCGTGGCGATCGCTCTCTCCGGCGTGGACCTGCACCAGTTCCTGATCGCGCTGTTCCTGCTGGGTGTGGGCTGGAACTTCCTGTTCACAGGCAGCACCACGCTGTCGCTTCAAACCTACAGGCCCGAGGAAAAAGACCGCGCGCAGGCCGCGATCAACTTCTTTGTCTTTGCCACCATGGCCCTCACTTCGTTCGCTTCGGGCGCTCTCGTCACCACCCGGGGCTGGCAGTGGCTGAACGTCGGTTCGCTGGTGCCGCTGGCCCTCGTTGGAGCGGCCTTGCTGTGGCTTGCGTGGGTGCGGCGATCGGCCCACAATGCATGAGGTGAAGCAGGCCCTGCCGCCGATCTGCTCGCAAACTTCGCGTTTTTTCTTTTCGGATTTTTTCTTCACCAACGGAGCAACGACATGGGACTCTTGGATGCACTGATTGGCGCGGCCGGCAACGCCGCGCGCGGCCCGGGCGGCGCGGCGAATGCCGGGGCATCCGGCGGTGCCGGCGGGCTGGACCCCCAGATGCTCATGGGCATCGTGATGGCCCTGGTCAACCAGGCCGGCGGCTTGCAGGGCCTGCTGGCCAAGCTGCAGGCCGGCGGGCTGGGTGACGCGCTGCAGTCCTGGATCGGCACCGGCGCGAACCGTTCCGTGTCGGCCGACCAGTTGGGCGGCGCGCTCGGCCCGGACCTGCTGAGCATGATCGCCAAACAGATGGGCGGCAGCACGCAGCAGGCCTCCAGCACCATGGCCGACCTGTTGCCCGACCTGATCGACCGGCTCACGCCACAGGGACAACTGCCCAGCGACAACGGCCTGGGTGCCTTGGGTGCCCTGCTGGGCGGCGCTGGCGGCAAGGGCCCGGGTGCGGGCGACCTCATGGGCATGCTTGGCGGCTTGATGAAGAAGTAAAACACCCCCCTGCGCCGCTGACGCGGCTTCCCCCCTCTCTGGCGCGCCGCTTTGCGGCGCTTGGAGGGGGGACGGC